>JBDGTS010000029.1:0-8117 GCA_042216675.1 Halobacteriaceae archaeon | reverse complement strand
ACTTCGTTGCGGTCAGTGTCGACCTGATTCTAAACGATCTTGCGACGCGACCCACTTTTTGACATCGCGCATGACCAATCCCCGTATGAGTCGAGGTAGCGTCCGGCGTCTCAAGGAACGCGTCCAGAACGGTGAACAGGTCGAACCGTCCGAAGACCTGCCCGAGGAGTACAGGCGGGCGGCCCAGCGGATGATTCAGTTCCACGCCAACAGCGAGATAATGGGGACCGTCGCGGAGAAAGAGTGGATCACCAAGGCCCCGACCTTCCGGCGGAAACGGTCGATGAGCGCCAAGGTGCAAGACGAGGCCGGCCACGCCCAGGTGCTGTATCGCGTCGCCGAGACGCTCGGGCTGAAAGACCGCGAGGAGATGATGCAGGAACTGCTCGCCGGGGAGGCGAAGTACATCAACTGGGTCAACTACGCCACGCCGACGTGGGCCGACGCGGGATACATCGCCATGTTCATCGACGGCGCAGCGGTGTTCCGCCAGGGGTCGCTCACGGAGTCGTCCTACGCGCCGTACGCACGCGGGCTCCGCAAAATCTGTTACGAGGAGTCCTATCACGTCAAACACGGCGAGGACATCGTCCGCTCGCTGGCCACCGGGTCCAGGAAGGAACGCGAACTCATCCAGGACGCCGTCGACCGGTGGGCGGGGCCGACGCTCCGGTTCTACGGACCGCCGAACGACGATTCGGACCACACGGACGAGCTGCTGGAGTGGGGCATCAAGGTGCGGACGAACGACGAACTCCGCCACACCTTCATCAACGACTTCTACGTCCCGAAACTGAAGAAGTACGACCTGGAGGTACCGGACCTCGTCGTCTACGACGAGGAGCGAGACGCCTACACCCACAGACCGCTGGACTGGGACCGCTTCCTGGACGTGACGCGTGGGAACGGACCGAAGAACGACGACCGTCTGGCCGACCGGCGCAGCGCCGTCGAGAACAACGACTGGGTCCGGCGCGCTGCTGGCGTCGCCTGACAGCCTCGCCTTCGGCAGCGTCGCGACTATCGAAGGAGTTCATCGTGATACGTCGAAACCGGTCGCGCGGTCGTCCCCGGTACCGAACCGGGGACCGACGACCGGGGTGGTATGACATTAGGATAGCTGACTTCGTCCACGACTGCCGTCGTGAGGTTCTGCTGGCCACAGACCAGCCCCGGCACGGACGGTCGTCTCCTCGGGAGAGTACACGTCGGATGCCGGCGTTACCGAGCCAAGCCAGCGTGGCTCGCGGACCGGACAGCACCTCTGGGAGGCTTGCCCCGTCCTCTGCATGCCGACTTCGGGCGGCACGTCAATGAAGCTTACGCGCGGTTTCTCTGCGCGAGAAGGTGACGGGCAGGCCGCCGCCGTCACTCGAACTTCTCGAAGGGCTGTTCGCAGTCGTTACAGTAGTGCATCGACCGGCAGAGCGACGGCCCTTTCGGGTGGTCGCGCTCGGTGTTCTCCGAGCCACAGTAGGGGCACTCGGCCCCCTCGAACTCGCCTGACGTATCGACGCTTGGGTCAAGTCGACTCATTGTTACACACTCAGTCCGAATTCACGGAGCGCTTCTTTGCCCTGGTCGGTGACCATGTCGACGGTCCAGCCGGGCGACCAGACGATGGTGACGTTGGCGGTCTCGATGCCGTCGACGGCGGCCACGGACTGCTTGACGTTGTTGATGAGCATGTCGCGAGCGGGACAGCCGGTGTACGTCAGCGTCATGTCGACGTCGGCGACGCCGTCTTCGACGGACACGCCGTAAACGAGGCCCAGGTCGACGATGGAGATGGGCATTTCCGGGTCCTCGACCTCGTAGAGCGCCTCCCAGACGCGACGGGCGACGCCCTCTGCGCCGTCACCGGTGGCCGGGACGTCGCCGTCGACGGATTCCTTCTCGTCGTACTCGACGTCGGCGCTCTCGTAGTCGGTGTAGCCACAGGGCGTGGCGTCGTCGTCGCCGTCGGGGCGCTCGTAGTTACTACTCATCGTCCATGATGTGGGTCGCGTAGTCGCGGTCGAGGTAGTCGTAGGCTTCGGTCATGTCGTCGAGCAGTACAGCCCAGTGCTCGGTGTGGTCGCCGTCCCGGCCCACGTGCTCGGGGAGGTCGTTCGGCGAGATGTGCACGTCGTACTGGTCGGGAAGGTCCATCCCCGGGACCTCGATGCCGATGGATTCGAGGAAGTCGGCCACGCGGTCGTGCCACGTGTCGCGGAGTTCCACGAGGTCCTCGCCGCGCAGCCCCTGGTCGACGATGGTCGCCTCGACCTCCTTGTCGGTCGGCTCGAACAGCGTCAGTGCGTAGGGATAGAGGCGGTCGACGGCGGCCTGGATGTTCTCACGGCCATCGTCGTCGGCTGCCAGGCGCTTGAGCCAGTTCCGGGCGAACTCGAGGTGGTAGTCCTCTTCACCCTTGACCTTGCCGACGCGGTCGCGGATGGGTGCGAACGTCGAGTTCTCGAGCGCGTTCAGTTTGACCTCCTCGGCCACGTCGTAGAGGTAGCCTCGGACGATGGGGTCGGCCCAGTCGCCCTCCTCGAAGGGCTGTTCGACGAGGGTACTGTGCTGGAAGTCCTCGGCGTCGCGCTCCCAGATGAGGTCGGTCTCGTCGTAGCCGAAGTCCTTGAGGACCTCGTACCAGAGACGCGCGTGCCCCAGTTCGTCCTGGGCGATGTTGGCCAGCGAGATGTCCGACTCCAGGGTCGGGGCGCGGACCTGCCACTCGGTGTAGCGCTCGGCCAGCACGAGTTCGTCGTCGGCGAGGCGGAAGAGCAGGTCCTGGACTGCCTCTTCGGTCTCGGCGTCGAGGTCGTCGGCGTCGGCGAACTCGGCGTCGTCAGCGGCCGCCATCAGGCCTCACCCCGCTTGCGCTCGGCCTCGTTGAGCTCTTTCTCGGAGGCTTCGACCTCTTCGGCCGCCGGTTCGACGTTGTAGGTCCGGGCGAACCGGTAGGACTTGTTCGTCGTCCCGCCGAACTTGGTGTCCTCGGCGTCGACTTCGCCGATTTCGTCCTGGGGAACGACCCAGAGGCTGTTGGTCGGCTTCCGGCGACCGTGCTGGACTTCCGCGAACAGCAGTGCCATCTCGCGGTCGGGTGCGTGAACGTTGCCACAGTGGGTGTGATAGTCGCCCGCCTGGTTCTGTCGGAATACTTCCCAGATCATTGTTAGTCAGCCGCCTGTGGTGAGTGACCGCCCGCTGCGAGTGCTTCCTGTTCGTCGAGGGCGTTGCGGACCCACTCGACTGCGTCCTGTGCGTGTTTGCGCCCTTCGATCTGACCCACGCCGGGCTCGTAGTCGTTCTTCGCGATGGTGAAGAACTCGTCCCAGTCCAGGTCGTCCTCGACGACGTCGAAGGTGCCGTCGTCGTTCTCGCGGATGCGCGGCTCGTCCGGAATCTCCAGGCCGTACTTCTTGGCCTTGGGGAGGTAGGTGTTGAGGAACGCGTTGCGGAGTTCGTCGTTGGTCATGACCTTCAGGCCGGTGTCGGCCGAGAAGTCGTGGTGGGAGGAGTCCTCGTCGGTGGGACCGAAGAACTGCAGGATGCGCGGCCACCACTTCTCGAAGGCCTCCTGGGTCATCTCTTGCTCCTTCCGGGTGCCGTTCATCAGCTCGCCGAGGATGCTCTCACCGTGCTTGACGTGGAACCCTTCCTCGAAACAGATCTTGTCCATGGCGTGAGCGTAGGGCTCCCAGCTGGACTTCTTGAGCGTCGCCTGCCGGCGCATCGCGGCACCGTCGACGAAGAAGGCGATCATCGGCGTCTCGACCCACGAGTCCATCGGGTAGTGGAAGCAGTTGAGGAACTTCCCCTTGCCCTCGGCCAGGTCGTCGAGCATCTCTTCGCGCGTCTTGATACCGAGCGACTCGGCCGCGCGGTAGAGCAACTGCCCGTGACCGATTTCGTCCTGTACCTTGGCACTGAACGCCATCTTCCGTTCCAGGCTCGGTGCTTTACGGATGAACGGGCGCTCCAGGTACGCCCCCATTATCTCGCTGTTCGCGTGGAACTCGAGCATTCGCGTCGCTGCCTTCCGATACTCCTCCGGAAGGTCGTCCTGCGGGTTGAACGCCCGCGGTTCCGCACGTGCTTTGACTTCCTCGACGTTCATTGTACACATACCCATACGGGCGGTTCTTGCTTACTAATTATGCAGTCCATAGACGGGTTTTATATGCTGCCGTCCCCGACGGTGGGGTAGATGATCGACGGGTGCCTGATGACCGAGTTCCGCATCGAGGGCGACGAGTGCCCCCTCGCGGACGCGTCACAGAGCGCCGGGGCGACCATCGACGCTGCACCGCCCCTGTTGCGCGACGACGGCAACGTGTTGCTCCGGTTCAGTTCGGCACCCAACGACGACCTCACCCAGGTCCTCGACGAGGACGACCGTATCCGCTACCTCTACCAGGCGGAGACGGACGGCCGCTACAACTACCGGTGCCTCTCGCTCAATCCCTGCGTCGTCCACGAACTCATCAGTACGGGCTTCATGGTCGAGTCGCTGACCTACCAGGACGGGAACGCCATCCTGGCCGGGGCCGTCGTCGGGAACGACATCCTCAAAGACGTACTGGAGACCGCCGGCCAGACGGTCGGCATCCAACTCAAACGCGTCTATTCGATGCGGCCCGACGAGGACAACGCCGTCGAGAAACAGTGGAACGTCACGCCGGCACAGGCAGAGAGCCTCCGGCGCGCGCTGGAACTCGGCTACTTCAAGGTGCCGCGGGAAGCCACGGCCGACGACGTCGCGGACGCCCTCGACATCAGCAAAACGGCGTTCCTGGAGCGGCTCCACCGGGCACAGGACGCGCTGTTGTCGGACCTGTTTCCCGGAGTCGGTGGACAGGAACGCAACGAAGGGTAATTGTGGGTCGTCCCCGAGGGACGAGACATGCACGTAGAGGACGAGTCCGTTCGACGAGTGACCTTCGACCGACCGGACGCGTACAACGCGATGACCGCGGACGTCGCACGCGACCTCGCGGACGCACTGACCGACCTCGACCCCGCCGACCACGACGCCGTCGTCATCACCGGCGAGGGCAAGGCCTTCAGCGCGGGGGGCGACATCGACGCGATGGCCGCCCGAGACGAATCGGCACGCGAAGCCTACGACCGCGTCCGCACGACGCTCGGTCGCGTCGCCGAAGCCGTCCTGACCGCGCCCGTCCCGGTCGTCGCGAAGGTCAACGGCGACGCCGTGGGCGCTGGGATGGCGCTCACCGCGGTCGCTGACTTTGCCTACGCCGCCGAGTCCGCCCGGTTCGGTGCGTCCTTCATCAACGTCGGCCTGATTCCGGACCTGGGCGGCACCGCAATCCTGCCCCGGCTCATCGGCCTCCGGCAGACCAAAGAGCTGGCGTTCACCGGGAAGCTCATCTCGGCGGGAGAGGCGGCGGAGATGGACGTCGTCAACGAGGTCGTCCCCGACGACGACCTCGACGACCGGGTCGAATCACTGGTCGAGACGCTGCGCGACCAGCCGACGGAATCCATCGCGCTGGCCAAACAGGCGATTCACGACAACCTGGGCGCGTCGTGGCAGGAGGGACTCGACCGCGAGGCACACTTCCAGACGCTGGCGTACGACACGGACGCCCACGCGGAGGGCGTCGACGCCTTCCTCAACGACCGCAAGCCGGACTTCGAGTGAGCGAGACAGGACGGTGACGCCAGCGTCGTGTGCCCTCCCAGCCGCGGGGAGACCCCCTAACCCACAGGATTTTATTCACCTGGGTGTACTGTCCGCTATGGACGTCGAACTTCCCGGAATGGACAGCCAGCGGCTAGTCGACACGCACGCACACCAGCCGACGCGCGAGTTCCTGCACGACGCCGGCGGCGAGATGATGGAAGACGCCGCAAACAAGTTCGGAACCGACCTGGAGACCTGGGATTACGAGGAGATGCTCGCCGAGTACGAGGAGGTCGGCATCGGGAAATCCATCCTCCTCGGGTGGGACGCCGAGACCAACACCGGGAGTCCGCCGGTACCCAACGACTACGTCGCGAAGGTTCGCGACGAACACCCCGACTTCTTCGTCGGCTTCGGCAGCGTCGACCCGCTGAAAGACGACTGCGTCCAGGAGGCCATTCGGTGCGTCGAGGACCTCGACCTCTCGGGATTCAAGTTCCAGCAGATAGCCCAGGGATTCGACCCCTCCGACGACCGCCACACCCACCTCTGGAACACCATCGAAGACCTCGGCGTGCCGGTCATCTTCCACGGCGGTAACTCGACGCTCGGCGCAGGGAGTCCGGGCGGGCGCGGCCTCCGCATCGAGTACGGTGACCCCCTGCTCGTCGACCGCGTGGCCGCCGAACACCCCGACCTCCAGATTCTGCTGGCCCACCCCGCCTTCCCCTGGGAGAAAGAGCAACTCGCCGTCTGTCAGCAGAAGGGCAACGTCTACATGGACCTTTCCGGGTGGATTCCGAAGTACATCGACGACCAGGTGCTCCACTACGCCGGGTCGGTCCTGCAGGACAAGGTCATGTTCGGCACCGACTACCCGATGATTCACCCCGAGGACTGGCTCGAATCCTTCGCCAAGCACACCGACTTCGACGAGGACGTCCAGCGGAAGATTCTCTTCGAGAACGCCGAAGAGTTCCTCGGACTGTAGCGACTCCTGCGACTGCAGTCGCGGTAGTCACGCTTCGGTTTCGACTGGCTCGGTCCGTTCTTCGGTCCCGGTGGAGGGCGTCCTGGAGACGGACGGACGCTCTGGCCGGCCCCAGACGTGCCAGTTCAGTTTGGTGTATCAAAACCGAGCGATTATTCAGGTTCGGCTCATAGACCCTCACAAGATGCTGTTCGATTCGACGTCGCTAGGTGCACTGACACTGGACAATCGCGTGGGCCTGGCGCCGATGACGCGGGTGAGCGCGACCGACGACGGGTGTGCGACCGACAGGATGGCCCAGTATTACGCGAAGTTCGCCGAGGGCGGCTTCTCTTTTCTCGTGACCGAGGGGGTCTACACCGACGACGCCTACAGCAAGGGGTATCGCAACCAGCCGGGGCTCGTCACGGACGACCACGTCGACGCGTGGACGCAGGTCACCGACGCCGTCCACGACGCCGACGCCGCGGTGTTCGCGCAATTGATGCACAGCGGTGCCCAGAACCAGGGGATTCCACAGGACGCCGACCAGGAGACCATCGCGCCGTCGGCAGTCCAGCCGGACGGCGAGAAGAACGAAGCCTACGGTGGCGACGGGACGTATCCCGAGCCGAAGGAAGCCACCAAAGAAGACCTCGAGACGGCGCGTGAGGGGTTCGTCGACGCCGCGACGAACGCCCACGACGCCGGCTTCGACGGCGTGGAACTGCACGCCGCGAACGGCTACTTCCTCAACGAGTTCCTCTCGAAGAAGATGAACCAGCGCGACGACGAGTACGGCGGGGAGCCGGACGCTCGCGTCCGGTATCCCGCCGAGGTCGTCGCCGCCGTCGCGGAGGCAGTACCCGAGGAGTTCGTCGTCGGCGTCCGCGTGTCACAGTCGATGGTGACCGACTACGGCTACGAGTGGCCCGAGGGTGAGGACGCAGCGGCCGTGTTCTTCGAGGAACTCTCGGCTGCCGGCGCAAACTACGTCCACACGACCGAACGTTACGCCACGGAACCGACGTTCGGGGACGACGGCCCGTCGCTCGCGGAAGCCGCCCTCGAGTACGTCACCGACGACACGGTCGTCATCGCCAACGGCGGCCTGGGCACGCCCGAGGCAGCACGCCAGGTCCTCGAAGACGGGGCGGACCTCCTGACGCTCGGGACGAGCGCACTCGAGAACCCGGACTGGCCGACGCGCGTCGCCGACGGCGACGACCTCGCGGAGTTCGACCGGGGGCGGCTACTGAAACCGGAGGCCTCCATCGGCGACGAAGAGCTCTCGCTCGACGCGTCACCCGTCGACGGCTCCAGCTGAATCGCCGTTTGGCGTCCGGGACGGGACCGGTGTCGGTCGGCTTTTTACTCGCGGCGTCGAACGACGGGTATGGACGCCGCAGTGTTCTACGGCGAAGGCGACGTGCGAGTCGAGGAGGGTCCTGAACCGGAAATCAGCGAGCCGACGGACGCGCTCGTCCGCATCACCCACACTGCCAT
>JBDGTS010000046.1:0-8974 GCA_042216675.1 Halobacteriaceae archaeon | reverse complement strand
TCTCTGACGACGGCAAGTACACGCGGTACTATCCGGCTGCGGACTTCGACGAGGCGGACCAGACGGTGATGAACGCGCTGCGCCGCGAGTACAGCCGCCGCATTCTCGCACACCTGCTTTCGGACGGCCCGCTCTCGACGACCGAGTTGAGCGACCGCCTCGACAAAGCCCAATCGACTGTCTCTTGGCATCTCTCAAAACTCGCCGACGCCGACCTCGTCACCAAAGAGCGGGACGGACGAAGCGTCGTCTACGAGGTGACGAATCCGGACCGCGTCACGTACCTCTACACCATCCATCGGCAATCGTTCACCGACCGCGTCGTTGACCGGCTTCTCGGCCTCTGGGACGGCTATTGACCGGCCGACGCTGCCGCCCCGCTCCCCCGCAGTACCAGGAGTCGAAGCAGAAGCACGTACGCGAGAAACGTCACAGAAGGGGCGAGCAACGGAACGATCAGGCCCGCGACGTCAGTCCCGAGAGCGGCAGCGTGTATCGTCGCGAACACGAAGCCGCCGTAGGCGAAGCCGTGTACGACGCGCGGCCCCCACGGCTGGTCGAAGCGCTCGGGGGCCGTGAATCCGAGCACGGCTACCACGAGCAAAAGGAGGGCGCCAACCCCGACCACGACGCCACCGACGAAGTACGACATGGTCGATGTGCGGCCGGAACACTACCGGCCGAAAAACCACTAGTAGACTCGGCGGAAGTGGGAGCCGCCCGCCTCATTCAACGACTCGGCCGGTGCTGGCCTCAGAACGTGATGATTTCGTAGTCGTCGTCGACGAGCGATCGGATGCTCGGGTGGCCCTCGTGGTCGTCGAGGGTGACGAGGCCAGCGTCGGCGACGGCGTCCTCGACGCCGAACGCGCCCGAGCAGTAGTCACAGACCGACGTGTCGTCGCGGACGGCCGCGTACAGGTCGTGGTAGTCGTGAGACTCGTCTTCGAGTTCGGGAATCCACTGCGTACCCGCGCCGTCGAAGATGAGTTCGACCTCGTCGCCCTCGGTCTCCGCGAACTCCTTTGCGGCCTCCAGTCCGTTCACGAGGCGGCCGGTGTCTGCGTGCGACTCTGTGCCAGCGAGAATTACGATTGCGGCTTTCGTCATTACACTTCGACGTATGGCCGTCGCGTGGATAAGGTCACGCGAACGTCCGAGTAATCGGATTACCCGGCCGTAAGCCGGCCCCTCAGTGGCCGTGGTGGTGGTCGCCGGCGCGGCTGAACTGCCCCGAGAACGCTCGCTGGACGACTTCCGGAAGCGCCGGGTGGATGTGGACCGACTCGCGGATGTCCTGAACGGTCCCCGACCCGGACTTCATCGCCACCACCACCTCCTGAACGAGCGTCGAGGCGTCGGGGCCGACGATGTGACAGCCTAAAATCTCACCGTCGAGGTCGATGATGACCTTCACGAATCCCTCGGCATGCATCGCATCACCGCGACCGGTGTCCTCGTACCGATACGTGTTCGTCGCGTACTCGCGGTCCTCGTGTTGGAGGTCTGACTCGGACGCTCCGACGCCCGCCACCTCCGGCGACCCGAAGACGGCAAACGGCATCGCCGAGTAGTCCACCGCCTCCAACTGGTCGCCGAAAATGTTCCGCACGGCGGTGCGCGCCTCGTGATTGGCGTTGTGCTTCAGGAGGTATTCCCCAACGATGTCGCCGAGCGCCCAGACGCCGTCGGCGTCGGTACGGAGGTACTCGTCCGTCTCGACGAATCCGAAGTCGTCCGTCCGCACGTCCGTCGCGTCGAGGTTCAGGGTATCCGCGTTCGAGGTCCGGCCCGCCGCCAGCAGGAGTGCGTCGCCGGACACCGTCACCGGGTCCGCCTCCTCGACGACGCCGCCGGCGTCCCCGTACTCGTAGGGGCACGCCTCGACGGTTACCTCGCCGTCGCGCTCCGAGACGGCTGTCACCTCGTGGCCCGTGTAGACGGTGAAGCGGTCGGCGTAGCGGGCGGTGAATGCCTCGGCAACCTCGTCGTCGGCTTCCGGGAGGAGGTTCGGCCGCCGGCCGACGATGGTCACGTCGCTCCCGAACGTCCCGAAGAAGTGCCCGAGTTCCGCCGCGATGTACCCCCCGCCGACGATGACGAGGTGGTCCGGCGGCGACTGCAATTGCAGGGCGTCGGTGCTGGTCAGGTAGTCCACGTCGCCGATGCCCTCGATGTCCGGAACGGCCGGGCGCGTGCCCGCCGCGATGAGTATCGTGTCGGCGCGGACTCGCGCGCCGTCGTCGCCACCGGCGATTTCGACGGTGTGGTCGTCAACGAAGCGAGCCTCGCCCTCGAACAGCGTGTGCTGGTCGGACGAGCGGAGCCCCCGCCGAATCGACTCCGAGTCGGAGTGTACCTCCTCGTTGACTTCCGCAACGATGTCGGCGAACGCCACGTCGTTCACCTCGGCGTCGATGTGGAACTCGTCGGCGCGCTCGACTGTTTCGAGCACGTCGGCGTGGTACAACAGCATCTTCGATGGGATACAGCCCCGATTGAGGCACGTCCCGCCGATGCGTCCACGTTCGACGACGGCGACCGATTGCCCGCGGTTCGCCGCGACGTTGGCGACGTCCAGCCCCGATCCGGACCCGATGACGAGAAAGTCGAACTCTTCCATAGCGGGCCCACGCACGCCGCCGTAAAGAAACGCAGAGCTACCTCGCGGTAACCGCGATGGGTCACATCGCGTCCGAATCGCGCCTCATCCCGCCGTTTCGCATCATGATGAGACCGCTGGCGAGCATCAATAGGGCGAGTGCGACCATTCCGGCGTCCCAACCCATATTCGCGGCGGGCGCCGTGTCCCCCATCTGACTCGCCATCCCGGTGCCGCCCATTCCATCGTCGGTTCCCGTGCCGTCGCCCATCATTCCGGAACCGAGAAGCGCCTGATTGAGGAGCATCACGAGGGCGTACACGACCATCAGCGGTCCGCTGGCGCTCCCGAGGCGGTCTGCCACGTCCGTCAGGAGAATCGCGCTGTGGACGATGACGACGATGCCGACGACGGCCATGAGCCACGCGCCGGCGCTCATCCGGTCCGCCGTGGTCACGCTCCAGAGCGAGTATAGCCCCGACGCGGCGGCGATGGCGGCGCCGTAGAGGCGGGTGTTCGAAACCATACGCAAGCGTTCGTCGCCAACCACAAAGAGCCACGTGCCCACATCGTCGGTGTCAGAGAACCCCGTCAGCCGTCTGCCGCCTCGAAGACGAACGCCGTCTCGGTGCCGATAGTGTCGCCACCTCTGACTGACTCGACGCGGAGCGTCACCTCGTGAGTTCGCCCACAGCCGTCGCTGACGAACTCGGCCCGCTCCTCGCCGCTCGACACCCGCCCCGACCGCGTTCGCCGGAGATAGGCGCGGTACGAGTCGCTATCGAGTTCCGCCTTCGTTCGGTCGTCCGTGGGGGAGTACGAGAGGACGACTTCCGATGCGCCAGTCGCGTCGTCGCTCATGGGTAGACGTTCGTCTCGACGGCAAAGAGTGTGTACTCAGTCCACGCCGAGTATACTTTTAGGGACTGACGGGCAGAGGACGGTATGGCCGAGAGGTCCTTCCGAACGGTCGACGGCATCCGGGTCTCGTCCGTGACTGCTGAACAGATGCGAGCGGTCGACCGAGTGGCCACTGAAGACGTGGGCCTCGGACTGCGTCAGATGATGGAGAACGCCGGTCGGACCCTCGCGGCACACGTTTGCGCCGTCAGCGACGGCCCTGTCGTGGTCGTGGCCGGAAACGGCGGTAACGGAGGCGGTGGGCTCGCCTGTGCACGGCACCTCGCCAATCGGGGCGTGGACGTGACCGTCGCGCTGGACCGCGACCCGGAGAACCTGACCGGCGCGGCCGCTCGACAGTTCGACGTTCTCACGGAGATGGACGTCGGGACGACCGTCGGCACCGCGCCTCTCCTCGAAGAGGTGCCCGGGAGCGCGTTCGTCGATACACTCGTCGGCTACGGACTCAGCGGGGCCGTGCGCGAACCGGCGCGAAGCCTGATCGACGCGATGAATCGGCGGCGTGAGCCCGTCGTCTCGCTCGACGTGCCGTCCGGAATCGACGCGACGTCCGGCGAACCGAGCGGAATCGCTATCGATCCCGATCGGACGGTGACACTCGCACTTCCGAAGACGGGTCTGGCCGATTCGTCGGGGCCGCTGTTCCTTGCAGACATCGGGGTTCCGGAGACGGTGTACCGCCGACTGGACATCGACTACGAGACGCCGTTCCGGGCCGGCGCGTGGGTCGAACTCCGAAGTGAGTTAAACGTTACCGAGTAACGTCGAGGTTAGATTATCTTCAAGGGGCGAGCGCGAATCCTTGCTACTGCATGGCACACGACCACGACGACCACGAACACGAGCACGAGTGCGGCAAGTGCGGACAGACGTTCGAGACAGAAGCAGACATGAAAGCCCACGCGAGGGACGAACACGATATGGACGTCTGAGGCGAATCATCACCGACGCCGAGCAGTTCCCCCGATTTTCTGTTGGCACTCCCGTCAGATTCCCAACTGAACGACCAAGACGAGGACGCCGACGGCTCCGAACACGACGCCCAGCGCCGTTTCCATCAGGTCCGCGGGGACGTGTTTCGAAACCCGAGTCCCCAGCGTACTCCCGACGATGACACCGGGGATACTCCACCCGACGACGTACCACACCGGTTGGGCCGCCAGCGCGTGAATCGCGGCGCCGACGGTGGCAGTGACCGCGAGGACGAACACGCTGGTCGCAATAGCGACACGCGGCGGGATGCGACAGCGAACGACCAACTGCGTCGTCGTGATTTCCGGGAGGCCAGCGCTGATGAGACCGGTCACGAACGCACCGACACCGGCGAGAGCGACACCGGGGGGCCGCCAGCAAGTATCGTAGCGAAACGTCTCGCCGTCGGTCGTCTCGACGACCGTCTCGCCGTTGCCGGTGTTCATGCGCCGGAGAAACGTCCCCTCCCCTTCCCCGGGTTCGCAACGCTCCGGCGCGTCATACACGGTCAGAAAGCCACCGAGTACGACCAATCCGACGCCGAAGACTGCCTTGAGAAGCGCCGGATCGACGGCGTGTGAGAGGAGGGACCCCGCCACGATAGCCGGTACGGACGCCAGCAGAAGCCATCGCGCGGTCGAGTAATCGACGACGCCCTGATTCACGTACGAACGGAGGCCGTTCCCCATCCCCGCAACCTCGGTCATGAGCCCGGCGCCGATAGCCTGCGACGGTGACAGCCCGACGACCAGCATGAAAAACGGGCTGAACAACAGCGCCCCCGAGACGCCGGCGGCCAGCGCTATCGTCGCGAACAGCACCGAGACAGGGAAAATCCACCACGCGGAGAGGAACTGCCCGACGGGGAGTGACGGTGCGAGGGCCAGCGGGGAGTTCACAACTCCCGCGACTCCAGCCTCTAAGAGTGCCGCTGGAATGAACTCGTAGAACGCAGATTCGACGCTAAGCACTACGTCAGCTATCGGAGACTATCGTGTTAAATGGCAGTTGAGGGCGACGTTACCGGATTACGTCGGCGATACCGCAGATTCCGTGAGCCGCGGATCGAGATCGGTTGGTGTGTGAAAACCCCCCACAAGTAACCTCGTTACCCCGAGGTTAGATGACGCTTATGAATTACCGGATTGAACTGGGTAACTAGAGGTAACTCAATACATGGCAACGATAGTGAGCGGACTCGCCGGCGGCGTCGTAGCGACGGTCGTGATGACCATCGTGATGCGGGCGCTGGGTGGCGGGCCGCCGCCGACGGCGAATCTGGTCGCAACGTTCCAGGGTGGTGACCCCGCGGACTACATGATGCCAGGACTGGTCCTGCACCTCGTGTACGGAACGGTCGCTGGTGGTGTCCTCGTCGCCGTCCTGTCTGCCGCGTCACTCGATGTGAGCGCGCTTGCGACGTGGCTGGGCGCGGGGCTCGTCTACGGCATCGTGCTCATGGTCGGTGGGGCGATGCTGTGGGTTCGCGGCGTCATCGGCATGGACCCCGACCGGGAGATGATGATGCAGTTCGCGGTCGTCCACGTCGTCTACGGCCTCGTCCTCGGCGCGTGGCTCGGATACGGCGTCCTCGGCTGACACGGCGCTCCGGTGCTGGTCAGTCGCCGCGGGCTACGTTGCTCGGGTTAGCAGTCGAACGCCGATGACCGTGAGAAGCACGAGCACACCGCCGCGTTCGCATCTATCCGGAATATACTGTCGCATATATTTCCCCGTCGTGACTCCAGCGATGCCCGGAATTGAGACGAACGCGGAGTACAGAAGGAGCGATCCCGACTGGTACATGCCGAAGCCCCACGCGAGGCCGATGCGAATCCCGGAGATGCCGACGAGAATCATTGCGAGGACGCCCACGAACGTCGAGCGGTCGAGGGAGAGGCTGTCGAGGTAGGCGACGACCTGTACCGCCACGTTCGAGACCCCGAAGACGAGCCCGGAAACGAATCCGAGCGCGGACTTCGCCACGACACCGTCCTCGAAGCAGTGTTCGGTGACGAACTGCTCGCCCGGAAGCTCGTACCGCTGTTGGGTCGCGGCGACGTATCCGAGGGTGAAGATACCTAAGCCGGTCGTCAAGGCGGTCGTCGGAATTACGTTCAGGAGGGCCATTCCGAGGAGAGTCCCCACCATCGCGGCGACGCCGTACGGCCAGAACCGTGCGAGGCACTCCGTGAATGCCTCGCGGTCGAGTTCCCGGAGGAGCGTGACGTTCGCCACCAGCATCGGGAGAATCATCAACACGACTGCCGTCGAGGGCGCAAATATCGTTGCAAGGAGCGCTGTGCTCGCAATCGCGTAGCCGAAACCGGCTATCCCTTTGACCAGACCGCCGGCGAAGACGATCGCCGCGGCGAGCAACAGGAGCGACGGTGCGATTGCTGGCATGCCTGACTACTGGGTCTCCGCGGAGTCGTCAGGCTCAGCGAGATGTTTGAGGCCCCAATCCCGCATCGCGTAGATGACCGGTTCGAGCGACGCGCCGTGGTCGGTGAGTGAGTACTGGACACGAAACGGCTTCTCGCTGGTGACCTCCCGGCGGACGAGTTGGTTCTCTTCGAGGTCCTTCAGACTCTCCGAGAGGACTTTGCTCGAAATGCCGTCCACATCTTCTTTCAACTCGTTGAACCCGCTCGGACCGTTTTCGAGGAGTCGATGGATGATGACGGGATGCCACTTCTTCCCGATGAGCGAGGACGTCGTCGTCACGGGACACCACTCTTCCCCAGCACACCAGACTTCGAGTTGTGCGACTGCGTCCGACTGTTCCGTGTCCTCCGGCATTTTCTGATCGTCCGGTGGCCACTCAGTTAAGCGTGCCCGAGATGACTGTGATTTCGAGACGCGCATCATCGACGGCGTTTGGTGGCTCCGCTATCGGCACGGCCTATATATAGAATTGATTAAATTTGTGCGCCCGGAAAACTACCGGGCGAGTTTCTACTGGTAGGCTCGGTGGAAGTAGAATACACTACCCGAACAGGGAACTACGCGTTCCTGTCGACCCACGCACAGAAGGCATCGAAGTCCTCGGCACCGGCGCCCTCAGCAATACCTCGTAACGTCCCGGTGCGGAGTTCGTCGTGAAGCGGAACAGTGACCTGCCGCCGGTCATCCTCGTTCGTCGGGTGTTCGTAGTAGAGTTGGGCGTGGTGGCCTGTCGTCCGCCGCCACTCGAACCCGCCGACGTTGACCAGCACTTTCACGACTTCTCTGCCCGAGAAGGCCCGTCTCGCCATCGCTCAGTCGAGCACGCCGGGCGGCTCTTCGTCGCCGGTCGTGTTGTCGGCTGGGTCGATACCGAGGTCTCGAAGCTCCTCGTCCGTCGGCTCCCGGCCGATTTCATCCTCGTGCAGTGCGACCGCTTCGTCGAGGTTGTCCAGCGCGTCCGTCCGGGACTCCCCCTGAGTCGTGACGCCAGTGTCGACGTCTTGGGCGATCCACCAGTCGTCCTCGCGCCACAGACGGATCTCGTCGGTGTGGTCCGCGCCGTCCGTCGTCGAACTGGCCATGTCACATACGAGTAGTACGAGGCGGCGAATAAGCGTTTGGCCGGCGTCCGGTCACACCGCCGAGCGGTATCCGCGGAACAACTCTCGGACGGCCGTGCCGAGGAACACACCGACGAGGAGAATCGCAAATAGCCCCATCAACGGGAGCGTGAACCGCTCGTGGGTCAGGTACGTATGCACACCACCCCATCCGACGATCAGTACTGAAGCGCCACCGATCAGGGCGACCAGTCCGAGTCGAGTCGGATCGCCGTCTCTCCGGTAGAGATAGTGCTGGGGAAGTGCGACTCCCACGAGGAGGAGAACGAGGCCGCCGCGGACTTCTGGACCGAGGAAGAACGCTCCCTTGACAGCATTCGCACCGACCAAGCCGAGGCCGAGCGCCGCGAGAATCACACCGGCGACGACCACGCGCTTGTACATACGACGGACTTGTCACGCGCCTATAAAATAGTTGCCGCCAGTCCAAACGGTCGAACGGCCGCCGGACACATCCGGCGACCGAGCGGCTCGAAGAGCCCGGTAGGTCGCCGGGTGACTCCCTTCGGTCGTGCCCCGAGCCTTTGCTCACTTCGTTCGCAAAGACGCCGATTCACTCGCCGAAGGCGAGGCCGACGAGCGACCAACGGGAGCAGTGAGGGAGCGAAGCTCCCCCGGGCCGTGCGAGCGGGCCTTCGGCCCGCGAGCAGACGAGGACGGCTTTTGGTCGAGCTTTTGCAAGCGAGCGACGCAGTCGCTCGCGCAGTAAAAGGTCGATGTGCGCCCGGAACACTACCGGGCGAGAAACTACTAGAAGGTCCGTACTCGAAGTACGACAGTACATTCATTACGTAGGCACGCTAATTACGTAATATGCCCGTGAGTATCGACGAGTTCGAATCGGGTGACCTTCCAGAGGGACCGAGTGTGCCCGAGCAGGTGATTACGTACCTCCACACGCACCGGGACG
>JBDGTS010000047.1:0-9483 GCA_042216675.1 Halobacteriaceae archaeon | reverse complement strand
TCGACGAACGTCTCCTCGTCGCCGTCTTCGACGTAGCTCAGGAGTTCGTTCGTCGCCTCCGCCCGCAAGTCGCCGAGCGCCGTCGCGAGCGGGCGTCCCTCCTCGTGATTGAAGTGACCGGGGAGAACGACAGTCCCGTCTGAGAGTTCGGTTAGCGTGGCGAGACTGTCGAACAGGTGGCCGGACGCCTTCCGGACGGCGGCCTCGGAACCGTCCTCGAGGTCGGGTCGGCCGACGCTCCGCAGGAACAGCGTGTCCCCAGAGAGGAGTGCATCGCCGAACCGGAACGAGACGCTTCCCGGCGTGTGGCCGGGTGTGTGTAGCACAGCAATCTCCCTGTCACCGACGGGGATGGTTTCTCCATGAGCGATTTCGGTGACTTCATCGAGTTCGCCCGCGTCCTCGGGATGGAGGTAGTAGGGCACGTCGAGTTCACGGGCGAGACGGCGCGCTCCGGAGACGTGGTCGGCGTGTGCGTGGGTGTCAGCGACCCCGACGATGTCGAAACCCTCGTCGTCCGCAGCGCTTCGGTACTGATCGGTGTACTGGGTTGGGTCGACGACGACCGCTTCGTCGCCGTCGTGTGCGAGATATGACACACAGCCCGTTCCGGGGCGAACGAACTGGATGATGCCGTCGGCGCTGGGCACCTCGTGTTCCCGATGGACGCGCCCCCACGCATTCATGCCATCGGGGACGGATTTTGCGTCGAATCCGTGTTCGCGGAGGAAGTTTGCAGCACGGGCGGACGTGACGCCCCCGACACAGACGACGGCAATCTCTTTATCCTCGGGAAGATTATCGAGCCGATTTTCGAGTCCGGAGTAGTCGTACTGGAGCAGTTCGTCGTAGACTGGGACGTTCGTGCTACCCGGAATCTGCCACTCCTCGTAGTCCCCCTCGTTGCGGACGTCGAGGACGAAGATGTCCGCGGCATCGTCCTCAACGACGCGGCGCGCGACTTCGGATGCGCCGATTTCAGTATTGCTTATCACAGCCAATACTACACAGTTAGTCGTGTATAAGCGTGTCGAGATCGAAAGATCGTGATACCTTCAGAACCCCACAATAACCGCGACTTTGGGCTCTCTAGTGCGATTATTGTATTGGGAAAGAACGACATGGTGAACGTACGGGTCGCCAACTATTTCATCGTTCACTCACAACTGTGTGGATATGGGTCATCACACGTTCGACGCCGCGAAAGCGGCGAAACTGGAGGATGCGGCGACACGCTATCAGTATCTCTCCCGTGAGGAACTTCTCTGGGCACTCGACCCGAGTGAGTCCGAGACGGTCGCTGATCTGGGTAGTGGAACCGGCTTCTACACGGACGCGATCGCGCCCCACGTCGACCACGTGTATGCGATCGACGTCCAAGAGGCCATGCACGAGTACTACCGTGAGAAGGGTGTTCCGGCGAATACCGAACTCGTGACGTCCGGTGTGGGTAGTCTCTCGTTCGCTGCGGGCCAGTTGGACAAGGCGGTCTCGACGATGACGTATCACGAGTTCGCGAGTGCAGAGGCCCGTTCCGAACTCGCACGCGTTCTCGCTCCCGGCGGTCGTCTCGTCATCGGCGATTGGTCAGCGGAAGGCACGGGGGAGGCCGGCCCGCCGTTGGACGAACGCTTCACGACCGATGACGTGACGGCGGCGCTTCGCGATGCCGGCTTCGAAATCGACTTCGCCGCCACCCGACCCGAGACGTTCCTCGTCGTGGGGCGTCTCCGATGAGACGTATTGGCCCATCGCGACTGGACGACCGCCGATCCGATGGTCACGTTTTCGTTCTCGATGTTCGTCCGGAACAGGCCTACCGGGAGAACCACATCCCGGGAAGCGCCAACGCACCGGTATACCACGAACTGCGGCAGGGGAATCTCGACGCGCTCGACCCGCATCTGAGCAGGATTCCGGACGATATGGAAGTCATAACGGTGTGTAAGGCGGGGGTCGTCGCCCGGACGGCCACCGAGTACCTCGACGAAGCGGGCTACACGGCCGCGACGCTTACCGGCGGATATTCCGGGTGGCGGCAGTACGAGCGAAATACGGCGCTCTATCGGATCGCCTCGTTTCTCGGAAAAATCGTTCGGTAGCCCTCGGAGTGAGACGCCCCCGTTTCGAGGTCGGTTCACACCGCTTCGGGGTCGCGGTTACGCGCCGTCAGGCACTGTCGCCCCTCGCAGGCTCGTGGAGCGCTGTGTCAGCTCTCAGCGGACGTCGCGGGTTGAGATTCGTTCTCGTACTTCTCCTCGAACTCGCTGATGAGCTGCCCCATCTTCGCGTACCAGTCGTTGAGCGTCCGCTGCATCTCGTCCGTGATTTCGTCAGCGTCTCGCGGATGGTAGACGTGGTAGTAGCCACCCCGCTCGTAGTTCACCTGTTCCTTCTGGATGAAGCCAGCCTGAAGCAGACGCTGGACGCTACGGTACGCAGTGGACCGCTCACGGTCGACCTGTTCTGCGATTTCGTCGACGGTGAGTGGCTCCTGACTGTCTTGAAGCAGCTGGAAGATGTCCTTATCGATCGTCTTGAGGTCGTGGAAACACTCCAGCAGCCCCTCACACTGCATATCCTTGCGGAGCATCTCACTCATTGATTCAGCCATTACTAGTCAGACGTAGGCGATAGAGCCTCAAAAGTATTTGCATAGTCGGCACAATACTGTACCTGCCTACGACGTGGTGAGACGACACCACGTCCCGGTTCGGTCGTTCCGAAGCCGGCAGACGGCCGCGAGGACGACGGCACCACTAACGAGGAGCGCCGCGCCGAAGATGAGCACCGTACTCAGCGTGTTGAGGACGCCGATGTCGTAGACGGACCCGAGTTTGTTCGACGCGACGGCGACGCTCCCGGCGAGTAGCATCGCGGCGAAATACCCCTTGATCTCGTCTTCATCGACGAGGTTCGTCGCTCCCGCCCCGATGCGCGCGCCGAGGGCACTCCCCAAGAGCAGAAATCCGACGACCGGGAGCGCGACGGACCCGGACTGCGCGTACGTGAACGCGCCGAAGGCGCCCGAAATCGTGATCTGGAGGATGTCCGTTCCGACGGCGATGGCGGCCGGAACCCCGAGGCCGTACATCATCGCGGGCATCAGGAGGAATCCCCCGCCGACGCCGAGGAACCCGGAGAGGACGCCGATGGCGAGCCCCACCGCGAAGATAATCGCACCGGAGACTCGGACCTCGCCGCGGAGCGTCACCATCGGGGGGATGTGGATCGTTTGCACCCGTTCCGAGAGGTCAGTCCCCGTCTCGTCCGCGCCGGACCACGCGTCTCGGAGCGTGAAGAGGCCGACAGCCGCCAGAAGCCCCACGTAGGCGACGTTGATGATGAGGTCTGCCATCCCCGTCGCTTCGAGGAAGAACACCACGCTCTTCCCGCCTTCGATGCCGATCGTCATGGCGAGGGTCATGATGGCGGCGAGTTTGTAATCGACCTGTCCGTGGTCGCGGTGTCGAAGCGCGCCGATGACGCTCGTCCCGAAGACGAACGCCAGCCCACTTCCGACGGCGACTGTCGACGGATACCCCATCACGAGCAACGCGGGCGTCACGAGGAAGGATCCGCCCATCCCGAAGAATCCGAACAGGGTCCCGATGAGGAGGCCGAACCCGACGAATATCGCGGCCATCGCGGCGCTCATACCGAACACCGCCACGGTCAGTCACCTCCCAGTGCGTCGCGCATCGTATCGCCGAGCGCACTGCTCAGCACGCCGTACCCGACGTACAGGGCCATCGCTTCACCGAAGACGAGTCCGACTGTCGTCGCCGCCTGCACAGACGCGCTCGCGGATTCGAGTCCGAACATGTCACTCTGCCTCTTCTATATTGTGTTTAAATGCCATTACTACACAATATTGACTGCACCGTTCCGTTCGAGAAGGATGTGTGTTCATGGGGATTAGCGTCGAGGTTTCTCAGCCGCCTGTGATCTGACGTAGCCCTGTGCGTACGCACCGAGGAACATTCCCGCGACTGCCCAGAGGATGGGGTAGTTCCCGATTCCGACACTCGCGTACGCCGCACCGGGGCAGATACCGGAGACTCCCCATCCGACGCCGAAGACCGCGCCGCCAACGACGACGTTCCGGTCGAACTCCTTCACGCGGCGCGTGTACTCTCGGGCGGTGAGCGGTGCGCGGTCGAGTGTCTGGGTGGCGACTGCGAAGGCGGCCCCGGTCACCACGGCGGCACCGCCCATCACGAACAGGAGACCGAAGTCGTCGAACTGGAGGAAGTCCAACACGACTTCCGGTCGCGCCATTCCGCTGACCGCGAGACCGAGTCCGAAGACCAGCCCACCGAGGTAAATCACGGGCAGGAACAGGGGTCCGCGTCCGCTCTCGCTCATGGCGTCACCCCCGCCGCGGCGACGAGTTGCGCGGTTCCGATGGCGACGGCCATGAACGTGGCGACGTTCACCAGCGACGCGTTGGACAGCGACCCGACGCCACAGACGCCGTGTCCCGACGTACACCCCTTCCCGAGGCGGGTACCGACGCCCACGAGGACGCCGCCGCCGAGGAGTCGCCACCACTGCACGTCGGTCGTCCAGCCCGACGGGTCGGGCGCCAGAGCGAAGCCCCAGACGGCCGCGCCGCTGACGACGCCGAGCGTGAACACGACCCGCCAGCCGCGCGACTGGACGTACTTGCGGCGGTTGAACCGGTCGACGTCCGAGGCGTACGACAGCGTCGATTCGAGGAACGTGCTCGCGCCGGCGATGATACCGGTAGCGAGATAGATGACCGTGGCACCGAGGCCGACCAGCAGCCCCCCGAGGAGATACGGCAGGACCCCTCGCGGGAAGGGCTCCCCGAGTGTGGCCAGCGAGACGAGTGGCTCCATCGTCAGTTCGTCAGCGCCTCCTCGCTTGCCGCGCAGTTGTTCGGCCCGAGTTCGAGTTCGAACGCCTCTTTGTCGTCTGGCGCCTCGTGACCGAGGTTCGTCGCGATGATGTCCTCGTAGTTCGCCGGCCGGGGCGGCATGTCCGAGACGATGAACTCCACGAACTCGTCTTCGGGCATCGTGAGGGCGTCCATCTGTTCCACCAAGGCGCCCAGCGAGGCGGTGTACGTGCCGTCGTCGTTCGGGTCGGCGGAGTCACTGTAGTGGGCCGGCGCGACTGTCGTCTCGTCGGGGAGTGTCAGGACTCGCTCTTGAAGGCTCTCGTAGAGCGTCTCGGCCGCGTCGCGGGCGGCGTCCGGGTCTTCGAGGTCGGGACGCGCCACGCTCTCGGTGAACAGGCCGTCGCCGGTGAATAGCGCGTCACCGACCCGGAACGTGGTCATCCCCGTCGTGTGCCCGGGCGTGTGGATGGTCTCGATCTCGACGTCGCCGACGGTGAGCGTGTCGCCGTCTGTGACCGTCTCGTAGGGCTGCTCGTAGTCCACGCCCCGAGCGTCAGCCTCCGCCGGGAGGACTGCCGTCGCGCCCGTCTCCGCGGCGAGCGAGCGGAGCCCTGAGATGTGGTCTGCGTGGATGTGGGTGTCGAGCACGTACGTGAGGTCGGCCCCGAGGACGCGAGCGTCCTGCACGTACTCGTCGGTGAACGCTCGGAGCGGATCGATGACCGCGGCGTCCCCCTCAGAGACGACGAGGTAAGCCAGACAGCCACTCGACGGCCGGCGGTACTGGGCGACCGTCGCCTCGACGTCGACGTCGAGTTCCCGATACTCGTAGAGCCGCGCCCAGCCCTTCATCCCCTGATCGAGGTGGTCGACGTCGTAGCCCTCCGCGTCGAGGTGGTCGGCGACGAGTTCGCTCGACCCGCCTTTGGCACAGAGGACGGTGATGCGTCGGTCGTCGGGCAAGGCCGCATGGAGGTCCTCGGGGATGCCGTCGAGCAACTCGAAGTAGGGGTAGTTCACGGTTTCGACGTTCTCGCCCTCGATGCGCCACTCGTCGAAGTCACTCTCCGACCGCGCGTCGAGGATGAACACGTCCTCGCCGTCGTCGATGCGGGCTTTCAGTTCGGCCGGCGTGGTCGATGCGACTGTACCGTCGGAGTCGGGATGATCCCCTTCGCTCATCGTCACCCCCGTCTATCGAGCGCCCGCAAATAAGGCTTTGCATAGTAATTCACTTATTGCGCAACACTACTATCTTTTTATTCGGTGTAAAAAGACTGAGGCCGGGGAGAGAGATATTTTTCCGTGATAGTATTGTTCTTTTCTCTGGTTACTACCGACACGCTTTTCTAAACCCGTCCAGTATTGGGTGCTGAAGTCAATACCATGACGCAGTACGAAGTCACCGAGACGCTGGACGTAACGGGCGAGAACTGCCCCATGCCGGTCGTCAAGACGAAACAGAACGTCGATCAGTTGGCCGAGGGCGAGGTCCTCGAAGTCCTCGCGACTGACCCCGGCAGTATGAGCGACATCGACGGCTGGGCCGAGACGACGGCCAGCGTCGAACTCGTCGACCAACTGGCAGACGACGACCTGTACACGCACTACGTGCGGAAGGTGGAGTGATCACGATGGACCACGCTCGAAGCGTCGCTGACACGACGGCGCCGACACCGCTCTCCCACAGATGAGTACGGACACGTCCGAGTCCCCGAGTGAAGACGCCCCCTCCCGCGCTGAACTCGCGGCTCGCATCGAGGAACTGGAGACGGCAGTCGCCGCAACGACGGATGGACAGTCGAAGATGTCTATCATCGCGACGAAGGGAACTCTCGACATGGCGTATCCCCCGCTCATCCTCGCCAGCACCGCCGCCGCGTTCGGGTACGACGTGACCGTCTTTCACACGTTCTGGGGACTCGACATCCTCCACGACGAGCGTTCCAAGAACCTGAAGCTGAGTTCGGTCGGCAACCCAAACATGCCGATGCCGAACGCCATCGGCGCGCTCCCGGGTATGGACCGGATGACGACGAAGCTGATGGAGAAGCGGATCGACGACAACGACACCGCCACCATCGAGGAACTCATCCAGACGTCTCTCGACATGGGCGTGGAGTTTCAGGCCTGTCAGATGACCATCGACCTCATGGACTACGACGAGGACGACTTCTACGACGGCGTCACCGTTGGCGTCGGTGCCGCGACGGCGATTCGAGACATGGCGGACGCGGACATCCAACTCCTCGTCTGAGCAGGCCACGCATCGACCACCGACTGTCAGCCCCGACGCGACCACCTGAACCCAGATGACGCCTCGACCCGGCGACGACGCGGACACCGAAACGCGAGAGGACGCTCCACCGGACATCGGCGCCGGACTCCTCGATGAAGACATGGGACCGAGTTCCGCGATGGCTCACCTGTATCGCGGGGAAATCCACCGAATGAAGTTCTGGCGCGAGCGCCTCGACAGGACGACGAACTGGGCGGTCATCGTCATCGCTGCGCTGCTCACGTGGGCGTTCTCCAGTCCCGACAACCCCCACTACATCATCCTCATCGGCGTCGCCATGCTCACCGTCTTCCTGACGATCGAGGCGCGCCGCTATCGCGGCTACGACATCTGGCGGACCCGGGTCCGCGTCATTCAAGAGAACGTGTGGGCCTACGGCCTCGACCCGGACGGCGGCCTCGCCGACGCAGACTGGCGGGAACGCCTCGGCGAGGACTACCGCTCGCCGGCGCTGAAAATCACCGCCGAAGAGGCCATCGCACACCGTCTTCGTCGGGTGTACCTTCCGCTGTTCG
The DNA here is from genome assembly GCA_042216675.1 of Halobacteriaceae archaeon. Lineage (GTDB taxonomy): Archaea > Halobacteriota > Halobacteria > Halobacteriales > Halobacteriaceae > JBDGTS01. The sequence goes on along the minus strand of JBDGTS010000047.1, from coordinate 1,802 downwards.
TCGTGTTGCTCATCGCGTGGTTCGTCCGAATCACGGCGTTCTCGACGGCCCCGTGGGTCGAGGCCGCAGCCATCGGGCTTCTCCCCGGGTCCGTCGTCGTCACTCTCGTCGGGGTCGTGTACGCCGTCGCAGTCATCGTCGCGTGTCGCCCCCGAACGTGGCACGCCAAAGGCGAACTCCGTGCCGAGGACCTCCGGCGCGAGCACTGACGGTGGGGCCGGCACCCCACGGACACAGCGCGCTCGACGCGCCCATCAGAGACTCCAGAAGAACGCGATTCCGAGCGTCGTGACCGCGGCGAGGATGACCTGCAGTGGTCCGCCGACGCGGGCGAAGTCGCTGAACTCGTACCCGCCGGGCCCGTACACGAAGAGGTTCGTCATCGCGGCGGTCAGCAGGTAGAACAGACCGAGGACCGCGATTGCCGGCAGGAAGTCGGCCGAGGAAACGACGAGGGACCCCAGCAGGTCCGCGCCGCCGGTTTCAGACAAGGCCTTCCCGAGAGGAATGACGCCGGCCAACAGGAAGATGACGTCCCACTGCACGGCCTCGTACGCCTCCGCCGACTTGACGAATCGCCAGTGCCGCCGTCTGGTACTGGTCCCGGAACCCCGAGGACTCGACGGTTTTGCCGACGAGGTCGGACCCGGCGGTGATGACGATTTCGGCGAGCCGCTGACCCGGCCCGAGGGCGTCGAGGCCACCGGGGGGCGTCACCTCCGGGACGAACTCGATTCCCTCCACCTCGTGCAGGGTCCGGAGGGCGTCCTCCGTGAGTCGAATCGTGAAGATGTCTCCACGCTGTATCGTCAGCGACAGCGGTGGCTCGCGGTGGTGCTCACCATCGCGGATGAGTTGGGTCACGTTCGCTTCGAATTCGACCCGCTGTAGCGCTTGCTCCATCGTCAAGCCGACGAACGGGGAGTCCTCGCCGACGATGACCTCGGTGAGAAACTCCTCTTTCTGGGTCGTCTCGAGTTCGCTACGGGGCGTCACGTGCGCGGGGGTGAGCCAGTAGCCGAGCGTTAGGAGGTACGCCGCGGTGACGACGAACACGAGCAGGCCGAGATGAGTGAACTCGAACATGGAGAAGCCGTGGAGGGCCGGATAGTCCGCGCCGAGGCGGCGGGCCAAGTTGCTCGCGAGGAGATTCGTCGAGGTTCCGATGAGCGTGAGCATTCCTCCGGCCATGGACGCATAGGAGAGTGGAATGAGGAGCTTCGAGGGCGAGGTGCCGTTCTCGTGAGCGAGGTCGCTCACCATCGGCAACAGGATGGCGACGGCCGCGGTGTTGTTGATGATGCCCGAGAGCGGCCCGACGATGCCGATGGTCGCGCCGAGCTGTTTGTGTTCGTCGTCGCCGGTGTAGGCGGCGACGGCACTCGCCAGTCGCTGGATGAGTCCCGTGCGACGGACGCCCTCGCTCAGAATCATCATCGCCAGAATCGTGATGGTCGCCGAGTTCGAGAAGCCGGACACGCCCTCTTGTGGCGAGATGCCCGTCCACGGCCGCAACGCCATCAGGGCGACCATGATGCCGAGCGCCGTGACGTCGATGGATACCGGCTCGGTGACGAAGAGAAAGAGGGCGACGAGGACGATCAGAAAGACCAGCGCCATCCCGGCGGTCAGGGGTGGCATCGGTCTGCCCTACTCCGAGACGAGGCATATATCGGCCGCCTATTGTCATCGGCCGGGAATGGCGACGTCTCGATTCGCTCACCGGGCGAGCGCCCGGCTCTCACTCAGACCCGTCGGCTGACTTCCCCGCGTCGGAGATGACCGCGTACCAGACGACGATG
>JBDGTS010000031.1:0-11760 GCA_042216675.1 Halobacteriaceae archaeon | reverse complement strand
CGACGGCGTCCTCGGACTTGCCGACCCACATCGAGTCGTGGCCGGGCGAGTCGTGGCCGGGCGCGCCGTAGGTGTCGTCGCCGGTGGAGTCCATGCCGCTGGCGTCCTCCTCCAGACCGGGGGCGTTCAGGACGCCGCGTTCGTCCAGTTTCTTGACCGCCATCGCCTCGTGTCCCGTCGCGTCGATGACGAGGTCCGCCTCGACGGCGATGGGGTCGACGCAGGTGATTTCGCGCGGGAGCGCGTGGACCGGCGTCCAGTTCATGACGATGCCGCCGACGCGGTGGTCCTCGCGGATGACGATGTCGGTGAACTCCGTCATGTTCTGCATCTTCGCGCCGGCGTCACAGGCGGCCTTGATGAGGCCGGAACAGGCCTCGGGGCCGTTGGCGACGAACAGGCCCTCGCTGTCCTGGGACTGCTTGTAGTCGACGTCGAGTTCGTCGAGCACCTGCTGGGCGGGGTCGCGGACGGTGACCTTGTTCATCAGGAAGCCGCCGAGCCAGAAGCCGCCGCCGAGGTAGTTGTTCTTCTCGACGACCATCACCTGCACGCCCCGTTCGGACAGTTCCTTCGCGGCCATCAGACCGGAGGGACCGCCACCGACGATGATGACGTCCGAGTCCGAGAAGTCCATGAACTCCTCGGTCCACTCCTGACCGATGGCGCGTGTGACTTCCGCCTCGCCGACGTCGCTGAACTGCTCGAAGTCGCTCATACCACTCGGTGATACCACGGAGAGGTAGAAAGGCGTTTGGATGTCCGCCCGGCCTCAGATGCCCTCGCGCATCACCCGCTCCGCGGCGGCGAGGGTCGCCTCGCGGTCGAACGCGGCGACGATTCCCTCCAGTTCCTCGGAGTCGACGTCCCGCAGGTCACGGGCGTGGCGCGTGACGTTCGGCAGGGCGCGGACGATGTTGTCCACGATGGGCACGGCCGCCACCTGTGGGGACCGGGAGAGGGGATTGAGGTCGACGACGATTTCGGTCTTGCCCATCTCGCCGAGCGCTTCGGCCCTGTCGCCGTCTTCGAGGGGCACGAGAACCACGTCGGCGTCGTAGATGCCGTCCTCGTCCACCTTCGCTCGTTCGTGGGAGAGGCCGGGAATCCGGGCGTCAGCGGCGAGGCCCTTCACGTCCTCGGCGCCGTGGTCCCGAAGGTGAGCCGCGATGGCCTCCATCCGCTCGGGAGTGCGGTTGAAGAGGTTGACCTCGACGTCGGCGTCCACCACCGCGGCGAGTTCGACAACCTCGTCGGGCACGAGTGCGGCGACGTTGCCGTTCACGGAGATGACGGGATGCTCCGCGAGGAGGAGGTGGGCCGCGGCGGCGCGTTCGGCCGCGTCGGCGCTCTCGATGGTTCGCTCGCCCAGCAGGTAGTCGAAGGCCTCGCCGCGGCCCTGCGCGATGAGGCCCTGCGTGGAGGTGATGCCGGCCTCGACGCCTGCTTCGAGTCGGTGCCGGGTGCGGAGCGACGCCGCTCGGGGGTGGTCCTCGGGGACCGTCTCGTCGGTCATGAACCGCGCTTCGGCGGCGCGGGTGAAAAGCGGCGCGCCCTACCCGGCGACGACGACGCCGGCCTCCGGGGCGCGTTCTTTCAGCGTGCCCATCCCGTCCCGGGCGTCGGCGCGGGTGTCGTAGGTGCGGACGCTCCGCGCGACGGTGTCGCCGTCGCGGTCCACGAGGCGGAATTTCCAGCCGCTGGCGTCAGCGGCCTCGTACAGTTCGAAGGAGGCCGTCTCGATTTCGAGGACGCTCGCTTCGGGGACGACGCCGCGCAGGCGGTCCACCGTGGCGCGTGCGGCCTCGCGGTCCGGGTAGCGGACGGGGCTCTCCGCCAGTTCCCGTTCGGACTCGTCGATGAAGCGCCAGCGCCACCCGTCCTCGTCCTCGAACAGTTCGAAGGCGGCGTCCTCGTAGGAGAGTTCGCCGGCGTCGGGCGCGAGGTCGCCGACGCGTTCTGCCGCATCCGTGGCTGCCGTTCGGTCGGGCCACGCCTCGGGCGCCTCGGCGAGCGTCGTCCAGTCGGCGTCCACGAGCGTCCACGTCCACCCGTCGTCCGCGGGCGCCACGCTGAACACGGGGTCCGTGAGCTCGAACACGTCCGCGTCGGCGGCGTCCGCGCGGATTTCGTCGACAGTCTCGCGGGCGGTGTTCCGGTCCGGCGCGGCGGCGCCCGTGGCGACGGCCTCGCGGCCCAGGTCCACGAGGCGCCACGTCCACCCGCCGTCCGCGCGGCCGAGGACGAACGCGAACGTCTCCACGACGGCCGACGACGCGGCGGGCGCCTCGTCGCGGAACGACTCGATGGCGGCGACGGCGCGGTCCCGAGTCGTCTCGCCCTCTGCGGCGGCCGCGAGGACCCGCCCATCGGCCGCGATGACTCGCCAGTGCCACTCCGCGCCGTCGTCGGTGCGCTCGTACACCTGAAACGCGCCGCGACCGACCCGGTCGGTGCGCGCGGCCGGGAACGACTCGCGCATCTCCTCAGCCGCCGACTTCGCCGCGGCCTTCGACTCGTGGCGGGGCGGCCCCTCCGCGACCGTTTCGCCCGTCTCGTCCACGACGCGCCACCCCCACTCGCCGTCCTCGCGGAACAACTCGATGGCGGCGTCGTCGATTTCGAGGAGGTCCGCGTCGGGCGCGTTCTCCTTCAGGACGGTCATCCCCGACGCGGCGGCCTCCCGCGTCTCGTAGTCCTCGCCGGAGTCCGCGAGCAGTTCGCCGCCCTCCTCGACGAGGCGCCAGCGCCAGTCGCCGCCCGCGGCCTCGTACAGTTGGAACGCCGCCTCCTCGAACTCCACGAGTTCGGCCGCGCTCGCCACCTCGGCGGCGCGTTCGGCCGCGTCCTCCGCGTCGGCGCGCGAATCGTGGGCCGCGGTCCCGCGCTGGATGACCGTCCGGTCGGGCGCGACGAGGCGCCAGCGCCACCCGTCGTCCCGGTACAGTTCGACGGCCGTCGCGGTGCCCTCGACGACGTCGGCGTCGTCCGCAGCGGATTGAATCGTCTCGATGGTGTCCTCGGCGTCGGCCCGCGAGTCGTGGGCGCCGGCGTCGGTGGCGACGACGCGCCCCTCGCTGTCGAAGCGCCAGTGCCAGTCCTCGTCAGCCACGAGTTCGAAGTGCGGGTCCGGGTCGGCAAAGACGGGCGCGTCGGCCGCGGACTCGCGCACGTCGTCGATGCGGGCCCGCGTCGCCGCTCGGTCGTCCGTCGTCGCCGTGGCGGCGCCGAGTTCGGCGCCCGCCCGGTCCACGATGCGCCACGTGTAGCCGGCGTCCGTCTCGCGGACCTCGAAGCCGACGTGTTCGAGAGCGAGGACGTCCGCCGCGCCCGCCGCGTCGCGCACGGCGTCGGTGGCGTCGAAGCCCGCGTCCCGCGAGTCGGCGGTGTCGGGCGCGAGCGCAAGCGGTTCGCGGCCCTCACCGACGAGTCGCCAGCGCCAGCGGGTTCCCTCACGTTGGACCTGAAACGCCGCCCCGTCGATAGTGAGGAGAGCGGCGTCGGGACCGTCTTCTTTCAGGACGCTGACCGCCTCCTCGGCCGCGTCCCGGTCGTCGAACCGCTCTGCGCCCGTCGCCAACGTGTCGCCGCCCTCCGTCAGCAGGTCCCAGCGCCACGTGTCGTCGCCGCCATAGAGGCGGAACGCGGCCGTGTTGATTTCGAGCAGGCCCGCCTCGGACACCTTCGAGCGCATCACGTCGACGGCGCCCTCGGCGTCCGGCCGGGACGCGAAGCCCTCGACGCCGTCCGCGACGGCCTCCTGTTCGAGCAGTCGCCAGCGCCAGTCCGCGGGACTCTGCCGGTAGACGGCGAACAGGCCACCGCGGTCGGCCTCCCCCGCGATGATTGCGTGGTCGGCGTCGCGGTCCGAGAACAGCGAGCGCTCCCCTGTCAGGACGGGCACCAGCACGGCCACCCCGGCCATCAGGCCGACGCCAGCGACGTAGACGGCGATGACTGTTCGCTGGGGGCTCGACGGCCCGAGCCAGTTGTTCGGGTAGACGGTGACGAACCAGCCGACGCCCGCGACGGCTATCACGGCCCCCGCCGAGGCGGCCCTCACCCCGAGCCTGCTCACCGGCAACTGGAACGCGATGCCGAGCATCGCGAGCGAGAGGCCCAGCGCCGAGAGGACGATGGCCACCTCGCGTATCTGCAGGAACAGCGGACTGTCCGGCGCCCCCGGTCCGAGCAGGTAGACGAGGACACCGGAGATGCCGACGACGTAGCCCAGCACGAACGTCCAGTAGCCGTACACCTCCCGGCGGGACGCGGCCTCGCCGACGTACTTGTCGTACCACTCGAACAACGTACGGCGCGTGTCGCCGAGAGCCATCACTCGTGAACACACGGCAAACGCCGACAAAAAGGTACGCGCCGGTCTCAGCGGCGTCGGGCGCCAGCGTGGTCGATTTCGCAGACGGACGCGTCGTATCCCGCGTCCGTCAGCGCCGTACCGAAGGCGAAGACGCTCCGGCCGAGCATCGCCATCGACGCTTCGGGAACGGCGTCCAGCACGGCGCGCACCTCGTCGACGAGCAGGTCGGCCTCTCGGGCGAACGCCCGCCCGGCGTCGACGAGACGGGCCGGCGTCGGCCGGTCCCGAAGCGAATCGAGGGCTCGCGCCCCCGCCGCCGAGAGGTCGGTCACGTCGCCCTCGATGACCTCGGCCGTCGAGAGGTCGCCGAAAGTGAGATACTCGACGCGCCCCGTCGCGGGCACGCCGTCGAGGCGGCCCTGGGTTGGCGCGCCGGGGTCGAGGCGGACCGGCAGACCCCCCCGGGCCTGCCCCACCACGTCGCCGAGACCGGTTCCGGACTGGACTTCGGCGACGTGCGCGACGGTGACGAGTCGGTTCTCCGAGTGACCCATCTCGACGGCCGCGTCGGCCGCGAACGCCGTCCCCAGCGCCGCGGCCCCGGAGACGCCGAACCCGGCCCCGAGGGGGAGCGTCGTCTCGCAGACGACGTGTGCGGTCACGCCGAGCGTGTCGAGGACGCGCTCGACCGGTTCGATAACCGTTTCGGCACCGTTCAGCGTGACGGTCGTCTCGTCGGCGGGGGTGACGGTCGTCGTAACGCCGTCGCTCGTCGCCACGCCCGCGCCGCGGGACCCCGCGCGGACCGGGTCCTCGTGCCGGTGGACGCTGAAGAAGGCCGTGACGTGGCCCGGAGCGAACGCCGTCGCCGACTCGGGGCTACCCATCCCCCGCGAATCCGGGTGGCCGGTCGTTAAACCTTGCCTTCAGGGTTCGAACGCGACGTGGGTCTCGGTGTCGATGACCCCGGGGACGCCGTGGATGCGTTCCCCCACGACCACCGGCAGGTCCTCGTCGTCGCTCAGTTCGAGTTGGGCGATGATGTCATACTCGCCGGTGACGACGTGGGCGTCGCTCACCTCGTCGAAGTTCGCGACGGTTCGTGCGGCTTGCGAGACGGCGCCGGGGTCGGAGACGATTTTGACGTACGCGTCGGTCATGCGTTCGTCGTTCACACGCCACGAACAAATAGGTCAGCCCTCGAATCGGTCCGTGGCGGCTATCACGGTGCTAGCGGGCCGAACTGTCGCTCCTGACGAGCCCCCGCGCGCCACCGACTCTACGGAGAGAGTCGCTGCCGGTCCGTGCGAGACGTAGCGTCTCGCTGGCTCCCAACGGCTTCGCCGCTCGCGTGTCGCTTCGCTCCCGCTCGCATTCCCGAGGCCTCGCTTCGCTCGGCCTCGTTACGGGCTCAGCCGTTGGCGATCTCGCGGGAACAGAGCGGAATCAGAGATTCCGCAAGCACCCGCTCGACACCGACTCTACGGAGAGAGTCGCTGCCGGTCTCGCGGGAACAGAGCGGAATCAGAGATTCCGCAAGCACCCGCTCGATGGTCTGCGCCGTCGCCTACGGCGAGAGGCGCTGACGATCTCGCGGGAACAGCACGCCTTCCCGGATGTTGTCGAGGTCAAGCATCGTCATCAGCAGGCGCTCGGCGCCCAGCCCCCAGCCGGCGTGGGGCGGCATCCCGTAGCGGAACATCTTGGTGTAGTACTCGAACTGGTCGGGGTCCAGCCCCTGCTGGCGGAAGCCCTCGACCAGCGCCTCGTGGCGGTGCTCGCGCTGACCGCCGGAGACGAGTTCCATCCGGGGATGCATCATGTCGAAGCCCTTCGACACGTCGGGGTCGTCCTCGTAGTCCTGAATGTAGAACGGCTTGATGCTGGAGGGCCAGTCGGTGACGAAGTAGTGGCCGCCGACGGTCTGGCCGAGCGCGTGTTCGGCCTCCGTCGAGAGGTCGTCGCCCCAGACCAACTGTTCGTCGAGGTCGCCCGAGGCGTTCACGCGCTCGATGGCCTCCTCGTAGGTGAGCCGGGGGAAACCGTCGTCGGGCACCTCGAACTCGTCGGCGATACCCAGCGCCGCTAACTGCTCGGCGCAGTTCTCCGCGACGGCGTCGTACGCGGCGACGACGACGGCCTCGCAGGCGTCCATGGCCTCCTCGTGGTCGACGAACGCACTCTCGAAGTCGATGGAGGTGGCCTCGTTGAGGTGGCGCGGCGTGTTGTGCTCCTCGGCGCGGAAGATGGGGCCGATTTCGAAGACGCGTTCCAGCCCGGAGCCGACCATCAGCTGTTTGAACAGCTGGGGGCTCTGGTTCATGAACGCCTCCTCGCCGAAGTACGTGATTGGGAACAGCTCGGTGCCGCCCTCCGTCCCGGTGGCGACGATTTTCGGCGTGTTGATCTCGGTGCAGCCGAGGCCGCGGAACGCCTCCCGGGTCGCGCGCAGGACCTCGGCCCGAATCTCGAAGATGGCCTTCGTCTCGGGCTTCCGGAGGTCGAGGGTGCGGTTGTTCAGTCGGGTCGAGAGGTCCGCCTCCACCTTCCCCGAGGGGTCGAGGGGGAGTTCGGGGTCCGCGGGCGCGATGACGTCGACGCTCTCGGGGACGACTTCGACGCCCGTCGGGGCGCGGCCCTCCTCCTCCACGTCGCCAGTGACCGAGATGACGCTCTCGCGGTGGACGTCGAGCGCCGTCTCCACGAGGTCCTCGTCCATCTCGTCTTTCTCGAACTTGACCTGAATCTGCCCGGTCTTGTCGCGGAGGATGAGGAACGCGATGCCGCCGAGGTCGCGGATCTCGTGGACCCAGCCGGCGACGGTGACGTGGTCGCCGGGGGTCGCGTCCGCGGTGTAGGTTCGCCCTTCCATACCCCCGCTTCTGGTGGCGCGGCCTTAAACGCGGCCATTTGGTCGGGTCACGCGATGGGGTCGCCGTCGAAGTGGTCCGCGAGCAGGTTGGCGGTTCCGCGCCGGAGGCGTTCGGAGACTGCCTGCGCGGTCACGTCGAGTTCGTCGGCCAACTCCCCGAGCGAGGCTTCGCGCGGCACGGCGAAGTAGCCACGCTCGAAGGCGAGTTCGAGCGCCTCGGCTTGGGCGGCCGAGAGCGGTTCGTCGGCGTCGATTGCAGCGGCCTGCACGACGCTCTGGAGCCGGAACTCGACGCCGTGGTCGGCGAACCAGTCGCGGATAGTGCCCACCGCGTCGCGGTCCGGAAAGCGGACCCGGAACTGCCACCAGCCGTCCCGGAACCGAGCGTGAAGCAGGTCCGCGCCCAGCCGAGCCCAGAGCGGATAGAGGACCACCTCGACGTTCTCCGTGAGGCGCACGCGGTAGAGGCGGCGGTCCCCCTCGTCGGCGTGTCGGGTCACGTCCGTCACCGTCGGGTCGTCGTCGAGGGCCGCCTCGAACGCGTCGAAGTCGGGCGCGGAGACCCAGAAGAACAATACCGGCCGCTCGGGGTCCGTCGCGGCCTCAGTGACGAGGTCGTACGTCACGCCGTCGATGGCATCGAACGTCGGCGCGAGCGTGAGGTCGGGCGAGCGGATTTCGAACTCGGCGACGATACTCATTCTGGGGGAAAAGACGGGATGGGGCTTTGTTCTTGTGTCCCACGCTACGCGTCGCGAGCGCCGCGGACCGTCTCGCGGACGGCCGCACAGCCCTCGTCGTGGAGCAAGTCGCCCACGACGATGACGTCCGAGTGCGCGGCCATCTCGGTGGCGTCCTCGTAGCCGTGGATGCCGCCGCCGTAGAACAGGGTTGCGTCGTCGAGGGCGTCGTGTGCGGCGCCGACCTTCTCGGTGTCGCCCAGCATCCCGGAGTACTCGACGTAGACGATTTCCTGTCCGAACATCTGTTCCGCGACTTCTGCGTAGGCGGCCACGTCGCCGGCCGTCTGGTCGCAGTCGGCGTCGGTGAGTTGGGCGACGGACGCGTCGGAGTTGAGGACGACGTACGCCTCCGTCGTCGTCCGGGTCCAGTCCACGTCGTCCATCCGGACCCACTCCTTGTGCGCGCCCGTGATCCACGACACCTCGCCGGCGTTCATCACGATGGGGACGAGGTAGCCCGCGAGGGCGTCGTCCTCGACGACGACGGCGGGATTGCTCGGCTCCTGATACAGGGGGACGTCGTGTTTGCGGCAGGCGTCGATGATCCGCTGTGTCTTGTCGGCGGTCACGTCGAGGGTCCCCCCGATTTCGATGGCGTCGGTGCCCGTCTGCGCGACGTCCTCGTAGGTCTCCCCGTTCGGCAGGTCCTTGTCGGGGTCCACCTTGAGGACGTGATCCCACGAGTCCCACGGCGCGGTCATACCTGTGCAGACTGAACAGCGACGCAAAACAACTTCGATGCGCGGGCGAGGGCGGAAGTGAGAGCGAGACTGGTGGAGTCAGCCGTGGATGCCCATCGCCTCGATCTGCTCCTGATACCGGTTCCGGATGGTGACCTCCGTCACCTGCGCCACGTCCGCGACCTCTCGCTGTGTCTTCTTCTCGTTACAGAGCAGGGATGCGGCGTAGATGGCCGCCGCGGCGTAGCCCGTCGGGGACTTGCCCGAGAGCAGTCCCTGCTCGGCCGTCGTCTCGATTATCTCGTTGGCCTTCGACTGCACCTCCTCCGAGAGTTCGAGTTCCGAGCAGAACCGGGGGACGTACTTTTTGGGGTCGACAGGCTTCATCTCCAATCCGAGTTCCTGGGAGATGTAGCGATACGTCCGGCCGATTTCCTTTCGCTCGACCCGGGACACCTCGCTGATTTCCTCCAGCGAACGCGGGATGCCCTCCTTGCGACAGGCCGCGTACAGCGCCGACGTGGCGACGCCCTCGATGGAGCGCCCGCGGATGAGGTCCTCCTTCAGCGCGCGCCGGTAGATGACCGACGCGACCTCCCGAACAGACCGGGGGACGCCGAGCGCACTCGCCATGCGATCGATCTCCGAGAGTGCGAACTGGAGATTCCGCTCGCCGGCGTCCTTCGTCCGGATGCGCTCTTGCCACTTGCGGAGCCGATGCATCTGGGAGCGCTTCTTCGAGGAGATCGAACGCCCGTAGGCGTCCTTGTCCTTCCAGTCGATTGTGGTCGTCAGTCCCTTGTCGTGCATCGTCTGCGTCGTCGGCGCGCCGACGCGGGACTTCTCCTGTCGCTCCTGATGGTTGAACGCGCGCCACTCCGGCCCGGGGTCGATCTGCTCGTCCTCGACGACCAGTCCACAGTCGTTACAGACCAGCTCTGCGCGGTCGGAGCTCTTCACGAGGTTGTTGGAGTCACACTCCGGGCAGACCCGGACACCGTCTTCCTCCTCCTCGGCCTCCGATTCGCGCTCTCGCTGGCGAGTGGACCGTGTCATCGTGCTTATAAAGGTGCGGTTTGCAGGTACTTAAACCCTTGGGCGGTTGTGACGTAGTTGAGAGGACAGGAAGCGCCGACGCGGGCGGAACGCGGCCTCTCGCGTCCTCGGACCTCTCCGGCCTCCCTGTATGAAGCCGAAGGGATATAAGAGATGAACGGCGATGACACCCCGATGCCGGTCGTCAACTGCGACGTGTCAGCGGCCAAAGAGCGTCTCCGCGACGCCGGCGCGGACGTGAGTGAGGGAAACACGGCGCACGAGCGCTGGCGCGCCGAGCGAGGGGACGCGACGGCCGTCGCCTACGACGACAAGGTGGTCGTTCAGGGCTCCCGGCCGGCGGACATCACGGCCGTCATCGAGGGCGGTGGCGGGCGCGTCCACGTCTACTTCGACGGCGCGTGCCGGGGGAACCCCGGACCCTCGGCCATCGGATGGGTGCTCGTCTCCGGCGACGGTATCGTCGCGGAGGGCGGCGAGCGCATCGGCCGCGCGACGAACAATCAGGCCGAGTACGAGGCGCTGATTCGAGGGCTGGAAGTCGCCGCCGACTACGGCTTCGACGAGGTGGAGATTCGGGGCGACTCCCAGCTCATCGTCCGTCAGGTGACCGGGCAGTGGGACACGAACGACCCCGACCTGCGGGAGAAGCGGGTCCGCGCCCGGGAACTGCTCGACAGTTTCGAGGAGTGGTCGATGACACACGTTCCGAGGGAGGTAAACGACCGGGCCGACGACTTAGCGAACGAGGCTCTCGATGACGACTGACGACACCGACCTCCCCGACGAGACGGTGGCGGCCGTCGAGCGACTGACGCGTCTCGCGCGGCGGGCCGTCGACGAACAGGAAATCGCGGCCTACCGCGAGGAGCGGGCGGACCTGCTGGCCGAGTACGACTACGACTGCCGTGTCCGCGAGGAGGGACAATCGGTGACGCTGGTCTGTCACCCCGCCGAATGGCTCGACGACGAGGGCGTCGTTCGCTTCGACGCCGTGGAGGACACGAACCGCGCCGTCGAGGTCCCCCTTGCCGGGCCGGGCGACCCCGACGAGTGGTCGGACGTGGCCGAACACAACCGCGAAATCGCCCGCGAGGTCCGCGAGAAACACGGGGACGTCCACGGCGACACCGCGGAGGCGTTCGCGGCGTTCATGAGCAACCACTACGCACGCCCGGTGGAGACGGCCGCCGAGCGCGAGATAGAGACGTTCACCGAGGACTACTTCCGGCGCAACGCGTGGCCGAGTGAGGAACAGGAGCAGTCGCTGGAGGAGTCCTTGGAAATACTGTTCGAAGTGGCGGGTCGCGAGACGCCTACTCGATGAGTTCGCGGACGAGGTCCGCACGCTCCTCGTCGGTGACGAACTGCGAGAGCATCCACGACAGGTCCCCGACGACGGCCTCGTGGCCGGCGTCGGTCAGCGCGTACTGATTCGTCCGCTTGTCGAGTTCGCTCTTCTCGACGAGCCCCTTGTTGACGAGGTCGTCGAGGTTCGGGTAGAGACGGCCGTGGTTGACTTCCTCCCCGTAGTAGTCTTCGAGTTCGCGCTTGATGGCGAGCCCGTAGCGTGGCTCGTTCGACAGCACGACGAGGATGTTCTTCTGGAACGCAGTCAGATCTCGTGCCTCCGTGGATTGTGCCTGTTGTGCCTCCGGCATGAGTCGAAACATGTCATCCGGCTATTTAAACACTTGGCATACGTCTCGATTCGCCGCCGTTGGCGGGTGAGAGCGCGTTCCGAAAGGCATTAGAATCTCGTCGGGGCAGGCGTTCGTATGGTGAATCTCTGGGAAGACCTCGAAGCAGGCGCGAACCCGCCCGAGGAGATCAACGTCGTCGTGGAGTGTCTCAAAGGCGAACGGAACAAGTACGAGTACGACAAAGACGTGCCCGGCGTCGTCCTCGACCGGGTGCTCCACAGCAACGTCCACTACCCGAGTGACTACGGCTTCATCCCGCAGACGTGGTACGACGACGAGGACCCCCTCGACGCCCTCGTTCTCGTCGAGGACCAGACGTTCCCCGGGTGCGTCGTCGAGGCCCGCCCCGTCGCCCTGATGAAGATGGACGACGACGGCGAACAGGACG
>JBDGTS010000040.1:0-12544 GCA_042216675.1 Halobacteriaceae archaeon | reverse complement strand
TCGAAGGCGCCCTCGACCCACATGTGGACGACCCACCAGCGCCAGAACTCCGTCATCACGATGTTCGTCTGCGGCGTGTACAGCATGCCGGCGACGAACAGGAGACCGATAGAGACCCCGGCGTACAGAATCATGTGCGCGAGGCCGAAGCGCGACTCGCGGTCCAGAAGCGGTCGGAAGCCCCGATAGGCGAGCCACGCCCAGAACGCGAAGCCGGCCAGCAATCCGAACTGCCAGAGACGGCCCACTTCGACGTACTCCAAGCCCTCGTTGCCGACGATCCACCAAAGCGGGTTCTCGACGCCGATGACTCCCTTGAACCCGAGCCAGACGCCGACGAAGCCACCCACCAACACGACGACGAGAGCGCCTAACAGCACCGTGACGAGGCGGGCCTGTCCCGGCGGTTCGTGACCCGTCAACAGGCCCGGGAGGAACAGGCCCGCCCCGAGCCACAGCGTCGCGATCCAGAGGATGCCCAAGTCGAGATGGTACGTCTTCGCCACGGCGAAGGGGAGCCACTGGAGGACGTCGACGCCGAGGAGTTCGCCGAGGCCGAAGAAAGCGTGGCGTTCGACGTAGTAGTGCGCCAGCAGGGCCCCCAAGAGCACCTGTCCGACGAAGAGGAAGGCTCCGACGGGGATGAACCGGGAGGCGGCCCGCTGACTCGGAAGCAGGGACACGTCGCCGGGGTCGGGTATCGTCGTGCCGGCGATTTCCGGCTCCTCGAGTTCGGCGGACTGGTACACCCACACCGCACCGCCCGCGGCGGCGATGAGCAGAATCATGGCGATGGCGCTCCACACCATCGTCCCGCCGGTGGGCGTGTTGCCGGCGAGGGGGTTGTACGGCCAGTCGTTCGTGTAACTGTGGTCGGTGCCCGGGCGCTCGGTGTGGGCCATCCACGCCGTCCAGAGCGCGAAGTCAGCGAAGCGGCGGGCGTCGGCGGCGCTCTCTATCATCCCCTCGGGAACCCCGCGTTCGGGGGCGCCCTCGTGGTAGCGCGCGACGTACGTCTCTCTGACCTGCCGGTGAGCGTACAGTTCCGCGGCCGAATACTCGATTGGCCCGCCGTCGTACGCCGCGTCGAGGTCGGCCGTTACAGACTGATTGACGGCGGCGCGCTGTCCCGGCGAGAGCGCGGTGAACGGCTGGCCGTACTCGGCCTGTGCGTAGTACTCCTGCATGAACGCCGCCTTCAGCGCGAGGGCGTCAGCGGTGTAGTCGACGCCGAAGTACGCGCCGTTGCCGAGAATCGAGCCGTGGTTCATCAGCCCGTTCGACTGGAAGACGGCCTTGCCGGCGCGCACGTCGCCGTCCGTCGCCACCGTCTCGCCGTCGGGGCCGACGATTTCGTCGGGTATCGGGGGCGCGTTCTGGTAAGAGTAGAGCGCGCCCGCGCTCATGACGACGAGGTTCACGACGAAGACGATCGCCAGCGCCGTCGCGAGGCCCTTGCGAGTGACCTTCATCGGGCGATGGTTTCACCCATGGTTCGGTTGAAATTACCGGCCAAATGTGGGTGTGGCCGTCGCCGAACGTGTTCCCTACGGCACGTCCGCGACGCCGGCCACCATCTCGGCGACGAACTCCTGTTCGTCCTCGTTGACGGTGTGGGGCATGTCCGGGTAGATGCGTTCGGTCACGTCTGCGCCGAGTTCTTCGAGGACCTCCGTCGTCTCGTGGACCCGTTCGAGGGGAATGTGGGGGTCGCTGTCGCTACAGCCGACGAACGCGGGCGTGTCGTCGAGGTCGCCGTCGTAGTTCCGGGGCGTCCCCTCGGGGCCGATGAGACCGCCGCTGAGGGCCGCGAGGCCGCCGTAGCGCTCCGCGTTCCGGGCGACGTACTCGCTGGCGAGGCAGGCGCCCTGCGAGAAGCCGACGAGGAGGATGCGTTCGCGGGGAATTCCGGCCTCGGTGAGCGTGTCGATCGTCTCGCCGACCCGGCGGAGCGCCGACGACAGTTGCGGTTCGTTCGACTCGATGGACGACGTGAACGAGTTCGGATACCACGTCCGATTGGCGGCCTGCGGGGCGAGATACGCCACGCCCTCGGCGTCGAATTCGTTCGTGAGACCGAGGATGCTCCGAGCGCTGGCGCCGCGCCCGTGGACGAGGACGGCGCCCGCCGCCGCGTCCTCGGGGTCGGCCCCGGCGTGGAGCGTCTGCTGGTCCGCGTGGTGATGGCTCATCAGACCCCGGTACGACCGCCCGCGGTATGTGGTTTGGCCTCGGGGCACTCCGGGCCGCCGTCTTCACGTCGGGGGCGGACGAAGGGGGGCCATGGAGCCGTTCAGATTCGAGTACGACCCCGGCGTGATTCGCGCCGGCGAGGGCGTCGTCGCGGACCTCGGCGCGGAACTGGCGCGACACGGCGCGGAGCGAGCGCTGGTCGTCACGGGTCGCACCGTCGGGGAACAGCCAGCGGTGATGGACCCGGTTCGCGGCGGCCTCGGCGACCACCTCGCAGACGTGTTCGCGGCGACGACGCCCGCGAAGACGCTCGACACGTCGCGCGACGCGGCCCGGGCGATGCGCGAGGCGGACGCGGACGCCCTCGTCGCCCTCGGCGGCGGCAGTAGCCTCGACGTGGCCGGCGTCGCGAGCGTCGTCGCGGCGAGCGACCGGTCATACGCCGCTCTCCGCGCCGAAGCCGAGCGCACGGGGTCGCTCACCGTCCCCGACGGGTCGCTCCCGCCCGTGTTCGCCGTGCCGACGACGCTCGCGGGCGCCGACCTCTCGACGGCGGCGGGGTTCACCGTCGACGGCGCCGCGGGGAGCGTCTCCGACCCGCGCCTGATGCCGACGGCCGCCTGTTACGACCCCGAACTGTTCGCGACGACGCCGAGCGGCGTCCTCCGCGCGTCGGCGATGAACGGCTTCGACAAGGGCGTCGAGACCATCTACGCCGCCGCGGCGACGCCCGTGACGGACGCGACGGCGACTCGGGGTCTCGAACGCCTCCGCGACTCCCTGCCGACGCTCGCGCGCCCGGACCCGACGGAGTGGGACCTCGAATCGGTCATCGAGGGCACCGTCCTCGTGCAGTACGGCGTCGCGCGGCCCGACGCGTCGACGCTCTCGGTGATTCACGCGTTCGGCCACGGCCTGCGCGGCGTCGCGGGGGTCCATCAGGGCCGTGCGCACGCCGCCGTCGCGCCCGAGGCGCTGGCGCACCTGTTCGGGCACGTGGACGCGCGTCGGGACGAACTTGCGGACGCTCTCGGCGTCCCTGATGGCGAGGACCCTGCTGACGGCGTCGTGGCCGCCGTCGCGGACGTGCGGGACGCCCTCGAACTTCCGGGTCGACTGCGCGCCCTCGACGGCCTCGACGAGTCGATGCTCGACGACGTGGCCGCCGCCGTCGCGAGCGACCGCTTGCTGGCGAACGCGCCGGCGGGCTATCGCCTCGACCCGGCCGACGCCCGCGCAGTCCTCGATTCGGCGTGGTAGCGGAGATGTTCGGGACAAGAGTCGGGACGTCCCGCGGTCACTCCGCAAACATGGCCACTGTCACGAGTCTGTCGGACCTCGACGAGACGCCACACGCCGAGGTGTTCGACGACATGGACCCCCGCGTCGTCCGTCTCGAACTCGACGCCGGGGAGCGGGTGCCCCGTCACCAGCACCCCGACTCGACCATCGTTCTCCACGTCGTCGACGGCCGCCTCGAACTCACACTCGGGGAGGACCTGTACGCCCTCGAAGCGGGCGACGTGGCGAAGTTCGACGGCGAACAGGACATCTCGCCGGAGGCGCTGGGCCACGCGACTGTACTCGTCGTGTTCGTCCCGACGGCCTAACCCAACCGTTTTGGTCCGCTTCGCCCACGTTCGACGCATGACTGACCACTCGCGGCTGTCGGTGACCGACTACGGCGCCGAGGGAGACGGAGAGACGGCGACGGACGCCTTTCAGGACGCACTCGACGCCTGCGCGGCGGCGGGCGGCGGCACCGTCGTCGTCCCCGCCGGCGACTACGTCGTCGGAACAATCGTGCTGGGCGACGACACCACACTCCACCTCGCCGCGGGCGCTACCGTCCGGGCGAGTCAGGACGAAGACGACTACTACGCCGCCGGGAGCACGGAACCCGGGCCGGACGGCGAACTCCCGTTCCTCGTCGCTCAAGGCGTCGAGAACGTCGCGCTGACGGGTCGTGGAACCTTCTTCGGCCACGGTACCGACCTGATGCGGATGGACGACCCCATCGAGGGGCACTCCGGGCAGGAGTCGGCGTGGCCCCTCGTCAGCGAGGGGAAACCCGAGGCCAGACAGGGAGACGACTACCTCGACCGGTCGGGCGACACGAGCGACTGGCCCGTCGCGAAACCCGAGTTCCGGCCGGGGTCGATGTTCCACTTCGAGGACTGCGAGAACGTCCTCGTCCGCGATTTGACCTTCGAGGACATGCCGTCGTGGACGCTCCACTTCGACGACTGCGACGAGGTGGACGTGTTGGGCGTCGACGTCCTGAACAACATGCTGATTCCGAACTGCGACGGCATCGCCGTCGTGAGTTCGCGCAACGTCCACATCGCGGACTGCACCGTCGTCGCGTGCGACGACACCATCGTGCCGGGGTCCCACGAGGGGAGCCCCGTCGAGAACCTGACGGTGACGAACTGCACGCTGGCCTCCCACGCCTGTGCCATCAAGTTCGGGTCCGGAACGGCCGGCGACATCCGGAACTGCACCTTCAGCAACATCACCATCTACGGGTCGAACCGCGGCCTCGGCATCCAGCACCGCGACGGCGGCGACTTGGAGAACATCCTGTTTCAGGACATCACCATCGAAACGACCCTCCCCCGCGGCCCGTGGTGGGGGAAGGCCGAGCCGATTTACGTCACCTCCGTCCCGCGCCACGAGGACACCGACCTCGGGGCCGTGCGGAACGTCCGCTTCCGCAACGTCGTCGCGGACGCCGAGAACGGCGCGGTCATCTACGCTCACGACGACGCCGACGTCGAGGGCGTCGTCCTCGACGGCGTGGACCTCACGATGCGCGACCCCGACGCGGCAGAGGAGGTGGGCGGCAACCTCGACCTTCAGCCCACGTCCGCGATGCCACCCATCCTCGAACACGACGTGCCCGCAGTGTTCGCACGCGGCGTCTCGGACCTCACCGTCGCCGACCTGAACGTCGAATGGGACGACGACGTCCCCGAGTTCTGCACGAGCGCCGTCGCCTGCGAGGACGTCACGGACGTGACCATCGACGGCGTCGTCGGCGCGCCGGCCCACGGCGGCGCGTTCCTCGAACTGTGCGACACGAAAGGAATCACCGTCCGCGACAGCCGTCTCGACGGCGACGCGACGGCGTTCCTCGACGTCTCGGACACGGAAGAAGAGCGCATCTTCGCGCTGAACGACGCCGCGGCGGCGAGCATCGCCGTGCGCGGGGAGGCGGACTTCGCCGAGAGCGGGAATCGGACCTAATCGAGGACGCGTTCTCTCACTTCGACGCCCTTGCCCGCGAGGTGGCGCATCCGCTTGCGGGCGAAGTCCTCCTCCACGGTGCCGCGCGTCGCCACCACGACGACGCGGGCGTCGCCCTCGGGGCGCATCGTCCGCCCGGCGCGTTGAGTGCCCTGTCGCCGTGACCCGCCCAGCCCCGAGGCCATCACCGCGAGTTCGGCGTCGGGCAAGTCGATGCCCTCGTCGCCGACGCGGGAGACGACGAGCGTTCGCTCGCGCCCCTCACGGAACGCCTCGTAGAGCGACGCGCGTCGGGCGTGTGGCATCTCGCCGCTGATGAACGGCGCGTCGAGGGCCGCGGCCAGTTCCTCGCCTTGGTCGAGATACTCGACGAAGACGAGGGACTTCGCGTCGGGATGCTCGGCGAGGACGTCCTCGACGGCCCCGACTTTGGCTGGGTTCGTCGCCGCGATCTGCCGGGCGCTGTGGGCCGTCGCGCGCCCGTGTTCGTCCTTCGCGTCCTCGTCCGCCCAGCCCACGTAGCGAATCTCGACGGACGGGCGCGAGACGTACCCCTCCTCGAACAGCGTCTCCCAGTCCGTCCCGATGGGGGGGCCGACGAGGGTGTAGATGTCGGCCTCCTTGTCGTCCTCGCGCACCGGACTCGACGTGAGGCCGAGGCGGTGCATCCCCTGTAAGTCGGCGCTCAGGCGGTGGACCGGACTCGGCACGCGGTGGGCCTCGTCGTAGACGATGAGCCCCCAGCGCCGCGCGTCGAACAGCGAGCGGTGGCGGTCCATGCCCGCAATCTGGTAGGTGGCGACGGTGACCGGCCGAAGTTCCTTCGCGCCGCCGTGGTAGACGCCGACGTCCTCGGGTCCGAGGTCCGTGTGCCGGAGGAGTTCGTCGCGCCACTGGTCGGCGAGGTCCCGACTCGGCACGAGGACCAGCGTCTCGCCGCCGATGGCGTCCATGATGCCCATCGTCGCCACCGTCTTGCCCGACCCCGCGGGGCCGACGAGCGTCCCCGACCCCCTGTCGAGGAAGCGCTCGACCCACTCCTGCTGGTAGTCGCGCAACTGCAGGCGGAGGGTGACGGCGAGTTCGTCGCCGTCGTCTAGGTCGCGTTCGTCGCTGACCGGGTAGCCCGCGTCGTAGAGCGTCCGCTTGATGGCCGCCTCCGCGCCGTCGACGACCCAACTCCGGTCGTCGTCGATGGGGCCGTGGAGCAGGTCGTCGTCCAGTTTCTCGCGGGCGACGTTGCCCATCAGTTCGTCCGTCTCGGCCGCCAACACGGTGTAGCCGTCCTCGTGGGTGAACAGCCGAAAGAGGCGGGCGCGTTGCCACTGGTCTTCGATCCACGATTCGAGACTCTCCGCGCGACGACCCAGCACGTCGCGCACCGTCGTCAGGAGGGCGTCCACGTCGTCGTAGGGCGCGGCCCACACGTCTTCGCGCTCGATTTCGTAGACGTAGCCGCCCTCGCCGTTCCGGTCGGCGAGGCGCGCGAACTGCGAGAGGCGGGCGCGCGTGAACTGCGTCGGATAGTCCGCGACGATGGTCCGCCGGTCGGGGAAGGCGACGACGCGCTCTCGGGTGGCGCTGGTGCCCCACGCCGTCGTGTAGTAGACGACGGGGTCGTGAGACACGTCCATTCGCTCCACGTCCGGCCCGTCGGCGAGGCCCGCGAGGGCCGCCTCCGCGGCGTCGTGGTCGCAGTCCAGCGCTCGCGCCACGTCGCCGGCAGTCACCACGGGCCGACCGACCGATTCGACCGCGTCGCGGAACGCCTCGACGTCGGGGACGGCGCCGTCTGTCCGCTCTGTCACGGCCGTTCGTAGCCGACGCCCCGAGTTACGTCTGTCGCCTCGGCGCAGGGTCGAGCCGACAGACCCGGAGCCGTGACGGCGGCGGCACCTCGTCGCGGGGCCGGTCCCGGTTCGGGGGGAGCGCCTCCCACCGGAGCGCCCACTCGCCGTCGACGGTCCACTGCACGTCGAAGCGGTCCTCTGTGGGCGTTCGCCACTCCACGGGCAGGCCGTGCCACGGCGCGTCCGTCCGAACGGGCGCCAGCGTCTCTGCGTCGAGCAGCCACCGCCCGGGACCGTGGGCGGCGTGCCAGAACGTCCCGACGAGGCCGTCGGGCGTCGGCCACACCGAGTCCACGACGATGCGGTCCTCCAAGGAGCCGCCGCCCCCGAAGTCCCAGCGCTCGCCCCAGTCGCTCACCTGCCGGACGCGCCACCGGTCGCCCTCCAGTCGCGCCACGAACGCCTCCGTCGAATCGCCGACGTGTTTGTGGTAGGTGACCGTCGGCCGCCCCTCGCCGTCGAATCCGGGCGCGACGTTGCTGTTGAGGAGGCCGCCGCCGCTGGGAACCGGATCCACGAGACAGTCGTTGGCGGGCGTAATCGGGAGGTCGAGGGGGCGCCCGTCCGCCCGGGTCCACGAGCGGAGGTCCGCACTCCGGGCGTAGGAGAGGTCGTGATTCGTCGCGGCGTCGGGCGTGTCGCGCCACACCCAGAACAGGTGGAAGTCGCCGTCCGGACCGCGGATCGGTCCCGCGGGATAGGCGTTGGCGCCGTCCCGCCCGTCGAGGAGGGGCACGTCGAGGAGGCGGCGCCACCCGTCGTCGGGGTCGTAGGCGTTCAGCAGGCGCCGCCCGTCGCCGCTGGAGCCGTCCCGATACATGAACACGAGGCCGTCGGGACCGTCGAGGAAACGGGGGTAGGTCACTCTGTCCTCGTCGCGCCCCACGAGCGATTCGACGCGTTCGAACGTCGTCGGGTCGAGGGGGTCGGTCGTGTGGAAGTAGGTCAGCGGATCGACGTGCATGTTGCCACTGAGGTGGAGGTGACCGGCGGCGTCGACGGCGAGAGCGAGGTCGTTGTGGCTGTCCCACGGCACGCGTTCGGGGAGTTCGGTCCGTTGCCAGTCGTCGTCGCCGAGGGCGCGGTGCGCCACGACGAGACGCCTGTCGGCGTCGTAGTACGCGACGAACTGCTGGCCGTCGCGAGTCGCCACGTCGAACCCAACGGCGTGGCCCGCCCACGCGTCGCCGACGTCGACGGCGTCTGTCACCTGCGTCGTCGTTGCCGGTCGCATACAGACAGCGAGTCGGGCCGGGAGAAAACGGTTGCGTTCAGGTCAGCGGAACTGTGGGATGACCTCGTCCGCGAACAGTTCCATGCCCTCGTGGCTCGGGAAGTCGACGAACCAGAACTGGAACTTCGTCACGCCGGCGTCGATGCGGCGCTGGATGGCCTCCGCGCACTCTTCGGGGGTGCCCATGATGAAGTACTCGCGGGCGTCCTCCTCGGTCTCGATGGGGGCCTGGTCCTGATACTCCTCCTCGAACTGAATCGGCGTCATCAGGTCGAGCAGGCGGTCGAACTTCTCCTCGTCGCGCGTGCAGATGACGTGGCCGTCCCACGAGTACTCGATTTCGTCGGGGTCGCGGCCGACCGTCTCACAGTGGTCCTCGATGACGCTGATCTTGTGTTCCAGCGTCTCCACGTCGCCGTTGAACACGTCGGTGTTCCAGCAGTCGGCGTGCTTGGCGACGAGTTTGAGCGTCACTTCCTCGCCCTGTCCGCCGACGAGAATCGGGGGATGGGGGTCCTGCACCGGGCCGGGCGTGCAGGTGGCGTCCTCGATCTGGTAGCGGTCGCCGTCGAAGGAGGCGCTCTCGCCGGGGTCCGTGGCCCACATCCGCTTCATGAGGCGGATGGACTCGTCGAGGCGCATCAGACGCTCGAAGCCGTCGCGGTACTCCCAGCCGTAGGCGTCGTACTCGGGTTCGTGCCAGCCGGCACCCATGCCGAGTTCGAGGCGGCCCTCCGAGATGACGTCGAGGGTGGCCGCCATCTTCCCGAGGAGCGCGGGGTTCCGGTAGTCGTTGCACATCACCAGCGACCCGATGTTGATGTCGTCGGTGAAGCCGGCCATCGCCGAGAGGAGCGTCCACACCTCGTACTCGGCGTTGTCGCGGCCGAGCATCAGGTGGTCGGGCGCCCACGCGGCGTCGAAGCCGAGTTCCTCGGCTTTGAGGATGCCCTCCTTCGTCGTCTCCCAGTCGAGGGCCTCGTAGTTGGGCGTGTCGCGGTGCACCGGTTCGTCCTCGCCCTCGTCCGGCGCGCCAGCGAAGACGGGAACGTTGTACTCGAAGCTGAGGTCGTGGCTCTGGCTCATGTTACTCGACCGCGAAGTGTTCGAGGGCGTCGTGGTTCAGTTGCGTGCTGACACCGGGTTCGTCGGGGAGCGGGATGGACCCGTCTTCGGGTGACGGCGGGTTCTCGAAGATGGCGTCGGCGTAGGTCGACTCCTGTTCCTCCTGTCGCTCCTCGAACCACTCCGGGGTCGGGAAGTACTCGGCCATCGGCATATTGGTGTGCCCCGCGATGGCGTGGAGCGTCGGGTTCGTGCCGGCGTGGGGGATGACCGGCACGTCGTGGACTTCCGCCATGTCGGCGACCTTCTGCATCTCCGTGATGCCGCCGACGCGGCCCACGTCCGGCTGGAGGATGTCGACGGCGCCCTCCTCGAGGAGGTCCTCGTGGCCCCAGCGGGTGAACTCGTGTTCGCCGCCGGAGATGGGCATCGGCGCGGCCTCGCGGACCTCGGCGTAGCCGGAGATGTCGTCGGCGATGACCGGCTCCTCGACCCACGCCATGTCGTACGGTTCGAGGCGCTTGACCATCTTCTTCGCGTACTTCACGGACCAGCCCATGTAGGCGTCGGCCGCGATTTCGATGTCGTCGCCGACGGCGTCGCGAACCGTCTTGACGATTTCTTCGTTCTTCTTCCTCCCCGAGCGGCCCGCCTCGGGGCCGTGGAGGAAGCGGAGCTTCATCGCGTCGAAGCCCTCCTCGACGTACTGAATGGCCTCGCGCTCCAGTTTCTCCATGTCGACGGGATGGAGGTTCGAGGCGTAGGCGGGAATCTCGTCCTTTGTGGGGCCGCCCAGCAGTTCGTAGACGGGCTTGCCCGCGTCCTTGCCCGCGATGTCCCAGAGTGCCTGGTCGACGGCGCTGATTGCCATCACGGCGACGCCCTTCCGGCCGAAGGGGAGCGTCGCGCGGTACATCTGCTCCCACAGCTGTTCGCGCTTGTGCGGGTCCTCGCCCTCGACGATCTTCGAGAGCGTCTCCTCGACGACGGTTGCGATGGCGCCGGAGCCCCAGTTGCCGACGCCGACGCCCGTGATGCCGGCGTCAGTCTCGACTTCGACGACGACGTCGCCCACCGGCCCCATCCACTTGCGGCGGGCCTGCGGGTTCTCGCCGTCGACGTTGCGATACTCCTCCCACTTGTTCATGATGGTGACGAGGGGGAACTCGATGAACTCGCCCCACGACTCGTTGCTGATTTTTGTCGTGCTGACGTCTGTAATCTGCATCGGTTGCTCTGTTACGAACCGCGACGAACAGCCAGTTAAATGTTTCCGAGTCGGAAGCGTCGGTGGGGGAAGGGTTTTGCTGACCGCTCCCGAAGCCCCGAGCGCATGGAGCGAATCGCCTTCCACCTCCAGATTACGGAGGGGAAACGCGAGGAGTACCGCGAGGAACACGAGGACGTGCCCGAGGCCCTCGAACGCGCCTATCTCGACTCCGGCGCGGGCCTCGAAACGTACAGCGTCTTCGAGAAGGATGGCCACGTCTTCGGCTACATGGAAGTCGAGAACCCCGAGGTCATCAAGGAAGTGCAGGCCGAGAGCGAGGCGCAAGCCGACTGGGACGAGGTGATGGCCCCCATCCTCGAAGACGAGGAGGACGTCTGGATGGACGAAGTGTACCGGATGATTTAGCGGTCAATCGAGCGCGCGTCTCCGTTCGCGGCCCCGCACCGCGACCGGCCCGAGTCAGGCCGACGGATCGAGGAACGCGAACTGCTGATTGTCGTTGTTGCTCGTGCTCCAGATGCCGATAGTGGCCCCGTCTTCGGTGCTCACGCCGAAGACGTCCGCCGCGAGGTCGGGGGCGGCGTGCAGGGGCCGGAGACTACAGTGCCCGCTGGAGACGGGCACGAGTTTCCACTTCTGGTAGTCCTTCCCTTCCCACGCGGCTTGGACGACGTTCCCGCCCCGCGAGGCGCCGTCTTCCGCTTCCATCACCAGCCCGCTGTTGACGTTCTCGATTCGGTAGACGCCGTCTTCGAGTTCCGTCACCGTCCAGCGCTGGTAGTCGGCGCCCTCCCAGACGCCCTGCTGGACGTTCGCGCCGTCGGCCGTCGAGCCGTCTGCCACTTCGACCACCTTGTCGTCGGCGGTGTGTCTCGCGGTCAGCCGGTAGGTGCCCGCCGCGACCTCCACCGTGACCGGCACGGTGTAGGACGACGTGCAACCGGTTTCGGCGGTGGCGTTCAGGGTGACGGCGTACTCGCCGGGTTCGTCGTAGGTGTGGGTCGCCGACCACCCAGTCGCCGTCGTGCCGTCGTCGAAGTCCCACGTGAGGGAGGCAATCGAATACTCCTCGCCGGAGATGTCCTCCGCCTCGAAGTCGATGGACTCGCCCATGTCGACGCGGGTCGCACTCGCCACGGCCCGCGCGATGGGGTCCAACTCCGCGACCGTTATCGTCTCGAAGTCCGTCGTCTCCCCGTTGGCGACCGTCGCGGTCAGCTCGACCGAGTACACCCCCAGTTCGTCGTAGGAGTGACTGACCGACCGGCCACTCACAGTCGTGCCGTCGCCCAACTCCCACGACAGCGACCGAATCGTGTTGCCCTTCGTCTGGTCCACAGCCTCGAAGTCGATGGTGTCACAGAGGGTCGCATCGGTCTCGCTCGCCGAGATTTCGGCGAGTCGGTCGTGGCCGGCCGGCTCGAAGGACGTCTTGATGTCGGGGTTCGGCGGGGCCGCCATCCCGTGCCCCAAGAAGAAACTCGGCCACGGCGGCTGATTGTAGCCGACGTTCTGTCGCGCGATTCCGGTCCGGTACTGTGGGTCGTGCAACAGGGTGTACAGCCGGTGGTCGGTCTCGTGTGGCGTCGCGTAGAGCCGGAGGTGGCTGCGGTCCGCGGCCCGCCAGATGGCCTCCTCGCGCCAGGCGCCGAGGATGTCCCCCGACAGACAGGGGTTGCCCTTCGTCCAGTTGTTCGAGCGCGTGCCCTCGAAGGACTTCAC
>JBDGTS010000032.1:0-15094 GCA_042216675.1 Halobacteriaceae archaeon | reverse complement strand
ACAACAACGGCATCCTCCAGTACATCCGCACCCAGCACCGCGGCAACTACCTCGTCCCGCCGCGTTCTCTGCGGTCGCTCCCACCGGCGGATCCTTCGACTGAATCGTCCACGGAGGTGGCCAATGCGTCGTCGTAAAGTGTTGGGTACGATCGCGGGGGCGACGCTCGGTGGGGTGGCTGGCTGTGCAGGTCTCTTCGAGACACGATCTGCCCTGGCACCACCGCTCGTCGAAAATCGGCCGAATGCGGTCTATTATCCGACCCACGTTGAGGGGATGAAGATGGCCGGGATGCAATCACAGGGGAGCTACAAGTGCGCGCTGACGTACACGTACCCACATCGGTTCTGGCTTGTAACCGCGAGTCGGCGAGAGAAAGTCGAAATCAAAGCGACGGACTCGGTCCATCTGATGCCGGTCGTCTGGGATACCAAAACGGGAATCGTTCCTCCTGATATCAATCCGCAGATATCCGTTACACAAGATGGAGAGAAAGTCGCTCAATTGGGACCGTGGCCGATGCTCTCGCAGCCGATGGGCTTCCACTTTGGCGACAACGTCCAGCTCGGTGGGAACGGGACGTATACGGTCGAGGTGAGCATCGGCTCGCCTTCGACTCGTCGTACGGGATCGCTCGCCGACAATCAGGGACAGGCGTCGTTCACGTTCGAGTTCGACTTCCAACAGTCTAAGCTCGAGGAGATCAGGTACCGGGACATCCCGGCGGACAAGCAGGGAACGAAAGGTGCCGTTCCCCCGATGGAGATGAAAATGATGCCGAATACGCAAGTCCCGCCGAAAGGAGACCTACCGGGGACCGTTCGGGGTTTGGCAACGAGCGGTGATGCCCAGTTCGTCATAACCACGCTCAGTGACGCGACTCGATTCGGAGGCAACGATGACGAAACGTATCTCGCGGTCTCGCCGCGAACCCCGTACAATCGCTATATGCTTCCGCTAATGTCGCTTTCGGCGACACTGAAACGCGGCAGTGAGACGATTTACGACGGTATTCTCCAATCGACGATCGACCCAGAGCTGCGCTATCACTATGGTGCAGCTGTCTCAGGTGTCGAATCCGGTGACGAACTGACAATCACCGTGGATGCACCACCGCAGACGGCTCGTCACGAAGGCTACGAGATGGCGTTCTTGGAGATGAACGAAATGTCCGTGACGCTGTAACCATGGCCAAGGCAACCTCGCCAGCGACTACGGTGAAGCCGTCCGTGATGACTACGTTCAGCTATTACCATCTATCCGGAGTCGTGTCGGTCGGAACATACGTGTTGATGCTTCTTGGAGCATATACGAGCGCTATCGGGGCCGGGCTGGCGTGCCCCGACTGGCCGACGTGCTACGGGACGCTCATTCCGTTTCTTCACCCAGGAATCGTACAGCAGTCTCCGTACACTGCTCTCCAGATCTTTGCGGAGTGGGCACATCGAGGGCTGGCCTCAGTCGTCGGACTCGGGATTGTGGCGACAGCGATTGGCTTATGGAGGGCCGAGATACCTGACTCTGATTACCCGGCGTGCGTAGAATCTTCTAATTGCGATATAGCGTAGCCGGTGGTCGCCAGTAGGTTTCAAATCGTACGCGAAAATAGCGCTGTGAACCCGTGGAGTCCAAGTCTTATGGCGCATCTTTTCGACTTTCAATTGGACGCAGAAGACTATGGGACCGCCCAGACCGGGATATTGCTGGATCTCAGATTAGTCGTAGCTTGGCAGGTGTTCGCGGCGTTGGTTCATTTTCTGCCGGAAGCATCGTAGTGCTCACCAAGTGCTTCTCTATTAATACCCATCATAATTGACACTACGGTGGCAGGTACATTTTCACTTAGAAAGTGAGTGATCGCGCCACCCCCGAATCGCGTGCAGCGACCGCGAGGATGGACATTCACTCGCCTCGTACCGTCGATATCGCGCGTCGTACTCTTGGAGATATCGGTTATGCGGGTATTTCTTTCCGACACATATGGGCGGGTCAGCTGGTATGTATAGTAGCGAAGCGTGTTCGTCGTTATCCGACTATGTCCAGTCACCAGCAGGGACTTCCGGCCGTGCTCGTCAGTCACCTCCGGACGCTGTTCATCGATGTAGTCGCACGGAAACTGTAACAGAGGAGCACGAGGGGGCTGTCTCCAGTCTGGGATCGAGTCGCCAGCCAGTAGACAAAGTAGATGGAGAGGCCGATGATGAGGGCCATCCAGGGGAGGACGAACAACATCATACCAGTGATACAGCCCCCAGCTATGTGACCGTCGGTCCACATTCCGTAGTGCCAGTCCCGTATTACCATCTCAGGCATAGACGTGCGTCAGCAGAATTCCGTCAGGACTGCAAACGTTAGTGCGCCAACGATGGTGATTCTCGGTGGAGTCCGTAGAGTTGCATCACGATCGGTGCGCGCTGTGAGGTTTCACCGCGCGCGGCGGCGCCAAAAGTCACTCCCGAGGCGCGTCGACGCCTGTCCGGTCAGCGGCGCGCGGCGCGAGAAGCGTGGTAGCTGTTCGGACGCGCAGTAGTTTTTCGGCTCTAGAAAACCGCGTGATGGCGCGGTGTGTGGCCGGGAGCGTTAGTGTGCTGTAACTCGTCTGGCGGCACTGAGACCCGGTGAACCCCAAGCTATATGGCGATTTTCCTCGACTCCAAAATGGCTGGGATAGTTAGTGGGCCGGCACGAATTTGAATCGTGGTTACGGCCACCCGAAGGCCGAAGGATACCAAGCTACCCCACCGGCCCGCAGGAGAACGAAGGGGGGCGCGGTGTTTAACGCTTCCGGACCCGCCCGACCGGCGGCTCAGAGGCCGCCGAGGTTGCGCCAGTTGTAGCCCACGGCGGACAGGCGCTGTGACTTCCGGTAGTAGGGGTGGTCGTATCGCTCGCGGGCCGCGGCCGAGTCCGCGGCCTCCCGGTCGCCCCAGACGCGCACCCGGCCGCCGTCGGTGTACGTGACGATCTGCTCACCGGGGTGGTCGAGCAGCTTCGAGGGTTGGGAGTGCGCGACGTGGCCGTCGAGCGTTCCGAGGTGCGTCCCCTCCCGGTCGATTACGCGCCCCTCGCGCCCGAACATGCGATAGGCGAGTTCGTGGCGGCCGTCGCCGTCGAGGTCCACCGGCACCGTGGAGTAGACCGGGAACGGCACGTCGCGAGACGCGCCCGTCGCCGCGTCCCAGAGGAACTCGTCCATCTCCTCGTAGGCGGCCTGCTTGTTCCGGCCGGCCATCGCGACGTGGGTGCCGTCTGGGTCGAGGCGGGCCGTCCACCCGACGTGCATGTGGCCCTCGTCGACGTCGCTCCAGAGTCGCGCGCCCTCGGCGTCGTACATCGCGACGCGCGGCGACACGTCGGTGTAGCTCTCGCGGACGGTGAACACGGCCCACTCGTCGCGCGCCCGGTCGTACGTCGGCTGAACGACGTCCGAGTGCCCGAACCACGTGTCCCGGTCGGCGCACCACCGCTCCGTGCCGGTGTCCAACTCGAAGAGGCGTTCGCCCCACAGCAGTTCGTCGTCGCCGTCGCCGTCGATGTCGAGGACGGGGCACATGTGACTCCCGCGTGCGCCGGGGGCGGTCTGGGTCGTCTCGACGGCCCAGTCGCGGCCGCCCAGCGTCTCGAAGAAGTCGGGGTCGTGGGCCGGAATCTCGACCGACCAGCGTCGGCTCAGGTCGGCGTTCCACCCCTGTAGGTACATGTCGGCGTAGGTGCCCTGCGCGGTGACGAGGACCGGGTCGTCGCCGACGTGACCGCCGAGGATGAAGTTACGGAACTTCAGGCTCTGTCGGCCCGGCGGGTAGCGGGGCCAGTCCCAGCGGCCCGAAATCTCACCCGTGTCGGCGTCGATGCGCGTGAGGCGATGGGCGGTCGTGTTGAACTGGTGGTCGGGGTCCTCGGTCGTGACACACCAGATTTCCTCGTCGCCGTCGCCGTCGAGGTCGAAGGGGTACACCGGGCAGAACCAGATCCCGGGAACGACGCCCGTGCCGAGGTCCGTCTCCCAGCGGACCGACCCATCCGAGTCGAGGAGCGTCAGCGTCAGCGTGTCCTCCGGAAAGCCGAAGTGGTTCGGCGCGGGGTCGTGGTTGCCGTCCTCGCTGTGGACGAGGAGCAGGGCGTCGTCGTCGCCCGAGCGAACGACCGGCACGACGCGGAGTTGGCCCATGCCGTCCGCGATTTGGGTGTCCACGAGCGGCTGGATGTCACCGGTTGCCATAGGACAGGGTCGCCACCCGCGGACTTCAGCGTTCGGCCACCGGCGAACTGGGGTGGTCAGTAGGCGTCGGCGTCGTAGCCGTCGGTGTCGAGATAGTTGTGGGCGACGGCGGTGGCGTGGTCGGCGTGGATGGCCTTCGGGCCGAGGCTCACGCGGCGGTCACCCGCGTCGTCGAGGAGGGCCATCTCGTCGTCGGTGAAGTCACGGTGGTCCGAGAGGACGAAGACGGGGTCCGCCGGCGGGTCGGTCGCCGGCAGGGGGTCGCCGTCCTCGTGGAGGTGGACGACGGTGCGGCGGCGCGCCACGTCTTCGAGCGTCGGTTTCAGGCCGCGCTTGGAGACGGTGACGCCCGGCGAACTCTCGACGGCGCGGTGGCCCACGGCGTCCTCCGCGGCGTCGAGCGCCGACCGGACGAGGCCCGCGAGGGTGCGCTCGTCGGGCCGGGCGTTGCGGAGATCCGCGCCGTCGAAGGTGACGGTCCGGGCGTCCTGCAGGACGAGGTGGACGCGGGCGTCGTCCCGAATGCCGTGTGAGAGGAACAGGCCGGCGCCGACACAGCGACACAGGAGGTCGAGGCGGCCCGCGCCGCCGGCGAGGTTGTCGAGCGAGAAGTCGGGCACGACGGGGGCCTCGTGGCCCACGACGACGAACTGGCGCATGGCCGGCGTTCGCCCGCACCGTGCTTCAGTCGTTCGGTGCGATGGCAAGACAGATACGGCCGCCACCCCGACGTGTGGGCATGACTGCGGACTCTGAGTTCCTCGCAGACGCCCGCGCCGTCCTCGCGGCCGGGCCGGTGTGTGACGCCTGTCTCGGCCGCGTCTTCGCGGACCGGAGTTTCGGCCTCGGCAACGACGACCGGGGCCGCGGTCTCCGGGTGACGGCGGCGCTGGCGGACGACGAGCCATACGAGGCCCCCGACGCCCGCGACTGCTGGGTGTGCGAGGGGCTGACCGACCGCTACGACGAGTGGGCCGAGCGAGTCGTCGACGCCGTCGCCGGCGTGGAGTTCGAGACGTATCAGGTCGGCTCCCGCGTGCCGCCGCTCCTCGCGGAGAACGACCGACTCCTGCGCGAGGACGCCGGTCTCGACGACGACGCCGGCGAGGAACTCAAATCCGAGATGAACCGCGAGGTGGGCAAGCGCGTCGGGCAGGCCACCGGCGCGGAGGTGGACTTCGAGCGCCCGGACGTGCTGGCGCTCTGTAACGTCGAACGCGGCGACGTGGACGTGCAGGTCAACCCCGCGTTCGTCTACGGCCGCTACCGGAAACTGGAGCGGGGCATCCCCCAGACGGAGTGGCCCTGCCGCGAGTGCGGCGGGTCCGGCAAACAGCTGGGCGACGACGGCGAGGAGGACTGTGACCACTGTGGCGGGTCGGGCTACCTCTACGACCGCTCCGTCGAAGAACTCGTCGCGCCCCACGTTCGGGAGGTGATGGACGGCGACGAGGCCGTCTTCCACGGAGCAGGCCGCGAGGACGTGGACGCGAAGATGCTCGGCACGGGCCGGCCGTTCGTCGTCGAGGTGAAAGAGCCCCGGTTCCGCTCGCCCGACGTGGACGCTCTCGAAGACGCCATCAACGACGAGGACGGCGTCGCGGTGTCTGACCTCGAACTCGCCACCTACGAGATGGTCGAACGCGTGAAGGGCCTCGACGCGCGGAAGACGTACCGCGCCGACGTGGCGTTCGACGCGCCAGTCACGGAGACGGACCTCGCCAACGCCATCGCCGACCTCGACGGGACGACGGTGGCACAGGAGACGCCGACCCGCGTCGACCACCGCCGGGCGGCGAAGACCCGCGAGCGCACCGTCTACGACATCTCCGCGGAGTTGGTCGACGAGCGTCACGCCGTCGTCGAACTCACCGGCGAGGGCGGCCTCTACGTGAAGGAACTCGTGAGCGGGGACGAGGGGCGCACCAAGCCCTCGCTGGCGGGACTACTGGGCTGTCACGCCACCGTCACAGCACTCGACGTCCTCGACGTGGCGGGGGAGGAGGAGGACTTCGCGGACCCCGAGTTCCTCCGCTGACCGGCAGGGCTTTGTCGCCGCCGGGCCGCCCGTCGGTATGGAGCAGGTGGCCGGGACCGACGAGGCCGGCAAGGGACCGGTCCTCGGGTCGATGTTCGCTGGCTGTGTCCGTGCCGCGCCCGAACGGCTTCCCGACGGCGTCGCGGACTCGAAACGGCTCGCCCCGGAGCGCCGCGAGCAACTCGCCGCGCGACTCCGCGCCGACGACGGGGTCGCCGTCTCCGTCGCCGAGATTCCCGTCGAACGCATCGACGACCCCGAGACGGACATGAACGGCCTGACGCTGGCCGCCCACGCCGCGGCGCTGGCCCCCCTCGCCGACGACGGGTTGCTCGTGCGCGCCGACGCGGGCGACACGGACGAAGCGCGGTTCGGCCGCCGCCTCGCGGACCGAGTCGACCCGTCGGTGACGGTGCGCGCCGAACACGGGGCCGACGACGAACACGCCGCCGTCGCCGCGGCGTCCATCGTCGCGAAAGTCGCCCGCGACGCCCACGTCGGGGCCATCGGGGAGCGCTACGCGGCGGACGTGGGGTCCGGCTATCCGAGCGACCCCGACACGCGGGCCTTTCTCGCCGAGTACGTCGACGCCAACGGCGAACTGCCCGACTGCGCCCGCGAGTCGTGGGCCACCTGTGACGACGTGTTGGCCGCGGCGGAGCAGTCCGACCTCGGCGACTTCTAGCGGTAGGCGTCGAACTCCTCGCCGAAGACGAGGAAGTACGCCGTCCCGACGAGGCCGATGGCGGAGGCGAGGGTGAACGCGAACGTCGGGTCGCCCGCGAACAGCGTCTCGCCCGTGAGCGGGTGGCGGAGGCCGTCCCACAGCACGCCCCCGAGCGCGGCGCTCGGAATGACGACGGTGTTCCGCAGGAGGTAGTACGTCCCCGTCACCCGGCCGCCGGCGTTTCGCTCCGCCGGGCCGACGATGAGCGCCTTGTGCGCGGGCAGGCCGGCGAATCGGAGCCCGGAGAACGCGAAGAGCGCCGCGTACACCGCCGGGTCGGCCGGCGCGACGATGAAGACGACGGGAAACACGGCGTACACGAGGAACCCGGTGGCGACGACCGGCTTCAGCCCCACCCGCTCGGCGACCTTCGCGGCGGGCATCATCACGAGGAGCGCCACCGCCATCTCGACGCCGAGCAGGGTGCCGAAGAACGCCTGCGGCGAGAGGTGAATAGCCCACCGCCCCCACGGGAGCGAGAGCGTCGTCGCGAACCCCACGTCGTTGAGTCGCGTGACGACGAGGATGAAGAAGACGTACACCATCCCGTTCGCGAACCGGACGAGCGTGTCGCCGACGAGTAGCGGCCGGAGTGTCGACGGCATCTCTCGCAGGTCCGCCCGCAGTTGCGCGAGACCCGCGAACGAACTGCCGATGGTGTCCTCGCTCGCGTCGTAGAGTAAGTGCTGGGCCACGGTGCCCGCCGCGCCGGCGACGACGCCCGCCGCGAGGACGTACTGGTAGCCGCCGACGGTGTCGGGGTGGAGACTGATGAGGACGGCCGCCAGCACCGGGCCGACGAAGAACGCCGTTCGGCGGACCACCTCGGTGCTGGCGAACCCGGCCGCCAGCCGCGACGGGTCGGTGGCCTGCTTCACGACGGCGAACGTCGCGCCGAGGCCGAACGACTTCCACGCTTGCGCGAGGAACAGGCCGACGAAAATCCAGATCCACGGCGCGACGACGACGCCGCCGACGGCGACGTGGCCGATGGTCGGCGCGAGCAACCAGACGGCGAAGCCGAGCGTCGAGAGCAGGCCGAAGAGCGTCAGCGCGTACCGCGAGCCGAGTCGGTCCGACACGGCGCCGCCGGGATAGGGGTAGACGGCGCTGATGACGTTCCCCACGGTGCCGAAGAGACCGACGACGGCGCCGCTGGCCCCCAGCGCGTACAGGTAGTCCGGGAGGAACCGGCTCGTCATCTGGAAGCCGAGGCTGAACGCGAACATCGCCAGCGACAGCACCAGCACGTCGCGTTCCAGCGCGAAGAACTGCCGGACGGTATCGAACGCGCTCGGCCCCTCCTCGCTCATCTGTCAGAAGCAGGGAGACGAGCGACCAAAAAAGTTCGCGCGGTCAGCGGTCGGTCAGCAGCATCCGGAGCACGTCGCCGTACGCGGGACGGGTGATGAGAACGCCGATGAGGACGCCGAGGATGGTCACGATGGCGAAGCCCTGCAGGTCGCCCAGCGACAGGAAGGCGAGGGGACTCATCGCGAGAATCGTCGTCGCCGCCGCGGCACCGATGACCCACAGCGCCTTGCGGAAGCGGGACTGGAACACCCGCGACGAACTCACGTCACCCTCTGACATCACCTCGTCGGCGATGATGACGAGGTCGTCCACCCCGGTCCCGATGACGGCGATGAACCCGGCGATGACCGAGAGGTCGAGCGGATACTTGATCGCCGCCGCGAAGCCGAGCAACAGCACCACCTCCGAGAGGGCGGTGACGACCATCGGCGCGGCCACCCGCACGTCGCCGTAGCGGAGGAAGACGACGAGGCTGACCGCCAGCACCGCGAGGATGCCGGTGACCAGCGAGTACAGTTTGAACTGCTGGGCCAGCGCCGGTTCGATGGTGAACAGGTCGCGCTCCGCGAAGTCCAGCGGCGCGGGGAGCGCACCCGCACGGAGGTTCACGGCGAGCGTGCGCGCCTCGCTCATGTTCTCCACCTGCATCTGGAAGGTGGGGTCGCGCGCGAAGTCACCGTTCTGGAACGACTCCGCGAGCGACGCGTACATCCCGAAGCTACTCACGACTTCCTCGTCGGAGACCACCAGCAGACACCGGCCGGACCGGCTCTCGTAGTCGCAGCTGATGTAGCGCTGGCCGCCGGCGATGGTGTCGGCGTTGGCGGGGACGAAGCCGGCGTCGACCATGTCCTGTGCGAACCGCTCGGCCTCGCTGTCTTTCACCGTCAGGGGGACGACGGCGCCGTCACCGCCTTGTGCGGTCTGGGGCGCGCCGATGTCGGCGAGGTCGGACTTCCGGAGGACCGTCTCCCGCGTGTGATTGCCGTTCGTGGGGTAGAACGCGTCGATGGTGACGACGCCGCGTTCGCGCAGGAGGCGTTCGAGTTCGTCCGCGCCGCGGTTGGGCGCCTCGACGACGATGTAGTTCTGGCCGCCGACGGTCGAGGCGATGTGGACCGACCCCCCGCTGAGTCCGGATTCGGATATCTTGGCGTTGATGACGCTCACCATCTCCTGTCGGGTCGGCTTGGTGACGCCCTGTCGGAGGGTGACGGCGGAACTGTTCACGTCGACCCCCGCGGCGGCGAACGCCGCGGCGGCCTCGGCACGGGTGACGTTCCGCGCGCGAATCTCGACGGCGACGCCGGGGCCGGACCCGGTCTGAACGCTCGCCACGTCGATCTGATCGAGATTCAACTCCGCGGCGACGATGGCGGTGACGTTGCCGGGGTCGGCGGTCACGTTCTCGGCGGTCCAGCCGGCGACGGGCGCGCGAAGCCGCGTCCCGCCGTCGAGTTGGATGCCGTACGCGAGGTTCGTCGTCACTTGGCCGGCGCTGGGGGCGATTTCCGCGTCGCCCGTGCCGACGCCGGGGCCGAACAGCGCGAACGTGGAGGTGACGAGGAGTGCGGCGAGGAGGATCAGCCGCCAGTTGTCGCGGAGGCTCATTGGGCCACCCCCTCGAACTTGTACCAGCGGAGGAGCGCGTAGTTGAACATGTAGGTGTTCACGAGATCAGTCGTCAGCCCCACCACCAGCACGAGGCCGATGGAGGCCAACAGGTCGATGCCGAAGAGGTACGCCGCAATCGCCATCACGGCCATCGCCGCGATGGAGGTGACTGTCATCGTCACGCCGGTCCGCATCGCGCGGGCGGCGCTCTCGTAGAAGTCACCCGAACGCCGGAGGACGTGGTTCGTCAGCAGAATGTCCGAGTCCACCGAATACCCGATGATCATCAACAGCCCCGCGACGGTGCCAAGCGACAGTTTCGCGCCGACGATGTTGAGGACTGCGAGGGGCACGACGATGTCGCTGAACGCGGAGAGGACGATGGCGAGACTCGGGACGAACGTGCGGAACAGGAGGAAGGCGAGGACGCTCATCCCGGCGAACGCGATGACGACGCCCAGCACCGCCGTCTCCTGGGCCTCGGCGCCGAACGCGGCGGAGGTGGCGGAGATGGACTGGACGGCGTCCTCGTTCCCGGCCGCGGCTGGGAGCTGGTTCGCCGCCGACCGGAGCGCGTCGACACCCGTCGACTGGAACGTCACGATGTACGTGTTGCCGCCGCCGGCCTGCACTTGCTGGATGGACTCGGGTTCGGCGACGCCGTCGAAGGCGGCGGCCACCTCACCCTGACTGGCGGTCGTCTCTATCGTGAGTTCCGTCCCGCCGGTGAAGTCGATGCCGGGCGTCACCGGTGAGCCGGTGGCGACGTACCAGCCACCGAGGACGGCGAGAGCGACGAGCAAGACGGCGAGGGGAACCGCCACCAGTTGGCGGTTCGTGTACCGGGTGTAATCGACCTCCGGTACGTCGAAAGCAGCCATGGCGTTCGGTCGTGTAGGCTCCCGAATAAGCCTTCTTATCTATCGGTACCTGACGCTTACGACGCCGTCTGCGGCCCGCACCGACACGCGCTCGGCGCCGAGGCTGGCCGCTCGCTCTTGGGTGCCGTCGTCGGCCGCCACCTCGTCGGCCGCGGCCGCCGTCCGCTCGGGCGACACCGCGATGACGTGCGTCTCGCCGGCGTGAGACTCCAGCGTCGCGATTTCCCCGACGTCGAGGTCCGCGGCGGCCTCGCGGGCCCGCTCGTCCGGTCGCTCGTCGACGCGTTCGACCGTCACGGAGCGCCGGGCCGTCACGTCCTCGACGGTCCACGTCACCTCCAGCGGTGGCTCCGGGGCGATGGTCGCGTCCAGTACGTCTCCCTCCTCCACGTCCGGATTGCTCGCGAGGGCGTGGACCTGCCCCGCGGCCACGTCGCGGAGGACGGCCGAGTCCTCGTCGGCGGCGGTGACGAGGAACGTTCCGCGCTTCGACATGGACGCGAGTAGGGGAGCGGGCCGTAACTACTTGACGACCCGGAGCAGAACGGCCAGCGCCGCCGCCGCGACGGCGGGGAACGCGAGGCCCCACACGTCGGGGGCTGCGTTGAGCGCGGCGATGACCGGCGCGAACGCGCCCGCCGCCGGGGGTTCGGTGGCCTCGGGCGCCCAGACGACGACGCCGAGGTACAGGGCCACGAGATAGCCGTAGCCCGCGAGGCCGTAGCCGAACTGGGTGCGGACGGCCGGCCCTACGCCCCGTCGGATGCGCCGCGCGACGACGAGGACGGGCGCGAGGATGGGCGCGATGGTGACCAACAGCACGACGACGAAGAAGGCGCGGACGACGGTGAGGTTGCCGCCAGTTCCCCCCGTCGTGGCCGCGATGAGGGTCACGATGCCGCTCACGAACAGCAGCGAGACGAACAGGGTGACGAGCGACCCCACGGCGACGTAGGAGCGGAACAGCCGCGACTCGCTCTCGCCGTAGCTGTACCGCACCGCGCCGATGACGCCGTCGTACGCGTCGTCGTCCGCCATTAGTCGAGGTTGGACGGTCGAGGGTTAATGCCCATCGGCTTCGACGCGAAGGCATTTCACCGCGCCCGCCGGTGGAACTGGCATGGACGTCGACATCGGCAACGCACTCGCGGACGCGGCCGCCCCGGGCGTCTCCCGAGACGCGCTGGCGCGACTGGACGAGCGAGTCGGACGGGCACACGACCGAATCGCGGCGGGCAGGGAGCGCGGCGAGTTCGGCTACGCGGCGCTGAACCTCCCCGAGCGCGTCGACGCGGAGGCGATTCGGGACGCCGTCGAACCGTTCGCCGACGCCGAGGCAGTCCTGACGCTCGGCATCGGCGGCAGTTCGCTCGGCGCGGCCACCGTCGCGAACGCACTCGGGGGCGACACGCCGACGTACTTCCTCGACAACGTGGACCCGGAGCGCGTGACCGCGGTCCTCGACGAGGTTCCGCTCGCCGAGACGGCCGTCCACGTCGTCTCCCGGTCGGGGACGACGGCGGAGACGCTGGCGAACTTCCTCGTCGTCCGCAGGGCGTTCGAGGAGGCTGGCGTCGACTGGACGGCGCGAACGTTGGTCACCACGGGACCGGAGGGGAACCTCCGCGACTTGGCCGAAAAGCACGACCTGCCGGCACTCGACGCCCCCGAGGGCGTACCGGGTCGCTTCGCCGCGCTCTCGACGGTCGGACTCCCCGTCGCGGCGATGGTGGGCCACGACGTCGAGGCCCTGCTTGCGGGCGCCGCCGACGCCGCGGACGGCCTCACCGGGTCGCTGTTCGACTGCCCGGCCTACGCCTACGGCGCGACGGCGTACGCGCTGGACTGCCGCGGCGCGGGGACGAACGTGATGATGCCCTACGCCGAGTCCTTAGAGCCCTTTGCGGAGTGGTTCGCACAGCTGTGGGCCGAGAGCCTCGGCAAGGACGGCCTCGGTCAGACCCCGGTGCGGGCGCTCGGGGCGACGGATCAGCACTCCCAGCTCCAGCTGTACCGCGCCGGCCCGCGTGACAAGATGGTCTCGTTCGTCCGGCCGCGAGAGCGTACGGACCGCGCGATTCCGCCCGCGGACCTGTCGGGGCTGGACTACCTCGGGGACGCCTCGCTCGGGGACCTGCTGGACGCGGAGTTCCGCGCGACGGAGGCGAGTCTCGGCGCGGCGGAGCGGCCGACGGTCCGCGTCGAAATCGAGCGCGTCGATGCGTACAACCTCGGGTCGCTCCTCTACGGGATGGAGGCCGCCTGCATCCTCGCCGGCGAACTGTACGGCGTCGAGACGTTCACGCAGCCGGCGGTCGAGTGGGGCAAGAACGCGGCGCGGGGCCTGCTGGGCGAGGCGACGCCCGAGTCCGCCGCCGTCGAGGACCAGCCATCGCTCCGCGTCGACGGCGAGTAGCAGGGCCTATAGGCCACCACGGCGAGGGTCGGACATGGACATCGCCAAGGCCGCCCGCGCGTGCGGCGTGGCGCTCTACCTCGGCGTCACGGGCCTCGTCGCCGGGACGCTGTGCTACATCGCGCTCGCTGACCTGTTCGGCCCGACGACAGTCGCCGGCCGGCAAGCGGCCAGCGCCGCGGGCCTCGGCCTCGGGGCGGGGTTGGTCACGTTCTTCTACGTCCGGTACAGCGGCCGAAACTGGGACTTCCTCGACGTGCGCGTTCCCGACGGACGCGGCGTCGGCGTCGCAGTCGCGGGCCTCGCGGCCGTCCTCGGCCTCGCGCTGGGGCTCGACTGGCTCTACGGCGCCCTCGGCGTCGAGACGGCGGGCCACAGCGCCACGGAGGCGGCCCGGGGTGGCGGGCCGCTGATTCTCGCCGTCGGTATCCTCTCCTCGGTGCTGTTCGTGGGACCGGGCGAGGAACTGCTCTACCGAAACGTCATCCAGAAGCACCTGTACGACCCGCTCGGCCGCCCGGGCGCCGTCGTCGCCGCGAGCGGCGTCTTCGCGCTGATGCACGGCCCGACGTATCTCGCCGGCGAGAACGCGATTGCCGGCGTCGCGTCGCTCTCCGTCGTGTTCGCGCTGTCGCTGGTGCTGGGCGCGGCGTACGTCCGAACCGAGAACGTGGCGGTGCCGGCGGCGATTCACGGCGCGTACAACGCCGTCTCCTTTCTCGCCGTCGTCGTGGTTTAGGCGGGGTTCTTGCGCGTCAGGTCGCTCCCGCAGATGGGACAGCGCTCGCGGTCCTCCTCGAACTCGCGGCCACAGCCCGCACACTGGAACAGCCAGTCTCGCTGTTCGGTGATGCCCTCGCGGGCGATGACGTCGACGGGGACGCCGAGGCGTTCGGCGACGTTCTGGATGGCGTAGTCGTCGGTGACGACGGTGCCGTCGAGTTCGAAGGCGGCGGCGAGCAGACGGACGTCCGTCTCTGAGAGCGCATCGAGGTCACCCGTCTCGCGGGCGGCAGCCCGCACCCTGTCGATGGCCGCCTCGTCGGGAATCTGGATGTGCATCCCCGACCCCTCCATCGCGTCGAAGCGGTAGGCGGAGGCGTCTTCGAGTTCCTCGCGGACGCGGGGGATGGTCGCGGTCGGTTCGTCGGTTTCGTACCCCTCGATGAAGGCCGTGGTGTCGAGAACGTTCATCTACCGCTGGACGACGATGTAGTCTTTGACTGCCTGCACCCGGCCCACGTCGATGCGGAACCGTCCGTCCTCGTCGCGGGGGAAGGTACTCTCGGGGGCCTCCTCGTCGGGTTCGACGATGAGGTCGGTGAGCGACCCGGTCTTGAGGTCCATCGTGATGTTGTACAGCATGCCGAGTTCGGTGCCGTCCGCGCCCATCACGGACTTCCCCGACAGGTTCTCCGCGAGTATGTCTGGCATACGCGATTCATGCGCGGCGGCGCACATAAAACTCGCGGGGGCGTGACGATGGAGTTATACCCGGGGCTCCCCCACGTGCTGACAACAACCGTTCTCGCGGGTGGTAGCCATGTCGGAGACCCATACATCGGCCGAGACTCTGCGAACGCCTATCGTCGCAGTCCTCGGTCACGTTGACCACGGCAAGACGAGTTTGCTCGACAAGATTCGCGGCTCCGCCGTCACCGAGGGCGAAGCCGGCGCTATCACCCAGCACATCGGCTCCACGGAGGTGCCACTCGACGTGGTGTCCTCCGTGGCGGGGTCGCTCGTCGACCCCACGGAGTTCGACCTGCCGGGCCTGCTGTTCATCGACACGCCGGGCCATCACTCCTTCTCGACGCTTCGGGCGCGCGGGGGCGCGCTGGCGGACATCGCCATCCTCGTCGTGGACGTGAACGACGGCTTCCAG
>JBDGTS010000038.1:0-15127 GCA_042216675.1 Halobacteriaceae archaeon | reverse complement strand
CGTCACGGCGACGTCGAATCGCGCTGGGAGCGCACCGACGACGGCCTCGAACTCGTCGTGACCGTGCCGTGGAACACGACGGCGACGGTTCGCGTGCCCGCAGACGAGGGTGACGAAATCAGCGTCGACGAAGAGCGGGTGTGGGACGGCGGGGTGACAGACCTCCCCGCCGGCGTCGAAGAGGCCCGCGCGGTGGGGGACGGCGTGGCGTTCGACGTGATGGCGGGGCAGTACCGCTTCCACACCCGATAGCAGCTGGCGAACGCGTCCGCTGGGGCCGTTACCGCCTCCGATTGCACCCGGGGTGCATCCACAGGGTGGGGGACCGTGGATCGGTGACCGGAGGCGGGGTCTGCGGACGCGAGGCGGGGGTGGTGGGGGTCGTGCGGCGCCAGTGTCGGTGCGACGCCGGACGGCGTCGGGGGGCCGACGTCAGCAGGTCAGTGACGTGACGCCGCGCATACACGTAACGAGCGGCACCATAAAAATTTTAATGCATTCGTGGAGCAATTTTCCACCCGTCGCGGAACATTCTGCGGACGGTGGAGGTCTATTCGGGACGAAAAATACTCGTGGCACGGGTGATACCGGTCTGACATGACCCCTGCAGCGGACCACGTCGAGTACGTCCGAACGTCCAGCGTCAGGTCCGCGGTGCTGACCGCCGTCTACGACGCACCCCGGTCGACGACGGATCTCGTCGCGGACCTCGACGCCAGCGAGTCCGCCGTCTACGCGGGCGTGAACGCCCTCGCCGAACGGGGCCTCCTCGCGGATTCGGACGGTGACTGGACGGTGACCGGTCTCGGGGCACTCGTCTGGGACTGCCTCGACAGGGAACGCAAGGTTCAGCGGCTTCTCGCGGCGGACGAGACGTACTGGGAGCGCCACGACCCGACCGCGATTCCCCCCCGTCACCGCCGCTTCGAGGTGTTCGCGGACGCGACGGTGCTTCGCGCCACCGACGCCGACCCACACAGGGTCACGCGGGCCGTCGCGGACCGCATCCGCGACGCCGACCGGGCGTGGGTGCTGGCCGCAATCTACCATCCGGAGTTCGCGGCGGCGACGGAGACGTGTTCGGACGCCCGCATCGTCGTCGACAGGAGCGTCCCCGACGCAGTCGACGAGGAGTCGGAAGGGGCGAGCGAGGTCCCCGTCCGCGTCGGCGAGGTGCCGTTCTCGCTCACCGTCACCGACGACTCCACGTTGCTCTCGTTGCCCCGTCTCGACGGCAGTTACGACGCGCGGTCGGAACTCGTCGCGGAGTCGACGCCGGCCGTCGAGTGGGCCACGGACCTGTTCGAGACGTACTGGGCCGACGCGATGCCCGTCGCGGACACCGTGTGACTCCCCCACAGTATCGTGATGCAACCAAAAGGTGATATGCCCCCACTCCAAAGAGGCGGCCAACAGTGACGAACACGCAGGTCACGCTGATTCAACTCGACAACTACGGCCCGTGGACGGTGACGCCCGAACCCCGACCGGAGCCAGACCTTCAGGCACTCCAGTCGGACCTGTACGCCGACCTCTCCCGCCTCTTTGGCTCTCGGGGGGCGTACGTGTTCTTCACCCGGTTCGACAACATGGTCGCGGTGACCAACGGCGTCGACGCGGACACGCTCGCGGCCGTGCAGGAGACGGTGGGCAACCGCTACCCGGTGTCCGTCAGCCTCTCGACGGCGACGGGCGCCTCGCCCGCCGGCGCGCTTTCGACGGCGACGGCCCGTCTGCAAGAGGCCGGCGGCGCACAGGAGGCCGGCCGAACCGAGGTGCTGGCCGGCGACCCGACGACTGACGCCGCACCCGACGCGCTGCAGGTGGCGCACTTCGACGTGGTGGACGCGACGGGGCGCTACACCGACCGCCTCGACGCGTTCTCCTCGTTCGCCCGCATCGAGCACACCTACGTCGAACTGCTCGAACACATGCACCGCCAGCACGACTCGCTTTCGTTCTTCGTCGGCGGCGACAACTTCATCTCGGTCACGGCGGACCTCGATAGAGCGGACTTTCACGGCGCCGTGGAGGCCGTTGAAGCGGCCGCCGACGTGGATCTCCGCGTCGGCGTCGGCCGCGGCGCAGTCGCCACCGAGGCCGGCATGGCCGCCAAACACGCCCTCGAAGACGCCCGCGAACGCGACGTGACGGTGGCCGGTGACCTGCCCGCCCGCGCCGAGCGGTAGGGTCTAAGGGCTTCGGGCACCCCGATACTGTATGGTCGAGCGTGGCGGAACGCTGCCGGGGACGGACGAGACAGGCCCGGACACGGTCGTCCTCCACGTCGACACGGACTGCTTTTACGCCTCGTGTGAGCGCCTGCGAGAGCCACAACTCCGGGGGGAACCCCTCGTCGTCGGGATGGGCTACGAAGCGGGCGACGACGTGGGTGCCGTCGCCACCGCGTCCTACGAGGCCCGCGAGTACGGCGTCGAGAGCGCGCAGGCCATCTCGACGGCGCTCGACCACCTGCCGCGCCGCGCGACGGCCGACGACCCGGCGGGGACGGGCTTCTACCGGCCGGTCGACATGGACTACTACGAGTCCGTCGCGGCGGACGTGAAGGCGATTCTGCACGACCTCGGCGACACGGTCCGCGAGGTGTCCATCGACGAGGCGTACCTCGACGTGACCGACTCGACGGAGTGGGCCGTGGCCGAGGGCTTCGCCCGCCACGTCAAACAGCGCATCGAACGAGAGGTGGGCGTCGTCGCCAGCGTCGGCGTCGCGCCGACGATGAGCGCCGCGAAAATCGCGAGCGACCACGACAAGCCGGACGGCCTCGTCGTCGTGCCACCCGACGGCGTACAGGACTTCCTCGGGCCACTCGACGTGGCCGACCTCCACGGCGTCGGCCCGGTGACGGAGCAGGAACTCCGCGAGATGGGCATCCACACCATCGGCGACGTGGCCGACGCGGACCCGCGGGACCTCGAATCCCGGTTCGGCGAGCAGGGCCGTGCGCTCTCGCGGCGCGCCCGCGGCGAGGACGACAGAGCGGTCGAACCCCGCGGGCGCCCGAAGAGCCTCTCTCGCGAGTCGGCATTCGCCGAGGCCACCGACGACGAAGCGGCGATGCGGGCCCGCGTCGAGACGCTGGCAGAGGCCGTCGCGGACCGGGCCAGTCGGACGGGGGCGCTGTATCAGACCATCGGCATCAAGGTCGTCACACCTCCCTTCGACGTGCACACGCGGGCCGACTCGCTCTCCGGGCCGGTGGACGACCCGGCGCTCGTTCGGGAGGTGGCCCTCGACCTGCTGGCGGAGTTCACGGACGAGGAGGTGCGGAAACTCGGCGTTCGCGTCTCGAAGCTGAGTTTTTCCGACGCCGACCAAGCCAGTCTCGACGGGTGGGCGGGCGAGGACGGCGGGGAGACGAGGCGGCCCTCACCGCGGGTCGGGCAGACGACGCTCGCGGACTTTCAGTAGTCGGCGACCAAATCTTCCAGCGCCGCGCGCGGGTCGTCGGCCTTCGCGACGCCGGAGGCGAGGAGGACGCCGCTCGCGCCCAGTTCCTCGGCCGCGGCCACGTCGGCCCCGGTGCTGATGCCCGCGCCGCAGTACACGTCGACGCTCGGGTCCACCCCCGCCGCCGCCTCGACGGCGTCGGTGACGATGTCCGGGTCGGCCTTGCTCACCGGCGTCCCCGTGCCGATGAGTTCCGGCGGTTCGACGGCGACGGCGTCGGGGTCGAGGG
The DNA here is from genome assembly GCA_042216675.1 of Halobacteriaceae archaeon. Taxonomy (GTDB): domain Archaea; phylum Halobacteriota; class Halobacteria; order Halobacteriales; family Halobacteriaceae; genus JBDGTS01. The sequence continues at coordinate 11,427 of JBDGTS010000038.1, read as the reverse complement.
CCGCGGCCGCGGCAACCTGCTCGGGGTTGTTCGCGCAGACCACCGTGTCGAGGTCGGCGCGCCCGGCGGCATCGAGGGCGCCGTCCACGTCGGCGAGGCGCAGGCGTCGCTCGGAGTGGTTGAGCAGGGTGCCGGTCGCCCCCGCCTCGGCCGCGCGTTCGGCGAGGACGTGGCCGGTGTGGCTCCCGTGGGCCACCGGGTCGACGTGCTGGGCCCACGTCTCGGCGCCCGTCTCGCTGACTGCCCGAAGGTCTGCGGCCTGTGGCGCGACGGCGACGGTGGCGGCTGTCGTCTCGTTCACGTCCCGTGCCGCCTCGGCGACGGCGACGGGGTCACACGGGTACGCCTTCAGGTTGACCAGAACGAACATGGGAGGACGAGGCGCCCGGGGGACAAAGTGCTTTGCCGTTCTCGACGTCCTCCCACCCCTGAAAGGGTGGGCTTCCGCTCGCTACGTGTCAGTCCTTGCGCTGGACCATGTCGCCGAGGGTGAGGCCGTCGCCGGCGCTGTCGGACTCCCACTCGGTGTCCTCGTCGCTGGCGCCACTCGACAGCGACACGTCGAGGGCGTTTTCGAGCGTCTGCTGGACGTCGTCGCTCGGCAGGGTGTCGCCGTGTTCGAGTTTGCGGATGAGGCTCGCCTTGAGGTTGAGCTGTTCGGCCAGTTCGGACTGGCTCAGCCCCGCCGCCTCGCGGGCCTCGCGGAGTCGCTCGTCGTAGTCGGCCGCGAGTTCCTCCATCTCGTCGAACATGTCGTGTCTGCGCCCGCCGCCACCGCCGCCACTGTTTCCGCCGGCGGCGGCCGTCCCCCCGGAGGTGTCGCTGGACGAGGTGGAGTACTTCGTCGAGGTGGAGGAGGTGTCCTCGGTCTTGACCTCCGTCCCGAAGTCGGCGCAGTCGTCACAGACCTGCAGTTCTGCCCCTTCGACCGTAACGGTCGTCGGAGACGAGGTGTCGGCGCCGCACATCTCACACTGGACCATGGTGAACCGTAGCCCACCGCGCGGTATAAATGATGTGCCGGTCAGTCCAGCGCCCGCATCGCGCCGTAGAAGCGTTGCATCGCCGTGAGATGGCCGACGACGGCGAACACGACGAGGAGCGCGACGACGACGGAGACGCCCCGCACCTCGGGGCGCACCGCGGCGACGACGCCGGTCAGGCCCACCAGCGCGAGGCGGTCCGCACGGCCGAGGAGTCCCGCGTACACGCGGTCGAGGCCGACGGCTTGTGCCTGCGTGCCGAGATACGAGGTCATCACGACGCCCGTCACGGCGGCGAAGCCGAGCGCGTACGCCTCGACGCCGGCGGCGAGGCCGCCGATGATGACGATGTCGGCGTAGCGGTCGAGAACGTGGTCGAGCAAGTCCCCAGCCTTCGAGGCCACGTCCAGCGCCCGCGCGAGGGCGCCGTCCAGGAGGTCCAGCCACCCGTTCAGGAAGACGAGCACCGCACCGGCGATGTAGCCCGCCGTGCCGCCGGCGTAGAACGCGCCGGCCGCGCCCACCGCCAGCAGGAACGCGACGACGCTCACCGCGTTCGGCGTGAGGCCGAGGCGCCGGGCCGCGCTGACGAAGGGGGCGAGTGCCCGGTTCGCCAGCGGGCGCAGACCGTCCAGCGTCACAGGTACCCCGTGTAGTCGACGGTGCCGGCGCTCGGTTCTCGCTCCCCTGCAACGACGGCCTCGATGTCGCGGGCCACGGCCTCGGGCGGGCGGTCCGTCGTCTCGACTTCGTACACGTTCTCGCGACCGTGGCGCTCGACGGCAGCCGCGAGAATCACGTCGAGCGCTTCGCTCTCGGCATTCTCGGCGACTGTCTCGGGCGGTTCCCCGCGCTCTTCGAGTCGGCGCTCGATTTCCTCGGGGTGACAGCGCAACACCACCACCCGGTCCGCGTCGAGGCGGTGTGCGAGGTGCGACTCCACGATGGCGTCGTCGGGAATCCGCTCCGCGACGGCGTCGAGGTCAGCGACGAGGGAGTCTCGCTCCTCGTCGACGGACTCGTAGAGGTCCTCCTCGCGGATCAGGTCGTTGAGGTGGACCACCGGCAGGTCCGTGTCCAGCAGGTCCGTCGCGGTCGATTTGCCGGTGCCGGGCGTGCCGGTGACGGCGACTCTCACTCCGCGAGCACCCCGTTGAGTTCCGCGACGGCGCGGCGCGTCTCGTCCTCGGTGCCACAGGTGATGCGCACGCACTCGGGGAGGCCAAACGAGGAGCAGTCGCGCACGATGACGCCCCGTCGCTTGAGGGACTCGTAGACGGCGGTTGCGTCGCCCACGTCAGCGAGGACGAAGTTGCCGTGGCTCTCCCACGTCTCTGCGTCGAGGGTTTCGCGGATGTAGTCGCGCGCCCACCGGGCCGTCTCGACGGTTCGCTCGACGTGCGCGTCGTCGTCGAGGGCCGCGAGGCCGGCGCGACAGGCCGCTTCGCTCGCCGCGAACGGGGTGTTGACCCGGGCGTAGGCGTCCGCCCACGGGTTAGGGACGACGGCGTAGCCGAGGCGGAGGCCGGCGAGACCGAAGGCCTTCGAGAACGTCCGGAGGACCGCCACGTCGTCCCGGTCACCGCCCGCGCCGGCGACGAGGGAAGTGGCGCTCTCGGCGTCCGCGAACTCGTGGTACGCCTCGTCCACGACGACGAGGGCGTCCTCGTCGGTGCCCTCGGCCACGGCGCGCACGTCCGCCAGCGAGAAGCGTCCGCCGGTGGGGTTGTTGGGACTAGTGAGATAGACGATGCGCTCCCCGTCGTAGGCGTCGAGGACCGTCTCGGCGGTCAGCGGGAAGTCCGCGTCCTTCGAGAGGTGGTAGGTGGCCACGTCGCCGTGGTGGTAGCGCGCGCTCATCCCGTAGTAGGCGAAGCCCGGTCTGGGGACGAGGACGCCGTCGCCGGGGTCGAGTGTCGCCCGCCCGAGGTAGTCGAGCGCTCCGTCGCCGCCGTTGGCGAGCCAAATCTGGGCGTCGGCGACGCCGTGGCGGTCCGCGAGGGCCTCCGTGAGGTCCGCGTGAGAGGCCTTCGGATAGTGGTGGAGTTCGTCGGCCACGGCCCGCACCGCCTCGGTGGCGGCGGGACTCGGGCCGAACGCGTTCTCGTTCGAGGCGAGTTTCACGAACTCCTCGGGGTCGCGGCCGAGTTCGCGGGCGACCTCCTCGATGCCACGCCCGGCCTGATACTCGACGTGGTCCGAGAGGTCACGTAGTCGCATACCCGAGGAGTGCGGGCGGCCGGCCTTAAGCGTGCCCACACGTGGCGGGGTTTCAAGCCGCGGCGTTCCGTAGGCCGGCCCGTATGTCAACAGGTACGATGGTCTCGGAGGTGATTCACCTCTTCGTCGCGGCGCTGTGGACGGGGAGCGTGATGTTCTTCGCGTTGGGCGTGTTGCCCGTCGCTCGCACGAATCTGACGGACCGCATCCTCGATCGCTTCGTGATGCTCTCGCGGGGGAGTTCGGTCGTGATGCTCCTGACCGGTGGCCACCTCGCGGCGACCCAGTACGGCGACGGCGCGCTGACGGGCACGGCTCGCGGCCACGCCGTCCTCGGCATGCTGGCGCTCTGGGTCGTGCTGATGGGGCTTCTGGAGGCCGGGAACGCGCGCGTCGAGGGTGACACCGTGGGGCCGACGGCCACGCGCCTGTTTCAGGCGGGGGCGCTCGTCGCCGCGTTACTGCTCGTGGACGCGGGACTGCTCCTCTCGGGCGCCGTCTGATTGCCGCCGGCATTTAAGTGTCGCCCGGCCGTTGTGTCGGGCGTATGGAACTGACGTACTACGGTCACTCGACGTGGAGCGTCACAGTGGGGAAGACGGACCTGCTCATCGACCCGTTCTTCGACAACCCCTTCACCGACACCGACCCCGAGGAACTCGACCCCGACTACGTCCTCGTCACCCACGGGCACGCGGACCACATCGCCGACGTGGACCGATTCGAGGGCGCACACTTCGTCAGCACGCCCGAAATCATCAGTTACCTCACCGACGAGTACGGCGTCGAAGACGGCACCGGGATGAACCTCGGCGGCACCTACGAGGCCGGCGACGCGTTCGTGACGATGCACCGCGCGGACCACTCGAACGGCATCGAGACGGACTACGGCGCGACGGGCGGCATGCCCGCGGGCTTCGTCGTCTCCAACACGAAGCCGACCCAACTCGGCGACGAGGAGAGCGCGACGTTCTACCACGCGGGCGACACCGGCCTGATGACGGAGATGCGCGACGTCATCGGCCCGTTCCTCGAACCCGACGCCGTCGCCGTCCCCATCGGCGACCACTACACGATGGGAGCGATGCAGGCCGCCGTGGCGGTGGACTGGACGGGCGCCGACCACGCGTTCCCGATGCACTACGACACGTTTCCGCCAATCGAGGCCGACCCCGACAAGTTCCGCCGCGAGGTGACGGCGACGGGGAGCGACGCCGAGGTCCACGCCCTCGACGGCGACGAGTCGTTCACGGTCGACCCAAACTGAGGCGAACGCTTACGCCCCATCCCCACGACGGTCCGGTATGAGCGACTGGCAGGACCGCCTCGCGAGTCACCGCCTGCGTGCCGACAGAGAGTTCGAGGAGCGCGTGCGCGACGCGGAACTCTCACGCCGGCAGTGGGACCTCGCGATGACGGCCGTGACGTTCCGCGTCGAGAATCCCGACGACCCCGACGAGGCCGAACTCGTCGCCGACACCTCGAATCTCGACGACGTGGTGTCGGAGATGCACGCGGTCGGACAGGCGGACAACGAGGGCGGGAGCGTCCTCGACGACGTGAAAAGCGCCCTCGGCCTCGGCGACGACGGCGAGGACCCCCTCAAGCGGGAGGCGGAGCGTCTCGTGGTCGACTACGCCGACGAACTCGAGGAAATCCTCGAACGCGAGAACGCGTGGGAGGACATCCGGCGCGCCGCCGCGGCAGAGGACTGAGCACCCGCGGTTTTATGCTGACCCATCACCGTTGAAAACACATGAGCGACGGCTTCGACCTCGATCTGCGGAGCGCCGAGGAGGAGATCGAGGACATCGCGACCGAGGAGTTCGAGGACCGCGTAGTCCTCGGCGTACTGGACGGCACGACGCCCGCGAGCGACTGGGTGAACGAGGTGATGGGCGGCGCGGTCCTGTTGCTCTCCATCGAGGGCGACCTGAACGACCTCGCCTCGCCGTGGGCCGGTGACGTGAAGGAGAAGGGCGCGACGCTGATGCACTTTCGGGAATTCCTCGTCGTCGCGCCCCCGAGCGTCGACATCGACACCGACCGCCTCGGCTAGAACTGGGCGTTCGCCACCAGTTCGTCGGCGAGGTAGTCGGCGTTCGCCGCGAACAGGTCGTCGGCCATCGCGTCGATTTCGTCGAGCGTACACGCCGACGCAGTCAGCGGATCGAGTTTGAGCGCCTGCCGCACGGCCGCAGGGTCGTGGTCGAGGGCGCCTCGCACCGCGAGTTCCTGCACGTTGACGTTCGTCCGGTTGAGCGCCGCCAACTGCGGCGGCAGGTCGCCGACGCCGCAGGGGTGGACCCCCCTGTCGTCGACGAGGCAGGGGACCTCGACGCAGGCGTTCTCGGGGAGATTCGAGATGGCGCCGGTGTCGTTCCGCACGTTGACGTTCATGCGCCGGCGCTCGCCCGTCTCCATCGAGTGGATGACCCGGGAGCCGTACTCCTCGGAGCGCTCTAAGTCAGTGTCGTAGTCGTCGGCCGTTCGCTCGGCCGCCTCGGCCTTGTACTCGGTCCAGTGCTCGAAGTACGCCCCCGTCTCCATCCAGTCCACAAAGTACCACTCCGAGTCCACGTCCCCCACGTAGTCGTCGAGGACGGCCGGGTCGTCGCGGAAGTAGGGCACGTACTCGCTCATGTGATTCGAGGACTCGGTGACGAAGTGGCCGAAGTGTTCCAGAATCTCGAAGCGCACGTTGTCCTTCTCGTACACGTCGGGGTCCTCGGCGGCGTCGTGGAGGGCGGGATAGATGCTCTCGCCGTCGTGTTCGGCTTCGAGGAACCACGCCATGTGGTTGATGCCGGCGACCCAGTACTCGAGTTCGTCCGCGGGCACGTCAGCGTAGTCGGCGATGGCCTCGACGGTGTGGGGCACGCTGTGACAGAGGCCGATGACGTCGACGTCGGTGGCCTCGTCCACGGCCCAGCAGAGCATCGCCATCGGGTTCGTGTAGTTGAGGAGGAGGGCGTCGGGGCACAGGTCCTCCATGTCCCGCGCGACGTCGAGCATCGTCGGAATCGTCCGGAGCGCTCGGAACACCCCGCCCGGGCCGAGGGTGTCACCGACGGCCTGTCCGACGCCGTACTTGCGGGGAATCTCGATTTCGTTCGCGAACGGCTCGCGTCCGCCGACGTGGATGGCGTTGATGACGTAGTCGGCGTCGGCGAGCGATTCGCGCCGGTCCGTCGTCGACTCGACGGTGGCGTCGAGGTCGTGTTCGTCGACGGTGCGCTCGATGACCTCGGTGACGGTGGCGAGGCGGTCCTCGTCCACGTCCATCAGCGAGATGGTGCTGTCCTGCAGTTCCGGGAACGTCAGCACGTCCGTGAGGAGGTTCCGCGCGAAGACGACGCTCCCCGCGCCGATGAAGGAGATTCGAGCCATACCGCGGGGTCGCGGTGGGGCACAATAAAAGGCCGGCCCCGGAGTTATGGGGCCGCCGACCGAAGGGCGCCTATGCCGTTCAAGGCGTCCGGGACCCCGACGGAGTTTGAAGTCATCGACCGCTGGGACGGCGGCGTGGGCTGGGTCGCCCACCCAGAGGAGACGATGCGGCGGGCGAGCCACGCCCTCGCCACCGACGAGGGGGTGTGGCTGCTCGACCCGCTCGACGCCCCCGGTCTCGACGAACTACTGGCCGAGTACGGCGAGGTGGCGGGCGTCGTCGTGACGGTGGACCGGCACGGCCGCGACGCCGCGACGCTCGCGAACCGGCACGACGTGGCTGTACACGTGCCCACCTCGGTGCCCTACGCGCCGGACGCGCCCGTCGAGTACGTCCACTCGACGGTGGGTGACACCGACTACCGCCTCGTGGAGACGGTGTCGGTGCCGGGCTGGCGGGAGGTGGCGCTGTTCGACGGCGAGACGCTCGTCGTCGGCGACGCGATGGGCACGGCGGGCCACTTCGTCGCCGCGACCGAGACGCTCGGCGTGCATCCGTTCCTCCGCCTGTCGCCCCCGCGCGGCCTCCGGTCGCTGGCGCCCGAGCGCATCCTCGTCGGACACGGCGAGGGCGTCATGGCGGACGCGACGGCGACGCTCGAATCGGCGCTCGATGGCGCGCGCCGGAATTTCCCGCGGGCGATGCTGGGTGCGCTCCGGGCGTTGCTGTAATTCGGGGACTCACGGCTACGATACCCGCAATCGCCGGAATCGTGAGTAGCGGTCCCCATGGGTTCGAGCGGCACCCGACGATTTATTCGCGCCACGGATGATGTATCTGTATGAGCGGCATCGAGCTCCGAGACGACGTCCTCGTCGTCGAACGCGAGCCCAATCGCCTCGACGAACTCGCGACTGCCCTCGAAGAAGAAGGGTTCTGGGGGCCGGCGATGCCGCTCTCCTCGATGTACGAGCTGTTGGACCACGGCGACAACATCTGGGTCGCTCCGGAGGACCAAATCACACCCCATCTGGAGGTGAAATTCGTCCGCGACGAGTTCGACCGGGCATCGATCGACAATGCGATGACGGCCGCAATCGGCGACGAGCGGATTCCGATCGGCCCCTTGGAGCTCCAGATTGCCTACAAACTCTCACTCGGCGCACAGAAAGACGTGGAGGACGCTGTCCACCTCTACACGCTCTTCGAGGAAGACCTTAGTGGTTCGCGTCTCAACGAGTGGGCAACGCGCCTCGGCGTCGAAAACGAGTATGACCGACTCAAACGTGCGTGAGGACCTGAACGCGAAACACGAGCAGAACCGCGAGCGACGCGTCGAAGCCATCAAGCGCTGGGTGGAATACATCGAATCCGAGCCCCCCGAAGTGTGGGGACCACAGCAGAACGCGGTCGTGAACGACCAACTCGACGCCGCGCAATCCGTCCAGACGACCGCCGCTCATCGACAGCACGTGTCGGACGTGGCGAACGACATCATCGAACAGAGAGAGCGCTCCGAGTAGCCGAGTCCGGGCGGACGCGACAGGCCGGCAGTTCCGGCGGGGGAATTCGGCTCAGTCGTCCTCGATGCGGTCCAGTTGCTCGCGGTGGAGCGTGACGATGAGGTCCGAGAGCGCGCCGAACATGAACAGTTGGACGCCGACGATGATGGCGAAGGCGGCGACGACGGCCATCACCTCGTGGCTGACCTGTCGGGTCACCCACTCGACGCCGACGTAGGCCGCGATGAGGGACCCGACAGTCATCGACGCGCCGCCGGCGAGGCCGAAGTAGACGAGCGGATTGCTCGTCTTCGTCCGCAGAAACATCGTGAGCAGGATGCGCCCCCCGTCGCGGAACGGTCGGAGGTTCGTCGCGGACCCGTCGGGCCGGGCGCTGTAACTGATGGGAACGACTTCGGTGGCGACGCCGAGGCGGGCGCACTCGGCGGCCATCTCCGTCTCGATGCCGAAGCCCTCGGCGGTGAGCGAGAGGCGCCGAATGGAGTCGAGCGTGAACGCCCGGTAGCCGCTGAGGATGTCCATCGTGGGCGTGCCGTACAGCGCCGCGAACAGGCGGTCGATGACGCGGTTCCCGAAGCGGTTGAGCCGCGACATCGCGTCGGGCGCCATGTCGGCGAAGCGGTTGCCGATGACGTGTTCGGCCCGCCCCTCCCGGAGCGGTTCGAGCATCGCATCGGCGTCGGCGGGGTCGTAGGTGCCGTCGCCGTCCACGAGGAGGACGAACTCGGCGTCGACGTCGTCGATGGCTTCGCGGACCGCTTGGCCCTTGCCGGCCCCGGACTGGACGGTGACGCGGGCGCCGTGGTCGCGGGCCACCGCGCGGGTGTCGTCGGTCGACCGCCCGTCGATGACGAACACGTTCTCCAGCCCCCGGTCGCGAAAGCCGTCGACGACGGAACCGATAGTCTCCTCCTCGTTCAGGGTCGGAATGAGCACGCAGACGTCGCCATCGTCGGCCATTACGTGCGACGTGGAGGCGTGGGGCGCAAAACAGTATCGGCTCCCGTCGGGCCCCGAGCGACAGGAGTTTTAACGGCCGGCGCTCCTACGTTCGCCCATGAATCCCCTCGTTGTCGCGACGGCCGTGTTGCTGACCGTCGCGGCCGCCCCGTACGTGGCGTATCTGGCCCTCTACGCGTGGGTGCGCCCGTCGGGGTCGCCGGCCGAGAAGGCGGCCCGAGAGCCGACGGTGAGCGTCGTCCTCCCGACGTACAACGAGGAGCGCATCGTGGAGCAGAAACTCGACGGCCTGTGTGAACTCGACTACCCCCTCGACAAGATGGAAGTCGTCGTCGTGGACTCCAGCGACGACGACACCCGCGACATCATCCGCGACTTCTTCGACGGGCGCGACGCGCCCGGTCTGACGCTGTTGGAGGAGGACGAGCGCCGCGGCCTCGCGCCAGCGCTCAACGACGCCTACGCCGCCGCCGAGAACGAAGTCGTGGTCAAGACGGACTGTGACTCCGTGGTCGCGGACGGCGCCCTCAGAGAGGCCGTCGCGAACCTCGCCGACCCCGACGTGGCGGCCGTGACGGGCCGCAACGCGGAGGTACTGGGCGGGAGCGACGTGGAGGCGGGCTACCGCGGCGTGCAGGGGTACGTCCAGCAGTTGGAGTCGCACCTCGACTCGACGCTCATCTTCCACGGCCCGTTCTCGGCGTTCGAGAACGACGAGATTCGGCCCATCGACCCGGACTCCATCGCCGACGACACGGAACTCGCCCTGAAGATTCGCCGCGGCGGGAAGCGCGTGCTGTTCGACCCCGCCATCCGGTACAAGGAGGCCGCTCACTCGGCGTTCCGGAAGCGCCGCAAGCAGAAAGACCGGCGCGCGATGGGGCTGATTCGCCTCCTCGTTCAGCACCGGGACGCACTCGGCGGCTACGGCAACTACGGGCGACTCGTGTTGCCCTTCAACTGGTGGTTCATGGTCGTCTCGCCGTGGCTGTTGGCGCTGACCATCGTCGTCGCGACGGCCGCGGGCGTGTCGGTCGCTGGGCTGGCGGGGCTTGCGGTCCCCGTCGCCGTCGGCCTGTTCGTCGCCGCCGGCTCCCGGGAGGTGCTGGGCCCGCTTCAGGCCGGGTACGCCCTGTTCGACACGCAGGTGTCGCTCCTGCGGGCGAGCGTGAAGTTACTCCGGGGCGAGGGGAGCGCCATCTGGGACGTGGACGCGGAACTGCGCGAGGCCTACGAGTGAGCCGACGCAGTGCGAACCACTTTTGACGCTGACCGGGGAACCTCGGGGCCATGGCAGACTCGGTTCGGTCGGCGCTCCGGTCCGGGCTGGAGATTCTCCGCGAGGACGGGGTTCGGAAAGCCGCCCGCGAGGCCGCTTTCTACGGCTGGGAGTCGGCGCTCCGGGTCGGCTGTTCGCTGTTCGGCGGTGACCGCGGCGACAACGTCTACGACGACGACTGGGACGTCCTCCTGATTCTGGACGCGTGCCGGACGGACCTCATGGCGGAGGTACAAGACGAGTACGCCTTCCTCGACGAGATGGACGCCCGGTGGTCCGTCGGGAGCACGTCAGCCGAGTGGCTGACCAACACCTTCGACGACGCCCACGCCGACGAGACGGCCGAGACGGTGTACGTCACCGGCAACCCGTTCAGCGAGTCGGACGTGGACGCGTCGGCTTTCGCGGCCGTCGACGAACTGTGGCGCACCGCGTGGGACGACGACGCGGGAACGATTCGCCCCCGGCCGCTCACCGACCGGGCCATCGAGCGCTGGCGCGACGGCGACGCCGAACGGCTCGTCGTCCACTACATGCAACCGCACTACCCCTTCATCGACGCCGACTTGCCCGAACACGGTCTCTCGCTGGATAACTGGGGCGCGGCGACGGAGACGAACGTCTGGACGCTCCTCCGCGACGGGACGGTGACACGCGACGACGTGTGGTCCGGGTACCGCGAAAACCTTCGGACCGTCCTCGACGACGTGTCGCTCCTGCTGGAGTCCATCGACGCGGACACGGTGGCCATCACGGCCGACCACGGCAACGCCCTCGGCGAGTACGGCGTCTACGGCCATCCGGGCGGGCTCTGCCTGTCGCCGCTCAGAGAGGTGCCGTGGGTGACGACGAGCGCCGAGCGAACACGGGACTACGACCCCGACACGGCGGTCGAACAGGAGAGCGAGGGCGGCGTCGAGGACCGCCTCGAAGCGCTCGGCTACAAGTAGGCCGTCAGGGCGCGTGCCGGGAGTTCGCAACCCGCCGGATTCGGGTCTGGCTGGCGTACGAGAGGCGATTCGCCACTCGGAACCACGTCCAGCTCGCGACGCGTCGCCCCCAGTCGCTCAG
>JBDGTS010000035.1:0-15809 GCA_042216675.1 Halobacteriaceae archaeon | reverse complement strand
AGGAGGCCCGCGAAGAGGCCGAGGAGATCTACGAGCGCTTCAAGGAGGGCGAGACCCTGGACACCGAGGACCTCCGCAAGCTCCAGAAGACCGGCCTGCTCTGATCTAACTTTTAAGCGGTTTGCGGTTCTCTCGTTCGCATGGCCACGGATAGCGTCCCGAAGCGCATCGGTAGAGCCGTCCTCACGTTGCTCGTCGGCGCCGTGTTCGTCGTCGCGGGCTGGCTTCTCTTCGTGTACGTCCCCGATGGGGACCTCGCAGTACTGCTCGGAGTCCTCCTCGTCGTCGGCGTCGCCATCGTCGGCATGCGCATCGGCCGGAACGCCGCGACGAGCCTCGTTCCCGACTTCAACGTCGCCGAGGTGGGCGTCGAGGGAGCGATCACCCGCGACGCCGGTGGCGGCGCGGTGCCGACGGGCCCCGTCGGTGCCGACGCCGACGACATCGTTGAACAGATAGAGGATGCCGATGACAGCGCGGCCGAGGCGCTCCTGTTGAAACTCGACACGCCCGGCGGCGAAGTCGTGCCGAGCGACGACATCCGCCTCGCGGTCGAGGCGTTCGACGGGCCGGTCGTCGCCTACGCGACGGACCTCTGTGCCAGCGGCGGCTACTGGATCGCCGCCGGCTGTGACCACGTCGTCGCCCGCGAGGGCTGTCTCGTCGGGAGCATCGGCGTCATCGGCTCCCGCATCAACGCCGCGGACCTCGCAGACAAACTCGGTCTCTCCTACGAACGCATCGCCGCTGGCGAATACAAGGACGCCGGCACGCCCTTGAAGGAACTCGAAGCGGCCGAACGGGAGTACCTGCAGGGCATCGTCGACGGCTACTACGAGGACTTCGTGGAGCGAGTGGCCGAAGGACGCGACATCGACCCCGAGACCGTTCGGGACACGGAAGCCCGCGTATTCCTCGGCCCGGAGGCCCGCGACCTGAACCTCGTGGACGAGGTAGGCACTCGCGACGACGCACTCGACGAGGTTGAGGCCCGCATCGAGGAAGCGGCGAGCGTCGAGGCCTTCGAACCCGAACGCCCCCTCTCCGCGCGCCTCGGCCGGACTGCGGCGGCAGTCGCGGCCGGCGTCGCCGCCGGCGCGTCGCGGGGCCTCGACGGCGAGCGGTTCCGCTTCCGCTGACGGCGTTCGCGTCAAGAGTTGGGTTTTTGGTGAGCGGCGCCCTACCGTCGCACACGTGCAAACGCTCGTCGTCTGCGTCGACCGGACGGGCGACGTCCCCGCGAAGACGGGCGCCGACGTGCCACTCTCCGGACGGGAGGCTGTCGAGTCGCTCGTCGTCGACTTGGGCGTCGCAGACCCCGAGGACAGCGCCGTGAACGCGCTGTTGGAGAGCCTCCGGGTCGCCGACGACCTCGACGGCGAGACGGGCGTCGCTGTCGTCTCCGGTGCCTCCGAGAACGTCGTGAGCGCCGACCGGGCCGTCGCGACGCAGGTAGACGACCTGTTGGCGACCCACGACCCCGACTCGGTGGTCGTCGTCATCGACAGCGCCGAGGACGAACGGTTGGTCCCGGTCATCGAGAGCCGGGTCCCCGTCGACGGCGTGGACAGGGTCGTCGTCCGGCAGGCCCGTGACCTCGAATCCACCTACTACCTCCTCAAGCAGTTCCTCGCCGACGAGGAACTCCGGGAGACGGTGCTGGTGCCGTTGGGCATCGTGCTCCTCGTCTTCCCGGCGCTGATGGCGCTCGCGAGCCTCGCGACGGCCGCGGCGGCGATGACGGCCGTCATCGGGCTCTTCTTGCTCTACAAGGGACTCGGCGTCGACGACCACCTCGCGGACCTCCCGGCGCAGGTGCGCACCGCGCTCTACTCCGGGCAGGTGTCCATCGTCACCTACGTCGTCGCGGCAGGGCTGGCGCTCGTGGGCGTGTTCGCGGGTGGACTAGCGGTGTCGGACCTCACCGACCCGTCGACGCTCGTCGTCGTGACGGCGTTCGCCTACGAGGGCGTCCCGTGGCTGGCGCTGGCAGGGTTGGCGGCGAGCGCCGGCCGCCTCGTGGACGAGGCGATTCAGTCCGACCAGCTCCGGACCTCCTACCTCAATCTCCCGTTCATCGTCGTCTCGGTGGGCTTCGTCGTCCGCGGCTTCTCGGCGTACTTCCTCGAACGCGGCGGCCACGCGCCGCCGCTCTCCCTCCCCGCCGTCACCGCCGGCCCCCTCTCCTTTGCCGGCCTGACGCTCACGCCGGAGCAGCGGTTGGCCGCGTTCGTCATCACCGGCTTCGCCGTCAGCCTCGTCGGCATCCGGGTGGCGAGCGCCTTCGGCGGCACGGAGATCGAGGAACCCGAGGAACTCGCGGAGTGACCGAGTGGCCTATGTGTCTCGCTCGCCTCCGGGCGGACAGATGACGTGGGTCAGTCTGTTCTCCGGCGGCAAGGACTCCTCGTGGGCGCTCTACCGGGCGCTCGAAACCGGCCGCGACGTGTCCCGTCTCGTCACGGTCCATCCCAGCGAGGAGTCGTACATGTACCACGTGCCGGCGACGCACCTCGCGGAACTGGCCGCCGAGAGTCTCGACATCCCCCTGCTGGAAATCGCGCCTGACGACTTGGGCGCGCCCGAGGCGACGGATTCGAGCGCGCAGGGTGACGCCGAACTCGAACCGCTGGAGGACGCGCTGACGGACCTCGGCGACGTGTCGGGCGTCGTCGCGGGCGCCGTCGAGAGCGCCTACCAGACGGACCGCATCGCGGGGATGTGCGAGCGACTGGGTGCGGACCTGTACTCGCCGCTGTACGGCGAGGACCCCGAGTCGCTGGCCGAGCAAATGCTCGACGCCGGCTTCGAGATTCAAATCGTGCAGGTGGCGGCCTACGGCCTCGACGAGTCGTGGCTCGGCCGAACCTTCGACCGGGCGGCACTCGCTGACCTCCGCGCCCTGAACGAGGAGTACGGGGTCCACGTGCTGGGGGAGGGCGGCGAGTTCGAGACCATCGTGACCGACGGGCCGCACATGGACCGGGCCATCGACCTCTCCTACGAGACGGTGTGGGAGGGGACCCGCGGCCACGTCCGCGTGACGGACGCGCGCCTCGTTTAGGAGCCGTCGATGTGGGTGTGGGCGCCGACGACGGCGCCGGAGAAGTCGATGTTTTCGAGGTGCGTGTCCTCGTCCACGATGGAGTCGCGCACGTCGCAGTCCCGAACCGTCGCCTCGGGGAAGACGACTGAGTGGTCCACGCTGCTGTTGCGGAGTTCGGCGCCGTCCATCACGTGGACGTTGTCGCCGACAGTCGTGTTGTCGAGGGTGGCGTCGTCGTCGACGAGGGCCTCGCCGTCGAGTTCCCACGCGACGGCGTCGAGGTAGGACTGGGGGGTTCCGATGTCGAACCACGCGCCGTCGAAGGAGTAGGCGTGGACCGTCTCGCGGTTCTGGAGCCACTGCATGAACCAGCCCGGCTCGTCGGGGTTGTTGCCGCCCGCGAGGTACTCCGAGAGCATCGGGAGCGTGTCGGCGGTGAAGGCGTAGCAGGCGATGGAGATGAGGCTGCTCTGGGGGTCGTCTGGCTTCTCCTCGAAGTCCACGACCCTGTCCCCGTCGAGTTCGACGACGCTGTACGCCGTCGTCTTCTCGGGGGAACCCACGTCGTACGCGGCGAGGGCGGGGGTGCCCTGCGCCTCGAAGAAGTCGAGGAAGTCGCTGATGGCGAAGCTGATGACGTTGTCGCCGGCGATGACGAGGGTGTCCTCCTCGACGCCCTCCCGTTCGACCAGTTGGGCGAGGGCGCCGACGACGCCGAGTTTCTCGTCCTCCGCCGTCGTCTCCTCGACGGTGAGGGTGGGCTTCTCGTACGGTCGCTCCGCGAGATGCTCCCGGAAGTCGTCGGCGAATCGCTCGTTCGTCGAGACGTACACCTCCGAGATTCGGTCGTCGTCTTCGAGCGCGTCGAAGACGTGGTCGATCATCACGGTGTCCCCGATGGGCAGGAACATCTTCGGTCGGTTCTTCGTGATGGGCCACAGGCGCGTCGCGTAGCCCCCGGCGAGGACGACGGCTTTCATGTACCGACGGTCTCTCGGGACCGGTAAGGCCTTTTTCATTCCCAAAGTAGGCACGGGCATGCGAGAGGCCGAGGAGACGACCCGCGAGCGGATGCGCAAAGCCCTGCGGGCCGAGGCGATGACGCCCCGCGAACTCGCCGAGCAGTTCGACGTGACGCCGTCAGTGGCGCTGGACCACGTGGGACACGTCGCTCGGTCGCTGTCGGACGCCGACGAGAAACTGCTCGTTCGCCCGCCCCGATGTCGGGACTGTGGCTTCGACGACTTCGACGACCCGCTGAACCGGCCGTCGCGGTGTCCGGAGTGCAAGTCCGAGCGGGTGGCCGACCCCGCCTTCCGCATCGACTAGAACTTCACGTTCGAGGTGGAGGTGAGGTCGACCGGGTCGGACTCCGCCGGCCCGACGCCGACGAAGTCGAAGTCCCCGTCGGCGAGATAGACGCCACCGTCGACGACGGCGACGCCCACGTCGCGGAGCATCGCACCCTCACAGGGGCCGTACGTGCACTCGCCGGTGTCGGCCTCGAAGAGTGCGCCGTGGTTCGCACAGACCAGTTCGCCGTCGCGACGCGGGACGCCGGAGCCCTTGTCGAGTGGAATGTGCGTGAAGTGCTGGCACTCGTTGAGCCACCCCGTCACCGTCCCGTCGCCGAGGCGGACGAGAATTGCTTCTTTCAGGTCGTCGCGGCCGTCGCGCACCCGGAAGATGAGCGAGCCGTCGCCGGGCACCTCGTCGACGTCGGCAATTCGTCGGTCCGAATCCATGGGCGGCGTATCGCCCGGAGGACCTTCGGCGTATCGGTCAGTAGTGACGGCGCTCGACCAGTTCGTCGAACGCGGCGGCGAGGCGGTCGGTGACCGGGCCGCCGCCCACCGGCGTCCCGTCGAGGACCGCGACGGGACGGAGTTCCCACGTCGTGTTCGTCAGAAAGGCCTCGTCCGCGTCGCGCACGTCGCTCGGGTCGTAGGTGCCCGTCTCGACGGGGATCGCCTCCTCACGCGCCAGTTCGACGACGACGGCGCGCGTCACGCCGGGCAACACGGGACCGTCGAGGGCCGGCGTGTGGAGCGTCCCGTCCCGGACGAAAAAGACGTTGCTCGTCGCGCCCTCCGCGACGTGACCGTCGGCGTCACACAGGAGGGCCTCGTCCGCGTCGGCGTCGAGGCGCGCGAGGATACCGTTCAGGTAGTTGTGTGTCTTCGCACGCGCCGGAATCGCCGCGTCGGGGACTCGCTGAACGTCGGTCGTCGCGACCGTGGCGGGGCCGTCCCAGACCGGTTCGCCGTCGGCGCCGCCCCGCGGGAGGGGCGTGACGATGACGACGACGGACGGGTCCACGTCGGCGTCGGGCGTGAGTTTGCCGGGCTGAACCCCCCGCGTCACCGAGAGGCGGACGTAGGCGTCCGCTAAGCCGTTCGCGGCGAGCGTCTCGCCCACCCGTTCGCGGCAGTCGTCGGGCGCGGCGTCGGGCATTTCCAGCGCTTCGCAGGTGGCCCGCAGTCTGTCGAGGTGCGCGTCCCACTCGAACACCGACCCGCCGTACGCTCGGAGCGTCTCGAAGGCGGCGTCGCCGTACTGAAAGCCCCTGTCGCGCACAGAGACCGTCGCCTCGTCGGCGGAAACGAGGCGGCCGTTCACGTGGTACTGCATGGCACCCCTGCACCCTCAAGAAAGTTCGCGAGCAGTCGCTTGCCCAGTTCGAGGCGCCGGGGGTCCTCGGGGCGCCCGGTCAGGATGCTCTCGGGGTGGAACTGCACGCCGGCGTGGGGCTTCTCGCGGTGGCGCACCGCCATCACCACCGCTCGCTCGTCGTCGGTGCGCGCCGTCTCCACCAGCGAATCGGGGATGTCGGCCCGGTCCACGGCCAGCGAGTGGTAGCGCCCCACCTGAAACCGGTCCGGAAGGCCCGCGAAGACGCCCTCGCCGTCGTGGCGCACCGTCGACGGCTTGCCGTGGACCACCTCGTCGGCGTGGCCGACCGGGGCGCCGTTGACCGCACAGAGCGCCTGATGGCCGAGACAGACGCCGAGCGCCGGGTAGTCGGTGCGGAACACGTCCATCGAGACGCCCGCCTCGTGTGGCGTCCCCGGCCCCGGCGAGACGATGACGGCGGCGGGGTCCATCGCCGCGACGCCCGCCCGGTCGATGGCGTCGTTGCGGCGGACCACCACGTCGTCGGCGAGTTCGCCGGCGTACTGGACGAGGTTGTAGACGAACGAGTCGTAGTTGTCGACGACGAGGACCGTCACCGTCGCACCTCCATGTCCGCCGTCGCGCCGAGGGCCTCGTCGACGGCCGTGACGAGAGCGCGGGCCTTGTCCAGCGTCTCGTCGTACTCCCTGTCGGGCACCGAGTCGTGGACGACGCCCGCGCCGACCCGGAGGTGGTACTCCTCGCGGTGGCGCACCAGCGTCCGGATGACGATGTTGAGCGTCGCGTCGCCGTCGAAGCCCACGGCGAACATCGACCCGGTGTATGGGCCGCGCCGCGTGGCCTCCACCTCGTCGATGATGGCCATCGTCGACGGCTTGGGCGCGCCGGTGATGGTCCCGCCGGGGAAGACGGCCGCGATGGCGTCCGTCAGCGACACGTCGGGCCGGAGGCGCCCCTCGACGCGGGAGACGAGGTGCATCACCTCGCTGTAGCGGTCCACGCGGCGGTACTCGGGGACCGAGACGGTGCCGTAGGCGCACACCTCCCCGAGGTCGTTGCGTTCGAGGTCGACCAGCATCGCGTGTTCGGCCCGCTCTTTCTCGTCGGACAGCAGGTCCGCCTCGAACGCTTCGTCCTCGGCGGGCGTGGCGCCGCGTGGGCGCGTCCCGGCGATTGGCTCCGTCTCCACCCTGTCGCCGGTGCGCCGCAGGAGGAGTTCGGGGCTGGCGCTCACGAGGTCCACGTCCGGAAACTCCACGAGGCCGGCGTAGGGCGCGGGGTTCACCCGGCGGAGCGCGGCGTACGCCTCGACGGGGTGGACCGCCGCGGGCGCGCGGAGCCGCTGGGAGACGTTCGTCTGGAAGGTGTCGCCGTCGCGGATGCGCTCTTTGACCGTCCGAACGCGGTCCGCGAACGCCTCGCGGCCGCAGTCGCTCTCGAAGGTGGCCGCGTCGGGCGCGGCGGGCGCGTCACCCACGTCGGGGTCACCGTCCCGGATTCGGGCTGCGAGGTCGGCGAGCATCGACAGCGCGCGGTCGTAGTCGGCCGCGGGGTCGGTGACGCGCGGCGCCGCGACGAGAAAGAGGGGTTCGCCGGCGTGGGGTTCGCGCCACGCGGCGACGACGGGGTACGTGCCGACCTGAAGCCGGGGCATCGCCCGGTCGGCGGCGGCGCTCTCGGGGAGGGCTTCGAGGTCCCGCGCGGCGTCGTAGGAGAGCCACCCGAACAGGCCACCCGGATACGGCACCGGGCAGTCGCCCCGGACCAGCGACTCGTCGGCGAGGGCCGCGTCGAGGGCGGCGAGAGCGGGGCCGTCATCCGGCCCGACCGTCGCGAAATCCGACGGGTCGACGCCGAAGTACCCCCATCCGGGCTGTCCGCCCGTCGTCTCGTAGTAGACGGCGGGCGCGTCGCCGCGTGCGCGGCAGTAGGCGTCGAAGGGGTCGGCGACGGCGAGACGAGCCACCACCGGCACGCGGGCGCCCGGCGGGCCGTGGGCCGCGCGGGTCCGGAACGCGGCTTCGGTGGTGACTGGCCGCACGTCAGTCATGTCTCCGGGGACGGGGCGCCGCACAAAAGGGGTGCCGGTTCTACCGGAGTCGGGCGTCCGCGCGCTCCACCCACTCGCTGATTCGGGACGCCGCGACGTCCGTCTCGTCGGCGAGTTCGTCGGCGTCGGCGGCGGCGAGGTCACCGACCGTCTCGACGCCCGCCTCGGCGAGTCGCTCGCCGTAGGCCGGGCCGATACCCTTGATGGTCTCGACGGACTCCGCGGCCGTGCTTTCGGCGGCGTCGCTGGCCGGTTCCTCGGTTTCCTCCGCCTCCTCGGATTCGGTTTCGTCCTCCGCCTGCGGTTCGGCCTCGACCTCGTGGCCGTCGACTTCCGCCGTCTCTTCCTCCTCGTCGCCCTCCGCTTCCTCGTGTTCGGTCTCGACTTTGGCCTGTGGCTCGGCTTCTACCTCGTGCCCGTCCACCTCTGCCGTCTCCTCGTCCTCGGGTTCCCGTTCGACGGTGACGCTGACTTCCTCGCGGCCGCGTTGCTCGGATTCGAGGCCGAGCAGCGACTTTATCGACTGGATGAGTCCCATTTTACGAGTATTTCGCGCGGCGATTACTTAAAGCCCCTCCCGGAGTGCGGCGTTCATCGCGCTCACCGGCGCGTCGCGGCCGGTCCAGCGCTCGAACGCCTCGACGCCCTGATACAGGAGCATCCACGCGCCGTCGACGGTGTCGGCGCCCGCGGCGGCGGCGTCCCGGAGCAGTCGCGTCTCCAAGGGCGTGTAGACGGCGTCCATCACCGTCAGGTCCGCGTGGAGGGCGTCCGCGGGCACCGGTGAGCGGTCCTCCTCCATCCCGACGCTGGTGGCGTTGACGAGCAGGTCCGCCTCTGTGACCAGTTCGTCGAGGGCGGCAAGGTCGTAGCCCGTCGCGTCCACGTCCGCGGCGAGGCGTTCCGCGCGTTCGGGCGTCCGGTTCGCGATGTGGACGGTGGCGCCCGCGTCGGCGAGCATCACCGCGATGGCGCGCGCCGCGCCGCCCGCGCCGACGAGGACCGTCTCGCAGTCGCCGGGGGAGACGCCGTGGTGTTCGAGGGCGCGCCGGGCGCCCGCGGCGTCGGTGTTGTAGCCAGTCGGAGGCGACGTGGAGAAGTCGACGGTGTTGACGGCGCCGATGCGAGCGGCCTGTTCGGCCGGGTCCACGAGGTCCAAGACGTCCTGCTTGAACGGGATGGTGACGTTGAGCCCTGCGACGCCCAGCGCCGAGGCGCCCTCGACGGCCGCGTCGAGGTCAGTCGGGTCGGGTTCGAAGGTGACGTAGCGGGCGTCCATCCCTAGTTCGTCGTAGGCCGCCTCGTGCATCGGCGGCGAGAGGGAGTGCCCGACGGGGTTGCCGACGAGTCCGTAGACGTGCATGGGCGGCGTTCGGCGGCGACGGGTCGTAAAACCGCCGGTCCGGCGGAACAGTCCGAATCCCGATAGGAAAATCGAGAACCGACAAACAAAGGGTACTGGATTTGAAAGTCGCGGCCAGCATGTTTCGACGACTCAAGCATCCCCTCACGGCCCTCGCCGGGGCACTCCTTCTCACGACCCCGTGGATGGTGGCGTGGGGGACGGGGCGGGCCCACGGACTGCCGCCGCTCTCGACCGTCGCGGTGAGCGGCGTCGGCATCCTCGGCGCGTCCTTCATGCTCGCGTGGGGGGCGGAAATCGCGGAGAAAGACGTTCCGCGAGCGTTCGCCATCGCGGTGTTGGCGGTCCTCGCCGTCGCCCCCGAGTACGCAGTCGACGCACTGTACGCGTGGAACGCCGGCGCGGGCGGCGCGACGCAGGCCGCCTGCGCGGAGTTCACGGCCAAACAGATCGAGAGCGGCGTGACGCCCGTCGCAGCGGCCTGTCACGACGCGAACCTCGCCGTGGCGAACATGACGGGGGCGAACCGCATCCTCATCGGTCTGGGCTGGGCCGGCATCGCCCTGTTCAGCATCTACCGCACGCGGGCCAGCGAAGACCCCAGTATCGAGAACCGCGAGGGGGTGCTGACCGACGTGGTCCACCTCGACCGGAAGATCGCCGTCGAAATCACGTTCCTGCTGGCGGCGACGCTGTTCGCGTTCACGGTGCCCCTCGGCGGCGGCATCGGCATCCTCGACACCGTCGTCCTCGTCGGCATCTACCTCCTCTACATCGCCATCGCGGTGACGGGCGAAGTCGAGGAGGTCGAGGAGCAAGTCGGGGTCCCGGCGTACTTCCACGAGCGAGCGCGGGCCATCCGCGTCCCCGTCGCCATCGCCCTGTTCCTGTTCTCGGGCTTCCTCATCTACGTCGCCGTCCACCCGTTCGCGCACGGACTGGAGGAACTGGGGAAGGGCCTCGGCATCCCCTCCTTCTTCATGATTCAGTGGATCGCGCCGCTGGCGAGCGAGAGCCCGGAACTCATCGTCGTCGCGTACCTCGTCAACAAGGCGCGCTCCACCGCGGGCTTCAACGCGCTCATCTCCTCGAAGCTGAATCAGTGGACCTTGCTCATCGGGACGCTGGCCGTCGTCTACAGCATCGGCCTCGGCGAGGTCAGCACGCTCCCCTTCGACTCGAAGCAGGCGGCCGAAATCTGGATCACCGCGGCACAGAGTTTCTTCGCCATCTCCGTGCTGGTCAACTTCTCCATCAGCGGCCGCGAGGCGGTGACACTGCTGGCGCTGTTCGCCTCGCAGGTCATCGCGGAGTTCTACATCATCCAGACGGTGCCCTCGCCGCGCGCCGAGGAACTGAGCATGCTCCTCCTCGACGGCTTCGCCGTCGTGTACGTGGTGCTCGGCGTCATCCTGTTCGCGCTTCGGCGCGGTGAACTGATGGCCATCGCCAGCGACACGCAGGCGGCGCTCCGCGGCGCGTTCGAGCGGGTCACCTGACCACGACCGAGAGAGTTTTCCCGGCCGTCGCCCTGCCCTCGGGCGTGATCGGCATCGTCGTCAGCACGGCCGACGAGGCGTCCCAGCACATCGGGGAGCAACTGCTCGCCGTCGGCGACTGGGACGGCGACGGCCTACCCGGCGCCGGCGAGGCGCGCCGGACCGAGGGCTTCGAACTCCGCGCCGTCGAGACGCCCCACATCGAACTCGACGACGCCGCGTCGTTGTTCGACGACCCCGACGCCGTCATCTTCGTCTCGCGCCACGCCGGCGACACCGGCCCCCTCCTGACCGCCCACTTCACGGGCAACTTCGGCCCGGCGGAGTACGGCGGCGAAGATGGCGCCCTCGCGACGGCGGCACCCCGAGCGGCGAAGCGGGCCGTCTCGGGCCTCGAACGCCACGCGCCGGAGGGGTACGACGTGGCGATGGAGTGCACTCACCACGGCCCGACGGCCGTGGGCGCGCCGTCGCTGTTCGTCGAACTCGGGAGCGGCCCCGACCAGTGGGCGGACCCCGACGCGGCCCGGGCCGTCGCGCGGGCCGTCCTCGACCTCCGGGGGACCGACCCCGTGGGCGACCGAACCGTCGTCGCCTTCGGTGGCGGGCACTACGCGCCGCGACCGACGCGCATCGTCACCGAGACGGACTGGGCCGTCGGCCACGTCGGCGCAGACTGGGCGCTGGAGGCGATGGGCACGCCCGAGGCCAACCGCGAGGTCATCGAGGCCGCGTTCGACGCGAGCGACGCCGACCACGCCGTCGTCGCGGGGGAGAAACCCGACCTGCGGACGGTCGTCGAGGACCTCGGTCACCGCGTCGTCAGTGAGACGTGGGTGCAGGAGACGGCCGGCGTCCCCGTCAGTCGCGCGGAATCACTCGAAGCGACGCTCTCCCCGGTCGGGGCGGGCCTCCGGTTCGGTGACCCGGCGGGGGAGGCGACCGAGTACGACGTCGTCTCGCTTCCGGACGACCTGTTCGCTGCGGCGGCGGAGGTGGACCGCGATGCGACGCGGGCGGCGGCCGACGAGTCGCTGGTCGCCTACGAGACGGTGGACGGCGGGACGCTCCCCGCGGGCGAGGGCGCTGTCGCCGACACCGGGGCCGTGGACGAACTCGTGGACCGTCTCGCGGGGATTCTGCGCGAGCGGTACGACGAGGTGGAGCGGCGGGCCGACGCGGTGGTGGCGCGAGAGACGGCCTTCGACCCGGACGCCGCGCGGGCCCGCGGCGTTCCCGAGGGACCGGCGTTCGGCCGCCTCTCAGCCGGCGAGACAGTCGAGGTGGACGGGCGGACGGTGCGTCCCGAAGCGGTCCATCGAGAGCGAACACGGCGTTTTCCGGTCTGAGGCGCCGAAAACCGTCTGACGCGCGTCAGCCGCAGGGGAAAGGTAATTAGTGCGGCACCGCAAACAAGGCGGCAACGATGGACTCGATTGTCCAGGACGCCATCGACGAGGCCGAGGAGGAGGAGGAGGCCTCGGAGGCGCCTGAACGGGAGGATGGGGAACAGCGCGAGGACGCGTCGCCGGATTCGAGAACCGGCCGCATGACCGACGACGAACTCGAGGAAGTTCTCGAAGGACTCGAAACCGACATCACGGTGGTCGGCTGTGGCGGTGCGGGGTCCAACACGGTCAACCGGATGTTCAAGGAGGGCATCCACGGCGCGAAACTCGTGGCCGCGAACACCGACGTCCAGCATCTCGTCGACATCGAGGCGGACACGAAGATTCTGATGGGCGAGGAGCGCACGCAGGGCCGCGGCGCCGGCTCGCTCCCGCAAGTGGGCGAGGAGGCCGCGCTCGAATCTCAGGACGAGATTCTCGAATCGATCAAGGGCTCGGACATGGTCTTCGTCACGGCCGGACTGGGCGGCGGCACCGGCACGGGGTCCGCCCCCGTCGTCGCCAAGGCCGCCCGCGAAGCCGGTGCGCTCACCATCTCCATCGTCACGACGCCGTTCACGGCGGAGGGCGAGGTGCGCCGCACGAACGCCGAGGCGGGCCTCGAACGCCTGCGCGACGTGTCCGACACGGTCATCGTGGTGCCCAACGACCGGCTGCTCGACTCCGTGGGCAAACTGCCCGTCAAGCAGGCGTTCAAGATCTCCGACGAAGTGCTGATGCGCTCGGTGAAGGGCATCACGGAACTCATCACCAAGCCCGGACTGGTGAATCTGGACTTCGCCGACGTTCGCACCGTGATGGAGAAGGGCGGCGTCGCGATGATCGGCCTCGGCGAGTCCGACTCCGAGGAGAAAGCCAGCGATTCGGTGAACTCCGCGCTCCGGTCGCCGTTGCTGGACGTGGACATCTCCGGCGCGAACTCCGCGCTGGTGAACGTCACCGGCGGCCCCGACATGGCCATCGAGGAGGCCGAGGGCGTCGTCGAGGAGATTTACGACCGCATCGACCCCGACGCCCGCATCATCTGGGGCACCTCCATCGACGAGGAACTCGACGGCACGATGCGGACGATGATCGTCGTCACGGGCGTCGAGTCGCCCCAGATCTACGGCCGCGAGGAGGCGGCCGTCGAGGAGGCCGCCCAGTCCTCCGGCCCCGAGGACATCGACTACGTGGAGTAGCGCTCACTTCGTCTCCGTTTCTGCTCACCGAACAGCGCCGCGTGCCGCGTTACCATGAACGTTTATGATGGACCGGGCCAAACGTTACCATATGAGCCACAAGCGTCGGCCGACGGAGCCAACCGGAGAGAAGAGCCTGTCAGCGACGCCGCTCGTCGAACGAGTCGCCGGCGCGGTCCGAACACACGTCCACACGTGGGCGAGCCGCTACGTCGAGATGCGCGTCGAGGCCGTCCGGAACTGATCAGTCCTCGAGTCTGACCGTCAGCACCGGGACCGGTGACTGGCGCACCACTCGCTCCGCGACGCTCCCGATGAGGTAGTGGTCCAGTCCGGTCCGGCCGTGGGTGCTCATCACGACCACGTCGCAGTCCTCGCGCGACGCGTACTCGACGATTTTCGCGTGGGGGATTCCGATTTCGACGTGCCGTTCGACCGACGTGCCGGCGGCCAGAGCGGCGACGGCGTCGTCGATGGCCGCTTCCGCACGCTCCCGTTCTGCCTCGTCCCACGCCTCGGGTGCGACGCCGCCGGTCGGACTCTCGAAGCGGTTGCGCGCGTCCACGACTGAGAGGACGTGGACGGTCGCCCCGGTTCGGTCGACCAGCGCATCGACGTGGTCCGCCACGGCCGCCGCAGACTCGCTACCGTCAGTCGGGAAGAGAATATGGTCGTACACGGCCGTGGCTTCGTCCCCACCGCCAAAACGCTAGGGTTAGAAAGCGCCGCCTGCGGCCATCAAGAAGAGGGCGACGGCGATGACGGCGAAGATGATGCCCACGCCGTTCTTTATCGTCGTGGTGTCGAGGGCGGTCGAGACGTAGGGTGCGACCTGTCCGCCGATGACTGTCGCGGGGACGGTGAACACGACCATGTTCCACGGCGTCGAGGCGAGACTCAGCGTGTGGCCACCGACGAGTCCGCCGCCGAAGACGTGGACCAGTGACGCGATGACGGCCGTCGTCGCGACGACGATGTGGTTCGTGCCGATGGCGACGCGCACGGGCATCTCCGTTCGGAGCATCGAGATGATGCCGAGTTCGCCGATGCCAAAGCCGGCGAGCCCCTGAAACATGCCGCCGACGCTGTAGTTGGCGAAGCGTTCGAGGTAGCCGGACAGCGTGTAGGTGTAGGTACTCCCCTCGCGGTCGACGCGGGTGACGGTCCCCTCCTCGTCGACGCCGACGCCGGCCGAGCCCGGCTTGCCGTGGTCGTTCGGAAGGTGCGAGTCGGCCTCGCCGTCGGCGCTCTCACCGTCACCGGGTTCCTCGTGGCTGAGGTCGGCCGTGAACATGAGGTAGGCGGCCGTGATGAGCGCGACGCCGAGGAGGGCGTGGAACAGCGGGTCCGGGATGACGAACGAGAGCAACGCGCCGCCCACGACGAAGGGGAGCGCACCACCGACGAGCGTGAGCGCCAGTCTGCGGTCCACCAGCCCGTACTGGATGAAGGCGACGGCCGAACTCGACAGTCCGAAGGACTCGCTGATGAGGCCGACTTTCACCAGCGTCTCGGACTCCAGCGGGTGGGCGAACAGCGGGAAGACGAAGATGAGAAACGGCACGAACAGCGCCGACCCGCTGATGCCGACGGTGTTGACGGTGGTGGCCCCGAGCAGGAAGAAGGGAAACAGCCACCAGTACTCGAGCCAGTAGCCCGTCCCGACGCCGGCGGGCGTGGGCGCGGCGAGCACCACGCCGAGGACGAAGATGACCGGCGCGAGGAGGACGAACACGTGCTGATACTTCAGAAACGACTTCTGGGCCTGCTGGTAGGAGGTGGCGGACATGGCTGGTCAGTGTGTGGTGAACGCGGCGGCCTCAGCAACTGCGGTCATATTATCCGCCGAGTAGCGGAACCGATACAAAGAGCCTTTGGGATTCGAGTCGGCTCACCGGTTGTGAGCGGGCCGGCGCTGATGGGAAGATAAAAAAGTCGGCGCCTCGAACGGCCGGCTATGGACGTTCCCTACAACATCTCCGCGTACACGAGGGTGCTCAAGTTGGCGAGTACCCCCTCCTGGGAGGAGTTCTCCCGAGTCGCCCTCGTGGCGGGCGCGGGTATCGGCCTCATCGGAACGATCGGGTTCCTGATCTTCCTGTTCATGGACATCGTCCCCCCGGGGTGACCTGAGATGCCGATGTTCGCAGTCAAGACGACCGCGAGTCAGGAGCGCACCGTCGCGGACATGATCGCGACCCGCGACGAACCGGAGATTCACGCGGTGCTGGCGCCCGAGTCGCTGACCAGTTACGTGATGGTGGAGGCCGACGACCAGTCGGTCATCGGCCGCGTTCTCGAGGAGATTCCCCACGCCCGGAGCATGGTGCCCGGCGAGAGCGACATCTCCGAGGTCGAGCACTTCCTCTCGCCCAAGCCGGACGTGGAGGGCATCGCCGAGGGGGACATCGTGGAACTCATCGCCGGCCCGTTCAAGGGCGAGAAGGCACAGGTCCAGCGCATCGACGAGGGCAAGGATCAGGTGACCGTCGAACTGTACGAGGCCACCGTTCCGATTCCCGTCACCGTCCGCGGCGATCAGATTCGCGTGCTGGACTCCGAAGAGCGGTAACCGCGGCGAGCGGTCTTTTTCCCCACGTTTTTGCGAGGGAGTGAAGCGAGCGGCG
>JBDGTS010000028.1:6547-15982 GCA_042216675.1 Halobacteriaceae archaeon | reverse complement strand
GTTTTTGCGAGGGAACGTAGTGACTGAGCAAAAAGTGGAATGGGACCGCCGTGATTCGAACACGGGTCCGACGCACCCCATGCGCCGAGGATACCACTACCCTACGGTCCCGAGTGTGGGACGTGTGTCCCGTATCACAGCCGACGCCTGTCCCGGAGTTAAGGGTGTCGTTTCCCCGACGGTCACACGAGGACGCGCTCCAAGTCCACGACGGTTCCCGACTCGGCGTCGGGGTCACCGACGAGACGCCCGAGGCACACCGCCGAGCCGTCGGGGGTGTAGCACGCGACGAGGCGGTCCCGTTCGACGCCGGGCGCCTCGACGACGCCCGGCGCGTAGACGGGAGCGCCCTCGGCCACTTCTTCGGCGGCGCTCCGGGCGATGGTGACGCTCGGCAGGTCGGCGAGCGCTCGTTCGGCCGGCGACACCACGTCTCGGAGCCACGACTCGTCGCCGCGCTCCCGGTACTCGGCGAGGGCGTCGGCGAAGTCGTGGAGCGTCACGAGGTCCGCGTCGTCGAAGGGGCCCGCGGCGGACCGCCGGAGGTCACCCATGTGCGCGCCGGTGCCGAGCGCCAAGCCGAGGTCGTGACACAGTTTGCGCACGTACGTGCCGCTCTCGCAGTCGATGCGGAGGAGCGCGCGGCGCTCCTCGCGGTCCAGTATCTCGACATCGTGTATCTCGCGCACGCGCAGGCGACGCGCGACGGCGCTCTTCCGCGGCGGTTTCTGGTAGATGTCGCCCACGAACTCCGAGACGATGGCGTCGAAGTCAGCGGGCGCGGCGCCGTGGAGTTCCAGCACTGCGACGTACTCCTTGCCTGCGGTCTGAAGCGCCGGGACGGCGCGCGTCGCGTCGCCCAGCAGCGTCGGGAGACAGCCAGTCACCTTCGGGTCGAGGGTCCCCGCGTGGGCGGCCCTGTCGAGGTCGGCCATGTCGCGCACCCACGCCGCGACCTGATGGGCGGACGGTCCGGGCGGCTTGTCGAGGTTGACGACGCCGAAGGAGAGCAACGCGTCAACGTCGCGGTCCGACGGCGGGGCGCGAAGCGGCATTGCTGTGAGTCGGGAGCCGTGCGCACCTATACCCTGTGGATTGGGGCCGACCGAACATGTTCCGCGGGGTCGTCGGCTCGTGAGAACGCCCGGGCCGAACTTATCCGTGACGCGACTCCGTTCAGGCGAAGCCATGAGCGAACATGTTGGTGCGCCCGGAACGAAGATGGACCGCCGGAAGTTTCTCGCGTTGACCGGCGGCGCGACTGCGACGGGACTCGCCGGCTGTGCCGCCCCGTCGGACACCGGAGCGGGAGCCGTCCCCTCGGACACGGGCGGGTCGGGCGGAAACGCCGCTCCCCGGACCTCGCCACCCGAAGTCGTGAACGTCGACGAACAGGGCGGCTCGGTCACCCTCTCGACGGTGGCTGCGCGACACGACGCCCACCCCCTCGACACGCTGGGCGGGCCGGTCCAACTCCCGCGCGTCTGGGCGTTTCAGGCCGACGACCGGGAGCCGAGCGTCCCCGGTCCCGTCCTCCGGACGACGGAGGGCGAGGATATGGAGGTGACCCTCGACAACACGGGCGCCCACCAACCCCACACGCTCCACTTCCACGGCGTCCAGAAGGCGTGGAAGGACGACGGCGTGCCGACGACGACGGGCATCCGGGTCGACCCCGGCGAGAAACACACCTACACCGTCCCGGCGAACGAACCCGGCACCCACATCTATCACTGTCACTTCCAGACCCCGCGGCACATCGACATGGGGATGTTCGGCATCCTCCGCGTCGACCCGAAGGGGTACGAGGAGGCCGACAAGGAGTACTTCATGACGGTGAAAGAGTGGGACTCCTCGCTCAACAAACTGCTCGCCGGGCAGGACGCCGACTACAGCCCCCGGAGCCGGAACCCCGACGTGTTCACGGTCAACGGCAAGAGCGCGCCCCGGACGCTCCACCCCGAGGACGGCTCCCCCATTCTCGTCTCGCAGGGCGACACCGTCCGCCTCCACCTCGTCAACGGCGGCTACATGTCCCATCCGATGCACATCCACAACCACCGCTTCGAGGTGGTGGAGAAAGACGGCGGCCAGATTCCCGACGCCGCCCGCCACGAGCAGGACGTGACGAACGTCGCCCCCGCCGAACGGCACACCATCGAGTTCACCGCCGACGCCGAACCCGGCATCTACCTGATGCACTGTCACAAGGTGAACCACGTGATGAACGGGACGACGTACCCCGGCGGGATGCTGAGCGGCGTCGTCTACGAGGAGGCGATGGACACGGAAATCTTCGGCCAACTGATGGAGTACGCGGGGTACGAGGGATAGCGTGACCGAGCGCACGCGACGGTCGGTGCTTCGCGGTGTCGCGGCGGCGTCCGCGGCAGGTGTCGCGGCCGCGGAACCCGCCGCCGCGCAGTCGTCCGGCATCGACTACGGCGGCTGGTTCGACAACGTCGGCAACTTCGACGGCACCGTCGACAAGCGAGGGCGAAGCGAGGTGACGGTGCGCGTCGGCGCGTCGGGCAACGGCGGCCCCTACGCCTTCGACCCGGCGGCCGTCCACGTCGACCCCGGGACGACTGTCGTCTGGGAGTGGACCGGCGACGGGTCACACGACGTGGCGGCCGAGGACGGCAGTTTCGACACCGAACTCGTCGGCGAGAAGGGGCACACGTTCTCGCACGCGTTCGAGAGCGCGGGAATCACAAAGTACGCCTGCACGCCGCACAAGACGATGGGCATGAAGGGCGCCGTCGTCGTCGGCGACCCGTCGGCTGGCGGGAGCGGCGGCCTCTCGATGGAGGACCGCATCGTCGCCGGGAGCGGCCTCGGTCTCGCGGGGGTCCTGCTCGCGGCGTTCGCCCGCGCGGTTCAGAACTCGTAGCGGACGTCGGTGACGGGAAACGCGCCCTCGTCGGTCGCCGGGTCGTAGCGGTCGGCGGCGCTCGCCACCACGTCGAGGACGGCGTCGGCGTCCCAGCGAGCCGTGTTGATCGAGAGGTCGTAGATGGAGCGATCGTCGAAATCGATGTCGTAGTACTCCGCGTAGCGGGCCGCTTCGCTCTCCTCGCGGGCTTCCGTCTCCGCACGGGCCTCCGCCACCGGCTTGTCCTCCCGGTCGGCGATGCGTTCTGCGCGCACGTCGAGTGGGGCGTCCAGCCACACCTTCAGGTCGGCGTGGTCGCCGGCCATCCACCCGGCGAGACGGGATTCGAGGACGAGGTCCCCGCGCCGTTCGGCTGTGGTGCGCAGGCGCCGGTCGAGGTCCCGGTCTATCTGGTCGTTCTCCTCGGCCAATTCGTTCAGGTCCGCCAGCGACATGTCTCGCTCGTCGGCGAGAGCGCGGAAGATGTCGCCGCCGCTCACGTGGTCGTAGCCAAAGCGCTCGGCGAGACCGACCGCGAGCGTCGATTTGCCGACGCCCGGCGGTCCCGAGACGGTTATCAACATATCCTCGCTGGGGCGTGAGCCGACAAAGGCGTTTCCGATTCGGTCGGCCTACGTCCCGGGCGTCGTCTGGACGTTCAGCGTCTTCCGCACGATCTGGGAGAACGACAGCGAGCAGAGGAAGTACCAGACCAGCCACGTCGGGAACGGACCGACGCTACCGCTCTTGAGGTCCACCGCGCCCGCGAGCGGCAACACGAGGTCCCGCTCGGACCCGGTGATGTGGCCGCCCCGGAGCTTCCAGTACATCCAGAGGAACACGGGAATGATGACGAGCATCGACCACACCATCGGCCGGAACTGCTCTTTGAACATCCCGAGGTTCTCGCTCATCTGGGACACCTGCTCCTCCCGAATCGCTTCGAGTTCCTCGTCGTCACCGCGTTCGCGAGCGGCCTCCTGTCGCTCCTGCAGTTCCTGCATCTTTCCCTGATAGTGGTCGATTATCTCCATGTCCATCAGGTTCGCCTGCAGGAGCGTCGTCACCAGCCCCGTCAACACCGCCAGCAGGAGGATGACCACGTAGAACGGCAGGACGGCGTCGATGGGGCCCAACACGACGTTGACCGCGGACCCGACGACGGAGCGGACGCTGTTGAAGTAGTAGCCGGGGAACAACATGAGGGCGATGAGGCCGGCGGCCTTGTCCCACGACGACCACGAGGGGTCGCCGGGCGCCTCCTCGGCGTCCGGGGCTTCGGCCTCCGGGCCGATACCGAGTCCCTCGCGGACGCCCTCGGGGTCGGAAATCCGGAAGCCGTCGCCCTCGTCCTCGAGGACGCCGGTTTCGATGAGACGGCCCCACTGGCCGCTCGTGAGGACGTCGTTCACGTCGGCCCACTGGATGGTGCTCCCCTCGGCCCGTTCGAGCACGGTCTCCAGTGCGCCCGCTATCTCGGGGTCCTCCTCGACGAGTTGGCGCACCGTCCGTGCTGTGCGTGCCATTAGTTATGTCCTCGTGAGTCTTCGTCGGTTATGAATCTTCCACACGGCGCTCGACGGCCTCGCGCACGTCCGCGAACACGCCGTCGAGTGACTGTTCGCCGTCGACGGACACGAAGTCGACCTCGGGCGCGTCATCGCGGTAGAAGTCGACGACGGGCTTGGTCTGTGCGGCGTACTCTTCGAGGCGCGTCTCCACGGTTTCGGGCTCGTCGTCCTCTCGCTGGACCAACTCGCCGCCACACTCGTCGCAGACGCCCGCCTCCTCGGGCGGGTTGAAGTCGACGTGGTAGGTGGCGCCACACTCCGCGCACTCGCGGCGGCCCGTGAGTCGGTCGATGAGTTCCTCGCGGGCCACGTCGAGGTGAACGACGACGTCGACGCCGCCGAGGTCGGCGAGATACTCCGCCTGCGCGAGGTTCCGCGGGTAGCCGTCGAGAACCCAGCCGTCGAGGTCCGAGAGGTACTCCCGAACGATCTCGTTGACGACTTCGTCGGGGACGAGTTCGCCCCGCTCCATGTACTCCTGTGGCGTGCCGTACTCGGTCTCCATGTCGGCGTTCGCACGGAAGATGTCGCCGGTGGCGACGTGGTCGACGTCGAAGGCGTCGGCGAGCCGACGACCCTGTGTGCCCTTGCCGGCACCGGGTGCGCCGAGCAACACCACGCGTGGACTCTCACTCATGTCCGCTTCTTACTGCCGGGTGGTTTAAAACGCGGCGATAGCCGTTCGCGTGAGTGCCGCTTGCGGAACACTTGTTAGCCATCGCACCGGGGGCAGTGGTATGTACGGTCCACAAACTACCCGAGGCGACCGGACACCGACGCGATGACTGACCCGCTTCTCGGACACGCGCTCGTCCCCGTCGCCAGCCCCGAGGACGCCGAGGCGACTGGGCGGGCGGTGTTCCCCCGCGTGGCCGCCGTCGACGGGCGCGTGACCGCGCTACACGTCATCGAGAAGGCGGGCGGCGCGCCCGACAAGGCGGGCGTGGAACAGCGAGAGGAGTACGCCGAGGAGGTGTTCGACGTGGTTCGGACGCACGCCGCGGACGCGGACGTGCCCGTCGAGACGAAACTGGTCTTCGCCACCGACGTGACCGAGGCCATCCTCGACGCGGCGCGGGCCACTGAGGCAAGCGCCGTCGTCTTCACGCCACGGGCGGGAAGCCGGTGGCTCTCCCTGTTGAGCGGCGACACGAGCAGCGAGTTGGTGAAGCGAGCCGACAGACCGGTCGTCGCGCTTCCCGAGGAGACGGATGAGTGACGAGGAACTCGCGAAGGACCTCGGTCCGCTGGCGGCGCTGACCATCGGCGTCGGGACGATGATCGGGGCCGGCATCTTCGTGTTGCCGGGGCCGGCGGCGGCCGCGGCGGGGCCGGCGGTAGCGCTCTCTTTCGTGGTCGGCGGCGTCATCTCGCTGTTCACCGCGCTGTCCGCGAGCGAACTCGGCACCGCGATGCCGAAGGCCGGGGGGTCGTACTACTACGTCAATCACGCGCTGGGACCGCTGTTTGGCTCCATCGCCGGGTGGGGGAACTGGATGGGGTTGGCCTTCGCCTCGGCGTTCTACACGCTCGGCTTCGGCGAGTATCTCGCGTCGTTCGCGCCGATTCCGGCGCTGACCGTCGCGGGCGTCGGTCTCTCCTCGTTTCAGGTGGGCGCCCTCGCCGCGGGCGTGACGTTCATCGCCGTCAACTACGTCGGCGCGAAGGAGACGGGGCGCCTCCAGAACGTCATCGTCATCCTGCTGGTGGCGATTCTGACCGTCTTCGCGGCGCTCGGGGCGCTACAGGCCGACCTCTCTACCCTCCGACCGTTCTTCCCGCCGGAGACGGGCGGCGTCGGCGCGGTGATGCCGGCGACGGGTCTCGTGTTCGTCTCCTTCCTCGGCTTCGCGAAGATAACCACCGTCGCGGAGGAACTGAAGAACCCCGGTCGGAACCTGCCGCTCGCGGTCATCGGAAGCGTCGTCATCGTGACCGTGATGTACGCCATCCTGATGATGGTCCTGATGGGCGTCGTCGATTGGGCGACGCTGGGGGCGAGCAAGACGCCGGTGCTCGACGTGGCCGACATCGCGTTCAGCACCCTCGGCGTCGGGGCCGTCGGCGTCGGCCTCCTCACGTTCGCAGGTCTGTTGGCGACGGCGTCGAGCGCGAACGCCTCCATCCTCGCCTCCTCTCGCATCAACTTCGCGATGGGGCGGGACCGCCTCGTCACGCCGGCGCTGAACGCCATCCACCCGCGCTTCGCGACGCCGTACCGTTCCATCGCCGTCACAGGGGCGCTCATCGTCGCCTTCATCCTCTTCGGCGAGGTGAAGACGCTCGCGAAGGCGGGGAGCGTCCTCCACCTCGTCGTCTACGGCCTGCTCAACCTCGCGCTCATCGTGATGCGCGAGGCCGACCCGCCGGAGTACGACCCCGAGTTCACGGTGCCGCTCTATCCGGTGGTGCCGGTCATCGGGGCCGTCTCGTCGTTCGGCCTCATCGCGTTCATGGCGCCTCTCGAAATCGCGCTCTCCCTGCTGTTCGTGTGTGGCGGGGCCGTCTGGTACTTCGCCTACGCGCGGCGCACAGCGACGGAACCGGGTATCCTCGCTGACTACATTCACAGCCGGCGCGAGGAACTGCCCGGACCGGCGGTGTCGGCGGCGTCCAGCGTCGCGCCCACCGACGAGGAGTACCGCGTGCTCGTTCCGCTGGCGAACCCCGAACACGAGACGGAACTCATCTCGCTCGCCAGCGACGTGGCGGCGGCCCGCGGCGGCCGCGTCGTGGCCGTCCACGTCGTGCAGGTGCCCGACCAGACGGCGCTCGAATTCGGCGCGGAACACGTCGAGCAGGTCGAACCCGAGTCGGAGACGCTGCTGGAGAGCGCCCGCGAGGACGCCGCGACGAGGGACGTGCCCATCGAGACGCACACCATCCTCTCGCATCGCTCCTTCGAGGAGATATTCGACGCGGCGCGGACGCACGACGCCGATATGGTCGTGATGGGGTGGGGCGAGGACGCCCACGGCGCGCCGGGCCGGGCCGAGAGCGCCTACGACGAACTCACCCAGTCGCTGCCGTGTGACGTGTTGCTGTTCCGGGACCGCGGACTCGACCCGTCCCGCATCCTCCTGCCGACGGCCGGCGGCCCCGACTCGGACCTGAGCGCGGCCATCGCGCGCATCCTCCGGGACCGGAGCGGCGGGGCCGTGACGCTCCTCCACGGGGCCGACGACGAGGCGGCGGGCCGGGCGTTCCTCTCGGAGTGGGCCGAGGAACGCGGCCTCGGCGACGCCGCACAGTCCGTCGTCACCGGCGACGTGGAGGCGGCCATCGAGGACGCGGCGGCGGACCACACCCTGTTGGTGATGGGCGCCAGCGAGGAGGGCCTCCTGCGGCGCCTCGTCACCGGGACGCTCCCCCTCGACGTCGTCGGCGACGTGGACTGCTCGGTGATCCTCGCCGAACGGAGCCACGACCGGAGCCTCTGGGAGCGACTGGTCGGCTAAACAGTACCTTTTGGTGCGTCGGCGCGGGAGTGGCGGACATGTACATCGTCATCGTCGGCGCGGGCGACATCGGAACGCCCCTCATCGAAATCGCGACGGCGGGCGGCAACGAAGTCGTCGTGGTCGAACGCGACCCGGCGAAGGCCGAGGCCGTCGCCACCGACTTCGACTGTCTGGTCATCAACGAGGACGCGACGACCAAGGAGACACTCGAAGACGCCGGGGCCGAGCGAGCGGACGCGCTCATCTCCACGACGGACCAGGACGCCACGAACATCATGGTCTGTCTGCTCGCACAGGACTTCGAGGTGCCCAACATCGTCTCCGTGGTCCACAACCCCAACCACATGAACATCTTCCGACAGATCGGCGTCAACACGATGGAGAACCCCCAGAGCCTCATCGCGGAGTACCTCTACCGGGCCGTCAAGCGCCCGTCCATCGTCGACTACATGCGCGTCGGCGACGAGGCGGAGGTGTTCGAAATCGTCGTCGGCGACGACGCCCCCATCGCCGGCAAGACGATTCAGGAGGCCGCAGAGGCGGACCTCATCGCCGCGGACATGCTCATCGTCGCCATCGAACGCGCGGAGGGCGAGGAGCCCATCACGCCGCGCGGAAACACCGAGATTCACGCGGGCGACATGCTCACCGTCTACTCCGGCCACGGGGCGACGCCGGACGTGACGGACGTGTTCGGGCACTACGAGGACCACGGCGGCGACCGTTAGCCTTTCGACGGGGCCGCCGCCAACGTGGGGCATGGCACGGACGGCGGAGACGATCGGACGCGACCTCGGGCGGATGCTGGAGGCGTTCTCCGCCCTTCCCGTCGTGTCCGTCGCCGTCGCACTCGCGTGGGGGGAGTTCTACGTGGTCCCGGCGTTTCTCGTCTCCGGAGTCGCCCCGTTCCTCGTCGGCCGCGCGCTCACCCGACGCTGTGCGGCGGCGCCGGAACCGGGGAAACTCCACGGGATGATGATCGCCGCGTTCGGGTGGCTCACCGTCGCCCTGTTCGGGATGCTCCCGTTCCTGCTCGTGGCGTGGACGGTCCACCTCGACCCGG
Organism: Halobacteriaceae archaeon; assembly: GCA_042216675.1. GTDB lineage: Archaea > Halobacteriota > Halobacteria > Halobacteriales > Halobacteriaceae > JBDGTS01. The sequence continues at coordinate 7,012 of JBDGTS010000028.1, read as the reverse complement.
CCGTCCTCGCGGCGCCGGACCTGCAGGGGCGCGCCGCGTCGACGCTCGGCGCGTTCCGCAATCCGCTGAACGCGCTGTTCGAGTCGATGTCCGGGTTCACGGGCACGGGGCTGACGATGACCGACGACGAAAGCGCCCTCCCGCACGCGCTCCAGTGGTGGCGCTCGTTCAGCGAGTGGATCGGCGGCGTCGGCGTCATCGTCCTCACGACGGCCATCCTCGCGCGCCCGGGAAGCGGGTCGCTGACGCTGTACGAGAGCGAAGCGCGCTCCGAGCGCATCCATCCGAGCATCGTCTCCACCGTGCGCACCATCTGGTGGATCTTTCTCCTGTTCACGCTGGTCTCCATCTGTCTGCTGTGGCTGGCCGGCATGCCCGCGTGGGACGCCATCAACCACGCGATGACGGGCCTCTCGACGGGCGGGTTCTCGGTCACCGACAACTCCATCGCCACCTACGACAGCG
>JBDGTS010000028.1:0-6447 GCA_042216675.1 Halobacteriaceae archaeon | reverse complement strand
CTCTCGACGGGCGGGTTCTCGGTCACCGACAACTCCATCGCCACCTACGACAGCGCCGCCATCGACTACGCGCTCTGGCCGGTGATGATTCTCGGGAGCATCGCGTTCCCGGTCCACTACCTCATCCTCCGGGGCGACTTGCGGAACTTCTACGCCGACCTGCAGACCCGGTGGGTGTTTGGCTCCTTCGCGCTCGGGTCGACGGCCGTCGTGGGAATACTGACGGTCAGCGGCACCTACGACAGCGTGAGCGCGGCGGTTCGCTACGGCGGCTTCCAGTTCATCTCCGCGATGTCCTGCACCGGCTTCCAGTCGGCGCCGGCCGGCGACTGGCCCGCGACGGCGCAACTGACCCTCGCGATGGGGATGACCGTCGGCGCCGCCGCCGGGTCGACCGTCGGGGGCATCAAGCTGGTCCGTCTCCTGACGCTCGTGAAGGGGACGGCGTTCCGGATTCGGGGCGTCTTCTACCCCGCGAGCGCGGTGCGGCGCTTCCGCTTCGACGGCCGCAAACTCTCGGACACGGAGGCCGCACAGGAGTTCGAGGAGGCGGCCATCGTCGCCTTCCTCTGGGTCGTGTTCCTGATTCTCGGGGCGTTCGTCCTGCTGACGGTGGTCCCCGAGTCCTACACGCTGGAGAACGTCGTCTTCGAAATCGCGAGCACGCAGGGCAACGTCGGTCTCTCGACGGGCATCACCGGACCGGACATGTCCCCCATCGCGAAGGTGACGTTCCTGTTCAACATGTGGATCGGGCGCCTCGAAATCATCCCGGTGCTGGTCGCGCTCAGGGCCGTCCTGACGCGGGAGGGGAACTGATGCTGGAACGCGTCCCCCTCGTCGGCGGCCTGCTGAGCGCCGGCGCGGACGACCGGGTGTTCGACGTCCTCCTCGCCGCCGGGCCGGCCGTCATCGGGGCCATCGCCCTGTTCGGGCGGAACGCCGTGACGACGGCGCTCGCCGCCGGCTACGTCCTCGCGTTCTTCGGCTACACCGCGGCGAAGGGGCTGGTCGGCTACCGACGCCAGTAGGACGCGGTGAACAACACGAGGACGGGCAGGATTTCGAGGCGGCCGAACCACATCAACACGACCATCAGCAGTTTCGACGTGGCCGGGAAGTGGACGTAACTGTTCATCGGCCCGACGGCGCCGAATCCCGGCCCGACGTTACCGAGGGTCGCCGCCACCGCGCTCATCGCCTCGAACCCGGTCACGCCGTAGCCGACGCGGCCCGCGTCGAGCATCACGAGCATGGTCCCGAGAGCGAACAGGACCACGTAGAGGAGCGTGAACGCGTAGATGCCCCGGAGCGCTCGCTCGTCGAGTGCGCGGCCGCCGAGTCGGACCGGGCGGACGTCGTCGGGGTGGACCGTGGTGAACAGTTCCCGGCGGATGGACTTGAGAATCACCAGCCAGCGCACGATTTTGATCGCACCGCCCGTCGACCCGGCCGACCCGCCGACGAACAGCGCGACGAACAGGAGCATCTTCGAGGGGGCGCCCCACGCGTTGAAGTCCATGCTGGCGTACCCCGTCGTAGTGACGATGGACACGACTTGGAACGCGGCGTGTCGGAGCGCCGGCTCCACGTCGCCGACGATGGCGCTCATCTCAGCGGGGACGACGGCCAGCCCCGACCCGGTGAACAGGGCGCCGGCCGTGACGGCGGTGAAGGCGGCGATGACGCCACAGTAGAAGCGAAACTCCGAGTCGTCGCGGAGTTTCTCGACGTTGCCGTTGAGGGCGTACCAGAACAGCGCGAAGTTCGTCCCGGCCACCACCATGAACGGGATGATGAGCCACTGGACCGCCGCCGAGAACGCCTCGATGGAGCGAGCCTCCGGCGAGAAACCGCCGGTCGGAAGCGTCGTGAAACCGTGCGCGACGGCGTTGTACGGCGTCATCGCCGGCGCGAGGCCCGCGACGTTGAGACCGTACAGGAGGACGATTTCCAGCACCGTGAAGCCGAGATACACGCCCCACAGCGCCCGCGCCGTCTCCGCGATGCGCGGCGTGAGTTTCTGGATGCCCGGGCCGGGCGCCTCCGCGTCCATCAACTGTGCGCCCCCGACGGAGAGTTCGGGCAGGACGGCGACGGCAAGGACGACGATGCCCATGCCGCCGAGCCACTGGGTCAGCTGGCGCCACATCATCAGGGCCCGCGAGTGCGTGTCGAAGGAGATGTCGCCCATCACCGTCGCCCCCGTCGTCGTGAACCCGGACATCGACTCGAACAGCGCGTTGACGGGGAGTGCGACGGTTCCCTCGCCTGCGAAGACGTACGGAAGCGCGCCCACGAGCGCCACCGCCAGCCACGTCGCAGCGACCATCAGAAAGCCCTCACGCGCGCCGAGGTCCGGGTCCGCGTCGAGGCGGGCCAGCGCCGTGCCCGCGCCGAGCGTGACGGCCGCGGTGGCGACGAACGGGAGGAGCCCCTCGCCGTAGACGAGCGCCACCGCCACCGGAATCGCGAACGTCAACGTGAGATACTGCAACACCGTGCCGACCAGACTCGCCGAGGCGCGCCAGTCCACGCGCATGGTCACAGCTTGGAGGTGACTTCCTCGCGCACGTCCTCGCGGACGAACACGACGACGTGGTCTCCCGTCTCGATGACCGTGTTGCCCCGCGGCGTGATGAACTCCCCGTCGCGGGTGAGCGCCCCGACGACGACGCCCTCGGGCAGGTCGGCCACGGCCTCCCGAATCGGCCGCCCGGCGAGGACGCTGTCGGCGTCCACCTCGATTTCGAGGACCTCGGCCCGGTCGGAGGCGATGATGGCGACGTTCTCCGCTCGCTCCTCGCGGGTGAACCGCGTTATCTCCTCGGCGGTGACGACGCGCGGGTTGACCGCCACGTCGACGCCGACGGCCTCGAACACGTCGACGTACTCGTGTTCCTCGACGACGGCGACGGCGCGGTCCGCGCCGAGTTGCTTCGCCAGCAGACAGACGAGCAGACAGCGCTCGTCGGCCCCGACGGCCGCGACGACCATGTCGGCGTCGCCGACGCGTTCGCGTTCGAGGAAGGTCTGATCGGTGGCGTCGTGTTCGATGACTCGACTCCCCGAGAGGTCCTCGGCGAGGGCGCGCGCACGCTCCGGGTCGCGTTCGATGAGACGCGGCGAGAAGCCGCGGCGTTCGAGCAGTTCCGCGACGAGGCGCCCGATGGTGCTCCCGCCGACGACGACGACGTCCTCGACGTCGGGGGTCTCGGTGGTGACGGCCATCGCGAACGAGCGGACGCTCTCGGGGCTGCCGATGATGACGACGCGGTTCCCGGCCTCGATGACCGTCTCCCCTCGGGCGATTTCCACCTCGTCGTCGCAGACGATAGCCACGAACGTCAGTTCGTCGAAGCGGTCGGCTTCGCTCACGGTCTGACCCGTAATCGGACTCGTCTCTGGCACCTCGAACTCGGCCATCTGGATGCGCCCGCCGGCGAACGGGTCCACGTCGCGCGCCGTCGGGAGACTGATGAGGCGCACGATGGCTTGAGCGGTCAGGAGGTCCGTACACACCATGAAGTCCGCGCCGAAGGCGCCCCGCGAGTGCTCCCACGTGTCGAGGTAGTTCGTGGACTTCACGCGGGCGATGGTGAACGCCTCACTGACCGTCGCGGCGGTGCCGCAGGTGGCGAGGTTCGTCTCGTCGTTGTCCGTGCTCGCGATGAGGATGTCGGCATCGCCGATGCCCGCCTCCGCGAGGACGTCGAGGTCTGTGCCGTCGCCGGTGATGGCGAGGACGTCGAGCGAGTAGTTGAGGGAGTCGACACGCTCCGCGTCGACGTCTACGACGACCACCTCGTGGTCGGCCGCGAGGCTCTCCGCGATGCTCGACCCGACTTCGCCCGCGCCGACGATGACGACGCGCATCAGAGCCACCCCCGTGCTGCCATGTCCGGTCCCATGGACGGATGGGGTAAGTCATTTCCTTTCCGGATGGACGAAGACGTTCGGCACAATCGGCTGGGCCATCCCGCCCTACGAGTCGAACATGTGGCGCAGCAGCGCACTCGGTGCCGTCGGTGGCGCGGCCGTCGCGGCCGGCGCGGCGGGCCCGGAACAGGCGTGGCTCGGTGCCTTCCTCGGGTTCTTCCTCGGAAACGTCGCCTACAGCACCGTCCGAGCGACGGGAAACCGCTGATCGAACACGTTCGGGAGTAGGCCGACTGGGCGCCCGACCGTAGCGCCGGCCATGAGCGCCATCCCCGGGGACGTAGACGCTGACCGTCAGCCGCCGATGGCGGTACCGCTCCGTCACTTCGTCGTCGCACTCGCCTTCCTCCTCGCCGGCGGCGCGTCGGGAGTGCTGGCCGCGGCCGGCGCGCTTCCGGGCCGGGGCGCACTCGCCCACGTCCACCTGCTCCTCGCGGGGTGGGTCTGTATCACCATCATGGGAGCGATGACGCAGTTCGTCCCTGTCTGGTCGGGCGTGGAACTCCACTCGAAGCGCCTCGCTCGCGCCCAGTTGGTCCTCGTGGCGGGCGGACTCGCCGCGTTCGTCGCCGCTCTGCTCGCGAACGCGACGGCGTGGTTTCCCGCCGCTGGCTTCGTCGTCCTCGTCGGCTTCTGGACGTTCGTCTACAACGTCGGGCGCACGCTCGCCCCGGCGCGGCCGTGGGACGTGACCGAACGGCACTTCGCGCTGGCGCTGGCGTTCTTCATCGTGGTGACGGCGCTCGGCCTCCTGCTGGCGGCGGGACTCGCGCGGCCGTCGCTCTCGTTCCCGGCGGGCGTCACGCAGGTGGACCTCCGGGCCGCGCACGCGACGCTCGCCGTCTTCGGCGCCGTGCTGACGACGGTGCTGGGCGCGCTCTACCAGTTGGCGACGATGTTCACGCAGTCGGACCTCGACCGCTGGGACCGGCCGTTCGCCCTCGTCGAACAGGTGGGGTACCCGGTCGGCGTCGTCGCGTTCGCCGGCGGACGCCTGCTCGACGCACCGACGCTCGCTCGATTCGGTGGGGTGTTGGTGGCGGCCGGCCTCGCGGCGTTCGCGGTGGTCCTCGCCCGTCGCCTCCTCGACGCTCGCGTCGACTGGACGCCGATGCTGACCCGCTACGGCGTCGCGGCTCTCGCGACGGCCGCGTGGGCTCCGCTCGCCGCGCGGGCGTGGCTCGCCGACCCGTTCGGCCCGCTGTTCGGCCCGCCAGCGGGGGTCCACCTGCTGTTTCTCGGGGTCGTCGGCATGGTCGTCCTCGGGACCTTGTACCACGTCGTCCCGTTCGTCGTCTGGGTACACCGCTACAGCGACAGGCTCGGACTGGAGCCGGTGCCGATGATAGACGACCTGTACGACTCGCGGGTCGCCGCAGTGGACGCCCTCCTCACAGTCGGTGGCGGCCTGTTTCTGGTCGCCGGCCAGTGGCGCGGAGTCACGACGCTCGTACAGGCCGGGGGCGTCCTCGCCACCCTCGGCTTCGTGGCGTTCGCGGCGAATCTGGCGTTCGTCGTGCACGCGCACGGGCCGGACTCCCTGCTCCGGGTCGTGTTCGGCGCGCGCGTCGCGGGGGAGAAGTGAGTCGTCAGACGCCCGCGATGGGGAAAACGGAACGAGATGCGCGCCGATGGCGACGACGGTGAACGACCCGCCGAGTCGACGCCGCGCGGGTTCACTGTGTCCCCGTGACTGTCGGTTGCTGTGCTTCGAGAGCGCTCTGGTGGTCCCGAAGGATGAGAGAATACACGAGACCCGTTACGAGGGGCCACGGCGCACCGCGATCAATCGACGGCAGTCTGCGGGGCGTTGGTGACGATACGGACGCTCTCGCCGTCGGCGATGACGATGACCTCGAACTCTATCGCGCGTTCGTAGGTGACGGTCTCGGTCATCTGCTGGCCCGCGTGTTCGGCGGTCACCTCGAACGTCGCGCCCGGGCACGCCGCCGGGAACGTCTCGGGATACCGGCGCATGTACCCGTAGATGGTCGTGTCGCGTTCGGAGATGACCTCGCCGTCGCGGCTGATTTGGACCCGGATGCTCCGGGGTTTCGGGTCTGTTCCCTCCTCCCCTCGGCCGGACTGTTGTTGAGGACGAGGGTGACCGGCCCCATCTCCGTGCAGGTGAACAGGTCCTCGTACCACGCCGCCGTGGCGCCGGCACCGAGGACCGTTCCGCCCGCCGCGGCGAGGACGGTGCGTCGTGAGAGCGACGGCATCTTTCGGGCCACGTCAAGTGGCTGACGTGTCAACACAAAAAACTTTACGGGAGCCACGGCTCCGGGATCCGGACGCTCGCCGCAAAAAATCGCACCCGCGTGGAACCCCGCCGTCGGTTCCAGAACGGAATCAGCCGCAGGCTGATTCGGAACGGTGGGTCGGCCTATCCGAACATGTCGCGCATAACCCGTATTTTGGGGACACATAGGGAACCCAGTTTGGGAAGACTACGTTGATGAGCATCCGTGATGTAATTCTGCTAGTACTCTGGAGCTGACAATCGCA
>JBDGTS010000045.1:0-16102 GCA_042216675.1 Halobacteriaceae archaeon | reverse complement strand
CTGGTCCTTGCCGTGAGAGGGCAAGATGATTGGCCGGACTACACCAACGGAGCGTCCACTTCCACCTAACGCGGTAGTTCGTTTAACGGTTTTGTTTCGCCGACGGCGTGCGTCCGCGTCACACTCAGTCCCGCTCGTACGTGACGAACGCGAACCCGTCACGCTCGTCCCGCGCCACCGCCGTCCACGCGTCTTCGTCCCACGTGGGAAAGTGTGTATCGCCCTCGTAGGCGTCGTCGAGTTCGGTCAGCACCATCCGGTCGGCACGGGGGAGGAACTGCTCGTACACCGTCGCGCCCCCGGCCACGTACGCCCTGTCGGCGCCCGTCTGCTCGGCGTGGTGAAGTGCCACGTCGACCGATTCAGCCGTGCGCACCGACTCGGGCGCGTCGAGGTTCCGCGTCGTGAGGACGACGTTCGTCCGCTCCGGCAGGGGGCCGCCGATTCGGTCCGCGATGCTCTCGTAGGTGCGACGCCCCATGATGACCGGATGCCCCGTCGTCGCGCGCTTGAAGTGCGCGAGGTCCGCGGGCAGGTCCCACGGAATCCCCCCGTCGGCCCCGATGACGCCGTTCGCCGCGACGGCGGCGATGATGACGACGTCCATCACTCCGCGACCCGAAAGTCGATGCCCGGCGCGGGGTCGTAGTCGCGCAGTTCCACGTCCTCGTAGGTCAGGTCGTCGAGGGGCTTGTCCGCCACGTCGACCGTCGGCCGCTCGCGCGGCTCGCGTCCCAACTGCATCAGGAGGTTCGGCACGTGGTCGGCCGGCTTCTCGCCGTCCGTCTCGTCGGCCGGCGTCTCGGCGCGAAGCCACGCCTCGACGTCCGCGTACTCCTCGCGGGCGTCCACGTCGGCGAGGCGAGCCTGCAGTTCGTCGAGGTGCTCGGCGTACCAGTCGCCGCGGGCGCCCGTTCCGCAGTAGATGTGCGCGTCGACGATGGTGTGGCCGAACCTTCCCAGCTCGAAGTCCGTCTGCTGGGCGACGGCCGTCGCGAGTAGGGAGTACGCCGCGACGTTGAATGGGACCCCGAGCGCCACGTCGCCCGACCGCTGGGTGAGGTGGACGTTGAGTTCGTCACCCTGCACGTTGAAGACGAAGGTGTAGTGACACGGCGGCAGGGTCGAGACGGCGGCGTTCGCGGGGTGCCACGCGTTGACGACGATGCGGCGGGATTGGGGATTCTCCCGCAGTTGGTCGAGGACGTACTGAATCTGGTCGAACGTCCGCTCGTCCTCGTTCATCCACCGGTGGCTGTCCTCGGGCCACGCCTCGCCGGGCAGTTGCGCGCCCTCTTCGGGCACGGGGTAACGCCGCCAGAAGCGGCCGTAGGCGGTGTCGACGCGGCCCTCCTCGTCAGCCCACGCGTCCCAGATGCCGGTCTTCTCGCGCAACTCGCGGATGTGCTCCTGCCCGGAGAGATACCACAGCAGTTCGTGGACGAGCGAGTTCCACCGCGCGCCCCCGAGGTCCTTCGTGGTGAGAAGCGGGAAGCCCTGCTGGAGGTCCACCTCGTAGTGCTGGCTGAAGGCCGCCACGGTGTCCACGCCCGTCCGGTTCGGCTTGTGCGTCCCCTCGCGGAGGACGGTGTCGACGAGTGACTGGTACTGTTCCATGGGGGTCGCGTTGGCGACAGTCCGCCCCCCACCCTCATAATTACCGCGACTGTCCGACCTTGAAGTGCGTCGCCACCGAACCGTCAGTGTGGCACACCAGAAGGCGAGTCTCGACGACGTGGAATCGGTCCTCCCCGAGGACGCCGGTGGCATGTGGTTCCTCAAGGACGCGCTCGACACCGATGAACTCGGCTTCACGGTCCTCGAACTGGAACCCGGCGTCTCGGGCAAGGAGCACAGCCACGAGGGCCAAGAGGAGGTGTACTACGTCGTGGAGGGCGGCGTGGCCGTCGACGTCGAGGACGAGACGGTAGCGCTCGACGAGGGCGAGGCGCTCCGCATCGATCCGGCGGATACCCGCCAAATCGTGAACGGCGACGAGCCGTCGCGATTGGTGCTCGTGAGTGCGCCGCGGGACGCCGACTGAGGGGAGTCGGTCGCGCGGAGCGAACGGCCCCAGTGCGTCGGCGCACTACTCGGCCAGTCCGTAATACCCGGGTTCGTCCTCGGCGGGTGGCTCCGCCACCACCAGTTCCTCGGCGTTGAACATCACCCACGGGATGGCCCAGTCCAGCAGCACCGTCTCCGTCTCCGCCTCCAGTTCGGCGTCCGGGTCGAGGCCCTGCAACAGCCGCGCGATTTCGTAGACGGTGTACATCTGTCCCGCCTCCAGCAGTTCCTCGGGGGTGTAGAAGTCACAGGGGTGAATCGCCTCGAACTCCGATTTCGCTCTGGGCATAGCGGCGTCTACGGCTACCGCCTACAAAACGCCGGTGGACCAGCGGCTACGCGGCCGGAAATAAACGGAGAAGGTGTGACGGCTGGGGTTCTACTCGAACAGCGCGACTGCCTCGTCGTACCGGTCGGCCGGCTCCTCCCAGTCGACGACCTCGAAGAACGCGTCGATGAAGTCGCCGCGGGCGGGTCCGTAGTCGTAGTAGTAGGAGTGCTCCCAGACGTCGAGCGCCAGAATGGGATGTGCGCCCCACAGGGCACCGTCGTCGTGGCCGTCGACGGTGACGTTGCGAAGCTGGTTGCTGAAGGAGTCGTACACCAGCAGCGCCCAGCCGCCGGCGCCCTTGGCCGCGGCCTCGAACTCGCCCTTCCAGGCTTCGTAGGACCCGAAGTCCTCCTGAATGCGAGCCGCGAGCGCCCCGGAGGGCTCGTCGCCGCCGTCCGGCCCCATGCACTGCCAGAACAGCGAGTGCAGGATGTGACCGGAGCCGTTGTGGGTCACGTTACCCATCGCGCCGGCCGACGAGGAGAAGTCGCCCTCCTCGCGGTTCTCGGCCAGCGTCTCCTCGGCGCTGTTCCAGCCGTTGACGTAGCCCTGATGATGCGTGTCGTGATGCCACGTCATCACCTGTTCGCTGATGTGTGGCTCGAGCGCGTCGTAGTCGTACGGAAGCGGGGGAAGTTCGTAGTTGCTCATAGTGAGTTCACCCATCGCAAACATCTGTTGGCTTCGGGTTAAACGTTTAGGAGTCGTACGCTAGCACATCACATGTTCGGCGCGTGACTCAACTGCCCTCGGCCTCGTCGGCTCTGGGCATCGTCACCGTCACCACCGTCCCGCCCTCGGATGCCCGCTCGAAGGACACCTCGCCACCCATCCGGTCGACGCCCCACGCCACGAGCCAGAGGCCGATGCCCTGCCCGTGGTGGGTGGGCGTCTCACCCCTGTCCCGCACCACGTCGGCCTCCATTTTCGGAATGCCGGGGCCGTTGTCGCTGACCGTCACCGTCACGGTGTCCGCGTCCGCCGACGCCGCGATGCGCACCCACGGGTCCGCCGCGGTGTTGTGTTCGGCTCCGTTCTCCACGAGGTTCTCGACGACGGGTCCCAACAGCCACCGACACTGCACCCGCTCAGCGGGCGCTTCCGTCATCTCGACTGTGACGTCCGGAAACGCCGCGGCCACGTCCTCGACGGCGGATCGAACCGTCTCCCCGACGGCCACGGGGTCGCGGTTGGCGTCAGCGGCGCTCAGCACCGTCTCCGCCGTCCGGGCCTTCTCGGCCATGTCCAGCACCTTCCCGGCGTGGCTCGCCGTGACGGACGCGAGTCTGTCGCCGTCCACGTCGCCGCTCCGGTACAGGTCCGCGAACCCCTCGATGACGCTCACCTCGTTGCGGATGTTGTGTCTGAGCGCGCGGTTCAGAACCGAGAGCTGCTGGCGGCGGTAGTGCCGGTCGGTGACGTCGCGCAGAACGAGCGCCGTCCCCACCGGCCGGTCGTGGTGGTCACGTATCATCGAGGCGCGCACGTCGAGGTATCGGTCGGCCTCCCCCGGCCCACCGCTGACGATCACCTCGTCTTCGGCCCCCTCCTCGTCGAAGCCCGGCACGACGGCCGCGGCCTGCCGACCGACGGGGTCGGAGACGCCCAGACACTCCCTCGCTGCGGGGTTCACGTCCACGATGCGCCCGTCGGCGTCGGCGACCACGACCCCGTCGTCCATTCCGTCGACGACGGCTGAGCGACCGAGCGCCTGCGGGACGGACGTCCGCTCGAACAGCCGTTCGCTCCGAATGGCGTACACCCCAGCCACGCCCGAGACGGCGAAACTCACCGGCGTCGGGTCGAACCACGGCCACGGGAGGGTCCCGGTCAGATAGAGGACGTTCCCGACGGCGGGCGCGGCCGCGGCCACGAGGACGGCGACGGCCTGCGCCCCGAACAGCGACGGCGAGCGGACGAGCAACAGGAGGAACAGGCCCGACCCGACGGCCGCGAGTGCGTACCCGTAGCCGATTGCCAGCCAGAACCCCGGGCCGAACGTCTGCTGAAGGATGGTGAGCGACCCCTCGGGAACCGTGTGGATGCCGCGGCGAACGAGTCCATGCGTGCTGTTCGTCCAGACGAGGAGGAGCGACAGCGTCGGGACGACGGAGAGCGCCGCGAGAGAGCGCGCGTTCACGTACTGGTCCTTGCCGGTGTACTCCAGCGCGAACACGAACCACGCGACGGCGACCCAGACGCTCCCGAACCACTGGAGGTTCGCCCAGAGGAGCGTCGTCTCCGGTCCGGCGAGCAGTTCGGCCGCGTAGCCGGCGGCCCACCACGCCTCGGCGACCATCGCGACTGCCAGCGCCGGGGCCGCGGGTCGCTCGCGATTGCGCCACGCGAGTGCGGCGACGACAAGCGCCACGAGGGCGGCGATGCAGAGAACCCAGACTGCGACTGATGGTGAGACTGCCACGGTGTGCCCCGGCGGCGATTTACCACGAAGTCATTTCTACCTTCGGGTCAAAAATTAAGGACAGAGGTTACAGAAACAATCCGGCGGCGAGCGCCCCTGCCGCGAACACCCCGTACTCGCCGTCCTTGGCGACGGCGAGGACGTCCGGGTCAGTGCGCCCGAGACGGCGCGTCAACAGGACGGAGTACGCGAGTCCCGGCAGGAGACCGAGGGCGACGGCCGTCGGCAGAGCGCCCGCCGCGACGCCGACGGTGAGCGTCAGCGCCGCGGCGGCGTCGACGGCGTAGAGCACGTGACGCGTCCGGGCGACGCCGAGGGCAATCGGCACCGTGACGACGCCCGCCTCTCGGTCACCATCGACGTCGCGTGCGTTCAGCACTTCGCTCGCACCGGCGGTGCGCAAGAAGAGGAACGTCGCGACGAGGGCTGGGGCGAGGCCCGCGGCCGTGCCCGCGAAAGCCACCGGCAGGTAGCCGAGGGGGAGCGCCCACGCGCCGGCCGTCACGACGGTGTTCACGACGGGCACCTCCTTCAGTCGGTCGTAGCCGGTGACGGGGAGCCACGGTTCGCTGTACGCCGCGGCCGCGACGCCGGGCAACAGCACCACGGCGACGGCCACGAGGCCGCCCAGCGCCGCGAGCCCGAGCGCCGCGACGTACGACCCGCCGGCGAGAGCGCCGAGGAGTCGCTTCCGTCGGGCCGCCATCGCCGCTGCGTCGGGGCGGTTCACGGCGTCTTCACCGAGGTCCGTCAGTCGGTTGTGCGTGTACACCGTCACGGCGACGAGGAAACCGATTGCGAACAGGACGGGGTTCAGCGCCGCCGAGAGGAGCGTCAGCGAGACGACGCCCTTCGACACGGCGAGTGCGCCGGGGAACACCGGACTCCGGACGAACGCTCGGCCGGCGTCTCCTGCCCGCCGCGCGCCGTCTGTCACTACTGTCTCCGCGGCCGTCGCTTCCGGAAGTACGCTCATAAATGCGTTTGCAACAAGACATTTCCGACGTAAAAATTTCAGTTCGCGCCGTCAGTCCTCGCCGCGCGCCCGTTCGAACATCGCGATGGCCTCCTCGCGTCGCTCGCTGTGGTCGACGATGGGGGCGGAGTACTCCGGTGCGAGGCGCTCGCGCTCGGCCGGGTCGAGGGTCGGCCAGTCGTGAATCGCGTCCGCGTCGACGCCGCGGAGTTCGGGCACGTACTCGCGGACGTACTCGCCCTCGGGGTCGAAGCGCTCGCACTGCGTCGCGGGGTTGAACACCCGGAAGTACGGTTGAGCGTCGGCGCCGGTGCCGGCGGCCCACTGCCACCCGCCGGCGTCGTTCGCCGGGTCGTGGTCCACGAGGCGCCGTCGGAACCACCGGTACCCCTCGCGCCAGTCGACGAGCAGGTCCTTCGTGAGGAACGACGCGACGACCATCCGCACGCGGTTGTGCATGTACGCCTCGGCCCGGAGTTGCCGCATGCCGGCGTCGACGAGCGGATAGCCAGTCTCGCCGCGCTTCCACGCCGCCAGTTCGTCGGGGTCGTCGCGCCACTCGATGTCGTTCTCGTACTCGCGGTAGTTCGCGGTCACGACGTCCGGCCGAGCGGCGAGAGCGTGCGCGTAGAACTCCCGCCACGCGAGTTGTCGCTGGTACTCGGTTACGCTCTCCGCCGCGTCTTCGTCATCGGCGTCCGCCTTCGCATCCTCCGTCGCGTCGTACACCTCCCGAACCCCGATGGTGCCGAAGTGGAGATGCGGCGAGAGGCGCGACGTGCCCTCGCGGGCGGGGTAGTCCCGGGCCTCGGCGTAGTCGTAGACGTCGGCGGCGCAGAAGTCGGCCAGTAGGTCCCGCGCGGCGTCGGTGCCGGCCGGCGGCACGTCGGCTTCGGGGTCGGCGTCGAGGGCTGGAACGCCGTCGCTCGACACGTCCACGACCGATGCCGGCGGGGCGCAGGGCTCGTCCTTGGGTCGGTCCCGCCACTTGTCCCAGAAGTAGGAGAACACGGAGTAGTGGTCGCCGGCGTTCGTCGTGATACTCCCCGGGACGTGGAGGAGTGCGTCGTCGGTGACCGTCACGTCGCACTCGGTCAGCGCCGCGCGCACGCCCTCGTCGCGTTCCGCGGCCAGTCCCGAGTAGTCGCGGTTCCAGCGCACCGTGTCCGCCCCGTAATCGGCCGCGAGGCGGGGGAGTTCCGTCGCCGGGTCGCCCCGGACGACGAGCAAGTCGCCGTCACGGGTGCGGTAGTCGGCGCGCAGCGATTCGAGCGCATCGGCCAGAAACGCCACGCGAGATGGCCCCGCGTGTTCGAGGACGTCGTCGTCGAGGACGAAGACCGGAATCACGGGGTCGGACGCGGCCGCGAGGCCGACGTTATCCGCGACGCGCAGGTCCCGCCGGTGCCAGAACAGTGTGGGCATCAGCGACCCGTCGCTCGGCGAGGTCATAAACGCCCGGGCCGCTACTCCTCGTGGCGGCGCTCCTCCCACTTGCGGACGCGCTCTCGCTCCCGTTCGACTAGCTCCTCGAGCGACTCCACCGTCGGCAAGTCGTCGACGCCGAGCTCCGCCATCTCCTCGTCGCCGTCGCCCTGCGGCGTCGCGATACCGGTGGTGATGATGGTCCGCACCCCCTCTTCGACGGTCATGTCCACGTCGAGGATGCGGTCCGTCGGGACGTTCGTGAGGTGGCCGCCCATGAACGGGTTCGGCGCCAGCGGCAAGAACAGCGTCTGCATCTCCTCCTCGCCTGCCGCCTCCTCGACAGCGGGGGGCGTGTCGTTCGTCACGAAGCCGATGACGTACACGTCGCGGTACGGGAACTCCACGAGTTTCACGTCCTGAAAGTTGCTCGCGTCGCTCTCCATCATCACGTCACTCATCCGCCGGAAACTCTTGTAGACGCTCCCGATGCCGGGCACGGCCATCACTGCCCCCTCGAACGACTCGATGAGATGCTCGCCGTAGCGGTTCCGTGCGAGGATGCCGACGAAACCGATGACGCCGAGCATCACCAACAGCGAGGCGAACTGGCTCACGAGCGAGAGGCCCGGGAGGTCGAACAGCCACACGAGGAGGCCGCCGACGAGTGGCAGGTCGGCAAGGCCGACGCTCGGGAGGACGTAGTTGACGAGGCGCACGAACGGGTCGATCGTGTCCACGAGGAAGTCGTAGGCCGCCTTCAGCACGTAGACGGTGATGACGAGGGGGACGACGACGGCGACGCCCGTGAACAGCACGTCGATGGTCGTCGCGTACACCGACTGACTCGCTGACCGGGCCGCACGCGCGCCGCGTCGGGGACGTGGCACCTGCATTCCGTCAGTTAGGAGGGGAGCCGAGCCGAAAGCCGTTGTGGCTCACAGCGGTTCGAGGTCCGCCCGGCGCCCGTCGAGAACCGCAAAAGACTCGCTACGCCGACGTTCGAGCCACGCCAGTAGGCGCGCCGCCCACTGGAGTTTCCGGCGCTTCAGTTGGCTCGCCGAGGGGTCGTCGAGGTCCCACCCGGGAAACGTGAGCGACTCGGCACCGAGGGCGTCCGCCGTGAACGCCGCGCGGTCCCCGTCCGTGAAGCCGCCGAAGTTGCACACCGGCGGTCGGGGTTCAGCCTGCGTCGTCGGCAACACGTTCGGCTCTTCGAACGTCGGGACGTGGCGCCGCAGGGCGTCGGCGTTGTCGCCGTGCGCGTGGACCGCGACGGGCGTGCCGGCCGCAGTCAGTTCTCGCGCCGTCGGCGGATGTCCGTCGAGGTCAGTGACCATCAGGTCGATGTGGATGCCCACCTCGCGCAACACCCGCGCGGCGGTGGAGGCGGCCACCACCCGGTCCGCCTCCCCCACGCGGCCCAGCGAGGCCCGGAGCGACGGTCCCGCGCCGACGACGGCCACCGTCTGTCCCTCGAAGTCGAGGCGCTGCCGGTCGAACGGGCCGGTCAGGTCGGCCAACACGTCTCTGGCCGCCTCGTCGGCGGCCCTGTCGTAGCCGAAGTCGGCGAGAATCCGTTCGTACACCGGCTCCCACGTCTCGA
The DNA here is from genome assembly GCA_042216675.1 of Halobacteriaceae archaeon. GTDB lineage: Archaea > Halobacteriota > Halobacteria > Halobacteriales > Halobacteriaceae > JBDGTS01. The sequence goes on along the minus strand of JBDGTS010000045.1, from coordinate 7,275 downwards.
AGTCCATGGCTGATGCTATGTGACGTGACGCACGTAGAAGCCGTCGATTCGTGTCGGACGGGAGCGAACGCGTACCCCTACCCGTGCTCCCGGCCGACCTCCAATCGGTTCGTATTGGGGGTTCGGCATAAGTCTTCTTGTTAGGGCAGGGTATCGCGCACCGCGTCAGACACCCGTTCCACCCGGTCCGTCACGCGATTGGCGAAGGATCGGAGCGCCCCCTCGGACCCCGCGAGAACGACTTCGTCGGGGCCACCCTCCACCACGACGCCGGCGCGGGTGCCCGCCGTCGCGAGGTGCGTGAGTTCCTCCTCGGCGACGTCCTCGATGCGGAACGCGCGGGAGACCCCCTCCGGCGCGCGGCGCCTGTCCCCGCCGACGGCGACGATGTGACGGCGGAGTTCCGCGGCGCTGGTCACGTCGAGTTCGTGGACGCAGTCACTGGACGAGAGGTCCGGGGCGAACGCGTCACCGATGATGGCGGCGTCGCGCGTTTCGGCCACGTCGTGGGTTCTGATGACGTGCGCGCCGCGCTCGACGGCCATCGACGTCGCCGCGAGGCTGACGGGGAGCGCCTCCTCCGTCGACCGGTCGGCGAGGTCGCGGAGGAAGTTCTTGCGGTTGATGGAGACGAGCAAGGGCCGGTCGAGCGCCCGAAATTCGCGGAGTCGCCGGAACGTCTCCCTGTCGTCGGCGAGGGTCTTCGCCTCGGACCACCCGCCGAACGCGGGGTCGAGAATCGTCTTCTCCGTGAGGCCGTTCCGTTCGAGGGCGTCGTAGATGTCGTCCACGTCCTCCACGGCGCCGGGGCGTTCGAGGTCCCGCGGACTCGCCATCTTCACGACGGCGGCGTCGCGGGACTCGCAGACGGCGGGCATCTCGGGGTCGGCGAAGCCACAGATGTCGTTCACCATGTCGAAGTTCGCGTCGAGGGCCGCCTCGGCCACCTCGTGGTAGCGCGTCTCGATGGAGAACACGGCGTCGCCCCCGACGCGGTCCACCGTCTCGATGGCCGTCTGGAGGCGGTCGAGTTCCTCGTCGGCCGACAGCACCTCGAAGCGCTTGTTCGCGGATTCGAGGCCCACGTCCACGATGTCGGCGCCCTCGTCGACGAGTTCGCGGTCGACGTACGCGGCCGCCTCGGCGGGGTCGTCGAACACCGAGGGGTCGTAGGGGGACTCCTCCGAGACGTTCAGGACGCCCATTATCCGGGGCGGGTACCCGTCGCCGATGCCGAGGCCGCCGGCGGAGACGTTCTGCATGCACGCCGTCGAGGGGGCCAGCCCCAAAAGTGACCCACATTCCGCCGACGCGTAGCAGTCCGCTTAAGCGTTCGTGGGGGCAAGACGCGACCATGGGCAAGGTCAGTATCGGGCTCCGCGGGTGGCGGTTCGACGAGTCGGAGGTCTTCGACGAGGACGGGAATTTCCGCCGCGTCAGCGAACTGCCCGACGACGCGCGGGACCGTCTGCTCCGTCTGACCGCCATTCACGACGAACCGTGTGACGCCTGCTATCTCGTCCACGGCGACGCGAACATCGAGGCGGCGAACGTCGCCGAAGTCGTGTACGGCGAACCGTATGCCGAGGTGTTGCTCTGTGCCGACCACGAACGCGACTTCTACTACTGGTACTTCGAGGCGGGCGGCGAGGAACACCGCGGCACGGAGCGCTTTCAGGACGAGTTCCACGAGTGGTTCGCCACGGGCAACCGCGCGCCGGAAGACTACGAGGGCCTCGAACACGTCGAGACCGGACCGGCCGACGTGCCGACGCCGGCGGTGCCCGACGCCGAAGCGACGCGCGTCGAACTCCCCGAGGAGGAGCGCCGCCGCTACAACCTCCGCGAGATGCGCATCGAGACGGGGGCACAGGCGTCGGAGGAAATCGACCCCGGCGGGGACGACATCGACGACTCGGACGTGGACCTCGACGTGGACTACCCGTCATGAGTCGGCCCGCCGTCGCCGTCGTGGACGCCAAAACCTCGGGCAACGTCGGGACCATCGCCCGGGCGATGAAGAACTTCGGCTTCGAGGAACTGCTCCTCGTGGACCCGCCGGACGTGGGACCCGAGAGCGAGGCGTGGGGATTCGCCGGACAGGCCCGCGACGACATTTTGCCGAACGCCGAGGAGGTGACCTTCGACCGCATCGTCGAGGACTACCACACGGTCGGCTTCACCGCCATCACGAACGAGAACGGCGCGAGTCACGTCCGCTGGCCGTTCCAGACGCCGGACGACCTCGCCGACTCGCTCGTGGACGTCGAGGCCGACACCGTCCTCGTGTTCGGGCGAGAGCGCGTCGGCCTGACGAACGACGAGATGGAGCGTCTCGATCAGGTCTGCTCGATTCCGGCGAGCGCGGACTACCCCGTCCTCAACCTCGGGCAGGCCGCCACCGTCGCCCTGTACGAACTCCGCGAGTTGGCGATGGCCGAGAGCCAACTGCCGGATCCGACACACGACCGGGCCGCCGAGCGCGAAATCGAGGGGTTCTACGACCAGTTCGACTCCTTCCTGCGGGCGATGCACTACCCCGAGGAGAAGCGTGAGAAGACGCTCCGACTCGTGCGCCGCGTCGTCGGGCGCGCACACCCCACCGGCCGCGAGGTGACGACGCTCCGCGGCGTCCTCCGACGCGCGGAGGAGGGCCTGCGGCGCTCCGAGGACTGACTCACTCGCGGCGCGCGAACAGCACCAGTCCGACCATCGACAGCACCTCGTCGCCCTCGCCGTTCGTCGCCTCGACGCGGCAGTGCGCGAGGCCGCGGTCGTCGTCCCACACCTCCGTCTCGGCGATCTCCCCCCGGACGGTGAGTTCGTCGCCCGGTCGGAGGGGGGTACGCCAGCGGAGTCCGTCGACGCCGAGGGCACCACGGGTCGCCGTCTCCGAGAGGAACCCCTCGACCAGTTGCCGCATGCAGAGCGACGCCGTGTGCCAGCCGCTGGCGATGACGCCGCCGTACGGCCCGGCGGCCGCGGCGTCAGGGTCGGCGTGAATCGGCTGTGGGTCGTACCGCTCGGCGAACGCGATGATGTCCTCGCGGCTCACCGTCACGGTGCCCAGTTCGCGCGTCTCCCCGACTGGGAGGTCCTCGAAGTAGAGCGGCATTCACCCGAGCGTCGGTGCCGACGGGCAAGAGCGTTGCGCCGACCGGGCGTCGGGCCGGTGTCCGCGAGGCCGCAATCCGCACGCGACGGTGGCTGCACCGGCGATTTCGGCCTCGACGGTCAGATGTAAAACTTTTCGGGCATGGAATATGTAGGGCTCCATATCCACCTATGCCATTTGGACACCCCCTCCCTCCCGACCTGCAGTACGTGGCCCTCATCGCGGTGTCGTCGGCGCTCGCCCTGATTCTCGGCGCGTACGTGTATCTCCCGGCCGGGAAGCGCCTCGGCATGATTCGGGAGTTCGTCACGACGGACTGGAAGTATCTCGGCGTCGCGTGGACGATTACGGTCGTCATCAACAACGTCGCGAAGTTCCACGTCGAGGAGACGTTCACCGACACGGTCCACGAACTCGAAGGCTCGACTGTCGCCGTGTTCCAGACGGTGACGGCCGAACCGCTCACGATGCTGTTCGGCGCGGTGTACCTCGTCGGGTTCCCGTTCATCGTGCTGTTCACGTACTTCAAGCTGAAGGTCCACTGCCCCGAACAGGCGCGCCGCTACGCAATCGCCTACGTCTGTCTGGTCCTCATCGCCGCGCCGTTCTTCCTGCTGTTCCCCGTCCACGTCGTCGGCTACGAGGTGGCCGCGGTCGAACCCCTCCTCTACGAGTTCCACCCCGTCATTGAGGCCGGTGCGGGCGCGACGGACACGCTGATGAAGGCGTTCCCGAGTCTCCACACCGGCCTCTCGGTGCTCGCGGCGGTGTACGCACAGAAGACGGACCGTCGCTACGCCCGGATGGCGGCCGTGATGGCCGTCGCAATCGTCGTCTCGACGTTCTACCTCGGCATCCACTGGCTTTCGGACGCCGGCATCGCCGTCGTGATGGTCGGCATCGCCTACTGGATTTCTCAGACCGTCGAGCGCACGGCGTGGCGCGCGTCGGTCTAAGTCCGGGCCTGAATCTCCTCGCGCAGGACGCTGCTGATGAGGTCCCCGCTGGCTTTCCCGCGGAGTTCCCCCATGCACTCGCCCATGAGCGCCGAGAACGCGCCCATGCCCTCCTCCTCGACCTGCTCTGCGTGACGAGCGACGACTGACTCCACGGCGTCCCGCACCTCGGCCTCGCTGACGCCCCCGAGGCCCTCCTGCTCGACCGCCGCTTCGGGCGTCAGCGCGGGGTTCTCCGCGAGGGCTTCGAGGAGGTCCGGTACGGCCTCCTGTGGCACTGCGTCGTCGGCCAGCAGTTCGAACACGCCGCGGTAGTGCTCCCCGGTGAGGTTCTCGACGGGCACGTCGTCCCGCCGGAGTTCCGTGACGGTGCTCTCCACTGTCGAGGCCGCGAGCGTCGGATCGACGCCCATCTCGACGGCCTCCTCGAACAGGTCCATCCGGTGCCCGTAGGCCACCTGCTCCGCGAGGCCGGCGTCGAGGCCGAACTCCGACTGGTAGCGCTCGACTTTCTCGGTGAGCAGTTCCGGCGTCGGCACCTCCGTCACGTCCGGTTCGACGGGCGGCACGTCCGTCTCGGGGTACATCCGCGCCGCGCCGGGGAGCGGCCGGAGGTACGCGGAGGTGCCGTCCTCCTTCGCGTCGCGCGTCTCCTCGGGCACGCCGTCGAGGGCCGTCTCCGCGCGGTCCGCGACGGCCTCGATGGCGCTCTCGGCGGTGTCGCGGTCCGCGGCGACGATTGCCACGGCGTCGTCAGCGTCCGCGCCCACGGCGTCGCGGAGAGCGGCCACCTCGTCGGCGGTGACGCCGTACGCCGGGAGTTCGTCGGTGTGAAAGATGCCGCCCGCGCCGCGGTGCTTGGCGTAGTCGGAGAGTTCGGTGCCGAGGCGGCGGTCCGGTTGCAGTTCCTCGCCCACGACGCCGTCGAACTCGTAGAGTGGCACCGCCATCACGCAGTCGGCGCCGGCGATGACGCCGCTGTCGGTGTCGGCGAAGACCGGCGTCACGTCCTGTGCGTCGCCGACGGATGCATCGCGGGACTGGAGTTCCTCGGCGAGTTCGAGCAGTCGGACCTGCCGCTGGACCTCCAGTTCCACGAGGTCGTCGATGTCGTCGAGGGACTGGACGCCCTTCATCTCGACGCGTGCGCCCTCGGCGATGGAGACGTTCACGTCCTGCCGGATGGTGCCGAGGCCGCGCTTGACCTGTCCCGTCGAGCGCAGGAGCATCCCGATGCGCTCGGCCGCCTCGCGGGCCTGTTCGGGGCTTCGGATGTCCGGTCCGGTGCCGATTTCGACCAACGGAATGCCGAGTCGGTCGAGGGAGAAGCGGACCCCCTCGGGCGTCTCCGCGACTCGCTGGGCGCTCTCCTCTTCGAGCATCAGGTCCACGATAGAGACGGGACCCTCAGAGGTATCGATGACGCCGTCGCGGGCGATGAGCGACGTGCGCTGGAAGCCGGAAGTGTTGGAGCCGTCGATGACGACTTTCCGCATGACGTGGGCCTGATCGACCACGTCCATGTCGAGCAGTTGCGCGATTTCGAGGGTGACTTCGAGGGCCTCGTCGTCGAGTCGGTGGGGCGGTTCGTCGTCCTCCTCGACGAGGCAGGTGGAGTCGTAGGCGAGGTATTCGAACTCGCGGTCGACCATGCTCTCTTCGAGGGCGGCCTCGTCGATTTCGCCCAGTTCGCTCCGCGTCGGGTGCAGATAGCGCGTGAACGACCGCGTCGATTCCTCGGGGTCCCGACGGTCGGTCGGGCACTCGCAGAACAGCTTCGTGGCGGTGTCGAGTTGCTGGTGAATCTCCAGTCCCGCCACGAGGCCCAGTTCCTCGTAGTCGAAGTCCGTCATTGCTCGACGGTGGGGGACGAGTCGGTAAAAAACCGTGCAGTCCGGGTCGCCGGAACGCCAACAGTTACGGGCGGGCGGACACCACGATTCGGTGATGTCTGCTCCGACAGTCACCCTTCCGAGCGGCGACGAGATGCCGACCCTCGGGCTTGGCACGTGGAACATCGACGGCGACACCGTGCGCGACGCCGTGCACGCCGGCCTCGACGCCGGCTACACGCACATCGACACGGCCGAGGGGTACATGAACGAGGCCGAGATCGGCGACGCGCTCGCCGCGGCCGACGCGGACCGCGAGGACCTGTTTCTCACCTCGAAGGTCCTCCCGAAGAACCTCGACTACCAGAGCGTCGTCGAGGCCTGCGAGCGGTCTCTCGACCGGTTGGGCACGGAGTATCTGGACCTCTACCTGATTCACTGGCCCAACCCCGCCATCTCCGTGCGGGAGACGCTGCACGCGATGGCCCACCTCCACGACGAGGGACTGGTGCGAAACGTCGGCGTCTCGAACTTCAGCCCCTACCAGCTACGGGCCGCGACCCACGTCAGCGACGTGCCCATCGCGGTCAACCAGATCGAGTACCACCCGTGGCTCCAGCGCCCGGACTGGGTCGAGGCGTGCCGCGAGGAAGGCGTCGTCGTGGAGGCGGCGGCGCCGCTGGCGCGCGCCGAGGTGTTCGAGGACGAGGTGGTACGAGACCTCGCGGAGACGTACGACCGCTCGCCGGCGCAGGTCGTCCTGCGCTGGGCCATCCAGAACGACGTGGTCGTCATCCCGAAGTCCTCGACGCCCGAGCACGTCCGCGGGAACGCGGACGTCCTCGACTGGGAACTCGACGCCGAGGACGTGGCACGACTGGACGAGCGCGACCGGGGCCACGCCGTCTACGACGACCGCGAGAAGGACTGGGAGAGCGACGTGTGGGGGATGGCGGAGTAGCTACTCGTCGCCGAGGATGCCCCGGTGGGTCATCGCCTCGGGGTCGAGGACCTCGTCGGCCTCCTCCTCGGTGAGGTAGCCCTCGGCGACGGCGACCTCGCGGACGGTCCGGCCCTCCGCGAGGGCCTGCTTTGCGACCTTCGAGGCCGCGTCGTAGCCGATGGCCGGGTTCAGCGCCGTGGCGAGCGCCATGCTCTGTTCGACCTGCCGCTCGCAGTGCTCGCGGTTTGCCTCCAGTTTGGCGACGAACTTCTCGCCGAACGCCTCGGCGGCGCTGGCGACGAGGTCGGCGGATTCGAGGAAGTTCGAGGCCAGCACGGGCTTGTAGAGGTTGAGGTCGATCTGGCCGCCCGCGGCGCCGGTCGAGACGGCCGCGTCGTTGCCGACGACCTGCGCGTGGACCTGATTGAC
>JBDGTS010000013.1:0-16109 GCA_042216675.1 Halobacteriaceae archaeon | reverse complement strand
GACGCCCCAGCGCTTGACGGGGCCCTGGGTGCCCTTGCCCTTCGTGACGCCCGCCGCGTCGAGGTACTCGCCCGCGCGGAAGATGTCGCCCATCTCGTGGACGCCGCCGTCCTCGAGCAGTTCGGTGGCGAACTCGACGCGGTCGTCGAGTGACCCGCCTCCGATGCGGGTCTCCATCACGTCGGGGCGGCGCTTCGGGACGCCGGCGACGTCGCCGGGGACCGTGTGGGTGATGACCCGCAGGTCCGCGACGTCGCCGGACGCGACCGCTTCCTCGAGGGCGCTCGGGTCGCCACCGTCGTCGGGCACGTCGAGCGCTCGGTCGAGGTCGTCGTGGTGTTCGTCCGTCCAAATCTCCGTGAGGGGCTTCTTGCCGTAGGGAGTGTCCTCGTAGGCGCGAACGGCGACGGCGCGCATCGGGGGCGTCTCGACGATGGTGACCGGCACGGTCGTCTCCATGCCGGCCGTCGTCGCCTCCGAGCGGTCGTCGACCATCACGACGTGCGTCATGCCGGCTTTGTAGCCGGCGAACCCTTGCAGACCGGGTTGACCGTCGCTGTCGGGCCAGGAGTTGAAGCGTGGCACCTCACTGGCCGCGCGCTTCCGCGGGCTGAAGCCCATCGATCCTTTTCGTGGTCGGTTTGGCTGTGGCATCGTATCACCTGAGGTTGAGGCAGGCGAGGGTGGCGAACATCGCCTCTTCGGTTCGCACCACCTCGCTGCCTTGGTTCGGAATCGTGTTGAGCCAGACGTCGAACCCCTCGGGTGGGTCAGCCGGATCGAGCGGCGGCGACACGCCGAGCATCTCGGGCAACCCCCGCATGGGGGCACCGAACGCGACGGTGAGTCCGTCGCGCGCTCGGTCGGTCGTGTCCGCGAGTCGATCGACGGTCAGCGGCGCCCCGTGGCGAGACGTGGCGACGCGATAGCCCTCGGCGTCGAGAGCGTCCGCGAGGTCCATGCGAGCGACGTGGGGCCCCGCTGTGGGGGCGTCCACGAGCTTCGCCCGGACCGGTCTTCGCGAAGATACCCTGACGGATACGCGCTCCCCTTCCGTCACCGACACGTCGTCGGGAAGACGGAGTGAGATCGGGTGTTGCAGTCCGCAATTGACCCGTACGCGCCCTTCAGGTCCGACCTGGGTCACGATTCCCTCTCGCAACGACCCCGAATCGTCGGACTCGGAGCCGGTCCATGACGGAACGCGAAGCGGCGGCAGGACGCCGGCATACTCCAGTTCGTCACGCGTCCCGAACGCCTCCTTTCGGAGGTACGGGGGCGTCGTGGCGTACTGAAGCACGGTCTCGACGAACCCGCCGCCCCAACGCCCCTCGCCCTCCCGGTCGGGGAAGACGATGAGGCGGTCAGCCCGGAACACCGTCGCCGCGCGGGCGACGTAGCCGAGCTTCCGGGTGGCCTCCCGTTTGTCGGTGGCCTCCCGGACGAGGGACGACGGCACGAGTATGCTGTCCGTCATGCCGTGTCGCGTTCGCGCTCCGTCACGAGACTGTAGGCAACGTACCGGGGGATTCCTTAAAAGTATGGCGTTATTCCACGCGGCTGTGAGGCCGTCACACGCCCGTTCGCGGGAGTGTGGGGGTCGCTCCCGTGGCGCGGTTCCGAGTCGCTTTCGGAACCCTTATGTCCGTCTCGCGGCCATGATGAAATGCAACGGGCGCTGGTAGTGTAGTGGTATCACGCGACCTTGCCATGGTCGCAACCCGGATTCAAATTCCGGCCAGCGCACTTCTCTACTCCTCACCCGTGGAGGCTTGGCTCCGCGGGTACGTGTGAATGCGGGAGAGGTTTGAGCAGGGAGCGAGAGGTGAGCGAGCATGCGAACGAACGGGAGCGACTGCGTTCAAATCTCGGCCGGGGCGTCGTGGCGTCCCGGCCGGCGTTCCGTTCGCGTCACTCACAGGACTCTCGGCCAGCGCCTGCCGAACGCAACACGGCGAGCGAACGCCCGATCCCTCAGTGGTCGAACGGCGCCAACCGTCCGGGGTCGAACTCGATGCCGAAGCCGGGCGCGTCGTTGGGCACTAGTTCGCCGTCCTCGGGGACGGCCACCCCGGGCCGCGTCTCCGCATCGTCAAGCGCGACGCCCGGCGGGGCGGTGACGGGGTACTCCGTCCAGCGGATGCCCGGTAGGCCGTAACTCGCGTGCTGGCCGCAGGGGGTGTGCCCCCCGCAGTGGAGGACCACCGACTTCCCGGCCGTCTCCGCGATGGACGCGATCTTCTGGACCGTCGTCAGGCCGCCGACCCAGTGGATGTCCGGCTGGAACACGTCCACGAGGTCGTGGTTGGCGGCGTACTGGAACGGCGCGGCGGTGTACCAGTGTTCCCCGGTTGCGAGCGTCTGGAACGGGGCCCGGTCGCGGACGCGGCGGTGAGAGTCGAGGTCCTTCGGCCAGAGCGTCTCCTCCATCCACTTGAGGTCGTACTCGCGGAGGCGGTTCGCCAGCCGAACCGTGTACTCCCCGTCGAAGGCCATCCAGCAGTCCAGCATCAGTTCCCCCGCGTCGCCCAGCATCTCGCGGCGGTCCGCGACGAGTTCCTCGTTGGCGAGGAGCCCCTCCTTGCCGTCCGCCGGGCCGTACGGGCAGGCCAGTTTGTTCGCGTCGAACCCCAGTTCGAGGTACCAGTCGGTGTCGTTCCCCGTCGCGTAGCAGTCCAGCGCGTCCGTCGCGGGGCCGCCCAGCAGTTCGTACACCGGACGGTCGAGCAGTTTCCCCTTCAGGTCCCAGAGTGCGAGGTCGATGGCGCTCACGGCGTAGGACGCGATGCCGCCCGCGCCGAAGGGGGCACAGAGCCGTTCGAGCATGTCGTGGACCGTCTCGGTGGCCATCGCGTCCTCGCCCTGAATGCGCTGGCCGAGGTAGTCGTCGACGAGGGCCGCGACGGGCGCGCCGTGTTTCCCCGGCGCGTAGCCCAGCGTTCCGTCCGCCGCTTCGACGACCACGCCGAAGTCCCGAAAGTCCGGAAGCCAGTCGGCGCGCACGTCCTCGTAGCGCGGGTAGCGCGTCATCGGGTTCGCGACGCGGAGGTCCTCCCACCACGACTCCCGGCGCACGTCGCTCTCGTCGTAATCCGGCGGGCCGAAATCCGGCGCTTCGACCGCGCGAACGTCGGTTATTTCCATGGTCGGGGTGCAGGTCCACGGAGTATAACAGTCAGGGTTGCGGCACCCCGCGGGACGCTCAGCGCACCGTCCGCGGCAGGTCGGCGTGCGTGTACGCCGCCTCGACCGGTTCGGCGAGGCGGTCCACGTCCTCCGGCGACAGGTCCACAGTCAGTGCGTCGCAGTACGTGTCGAGGTGGTCGATGGACTGGGGGCCGACGATGGGTGCGTCCACAGCGTCCTGTTCCAGGACCCACGCGACGCTGACCGCGACGGGGTGGACCCCTTCCCGGTCGGCGATGTCCCGAACGGCGTCCACCACGTCGAAGTTGGCTTCGGTCGCGTACTCCGAGAGGTCACGGTACGTCTCCTCGGACCCCGACTCCAGCGCCGCGGCGTCGCTGTCGCGGGTGTACTCCCCCGTGAGGAATCCGGCCGCGAGCGGTGCATACGTGGCGACGCCGAGGTTCTCGCGCTCCGCGGCGGGGAGCAAGTCGAGTTCCTGATGGCGGGCGACGAGGCTGTACTCCGGCTGAACGGCGACGTAGCGCTCGTAGTCGTGGCGCTCGCTCGTGCGGAGCGCATCCATCAGTTGCCAGCTCGTGAGGTTGCTCGCGCCGACGTACCGGACCATCCCCTCCTCGATGAGGTAGTCGAACGCCGAGAGCGTCTCCGCGACGTCGGTGTCCGGGTCCCACCAGTGCGCGTAGTAGAGGTCGAGGTGGTCCGTGTCCAATCGGTCGAGGCTCCGCTCGCACTGCTCGATGATGTGGGACTTCGAGAGGCCGTTTCGGTTCGGGCCGTCGCCGAGTCGCTGGCCGACTTTGCTCGCTATGACCACCTCGTCGCGCCGGCCGTCGATTGCCTCGCCGACGATTTCCTCGCTCTCGCCGTACGAGTAGACGTTCGCGGTGTCGATGAAGTTGATGCCGCGGTCCAGCGCCGCCTCGACGATCGCTCGACTCCGCTCCCTGTCGCCGACGCTCCACTCCCACTCGTCGCTGTAACTCAGGCCGCCACAGCCCAGACAGAGCCGCGACACCTCCAACCCCGTCTTGCCGAACGTCGTGTACTCCATGGGGCCGGGACGACGGCCCACCTCATAAACGACGGGGACCGCCGCTCAGTCCGACTGAACCGCCTCGAATGGGCCGGGCGGCAGTCGCAAGTCGTCCAAGTCGGGGAGATGCTTGACGTTGTACAGCAGCTGGAGTTCCGGCGTCGTCGGCTTGCCGATACAGGAGAGGCGGATGCCGCGGTCCAGCATTTCCTCGGGGAGGATGTGGTCGACGGCCATCATCATCTCGCCCTGCGTGAGGACCACCGCGCAGTTCGCACAGGCGCCGCCACGACAGGCGAAGGGCCACGTCTGGCCGGTAGCCTCCGCGGCGTCGAGAACCGTCTCGCCTGCCGGGACAGTGAACTCGCCGTAGTCCACCGAATCGAGGTCCGCCGCGGCCGCCTTCCGGAACAGGTCCGGGTCGCCGACGGCCCACCCGTGGTCGTCGAGGACGTCGAAGTTGAGGTACTCGACGGTGGCGTCGACGGGCGTCGCTCGCGCGTTCGTGGATTCGTGGTCCGGGTCGGAATCAGAGTCGGGATCGGAGTCGGCCGTCGGCCGCGACGGCCCGGAGTCCCGTTCCCGGGCCTCGTACTCCCCGTTCGTCAACTGCTCGTAGGCGGCCCGCACCTCGCGGAATGCGGCCGTCGACCCGCCGTGGTCGGGGTGGGCCTCCTTCACCCGCCGGCGGTACGCACGCTCTATCTCCGCCTCGTCCGCGTCCGGGTCGACGCCGAGGACGTCGAACGGGGACTCCATGGGGGCGGGTCGGGCCGAGACGAATAAAAGTCCGTTCCAACCGGTCCGCGCGGCCGAAACCTTCTCGCCGCGGCGCCCGTACGCCCGGCCATGACAGTCGTCGCACTGCTGAGCGTCGCGCCCGTGAAGGAGGGGAGCATGGCCGAGGACGTCGCGGCCGCCGTGGCCGCCCTCGACGACTTCGACGTGACGTATGAAACGAACCCGATGGGCACCGTCATCGAGGCCGAGGACGTGGACACGCTTCTCGACGCCGTGGGCGCGGCACACGCCGCTGTCGACGCCGACAGGGTCAGCACGGTCCTGAAGATAGACGACAAGCGGGCCAGCACCGAGAGCGCCGCCGAGAAAGTCGCGGCCGTCGAGGAGGAACTGGGACGGCCGGCGCGGAGCGACCGGGAGCGGTGACAAGTCATTCTGAAAGGATTTAGTATTTGATTGGTGTAGCCATCCGAACTCCATGTCTTCTCCAGACACAGCGCCGTCCGTGGGGGAGATTGAGCCCTCGGAGAACCCGGTGCGGCGGCTGTTCCGGCGCTACGGGCGCCCCCACGCGGGGTACCTGTCCGTGGCCATCGCGGCCAACGTCCTCAGTCGCATCCCCCGGATGCTCCCGGCGTTCGTCCTCGGCGTCGCCATCGACGCCGTGTTTCTGGACACCGGGAATTACGCGCTCCCGTTGGTGCCGGGCGCGTGGATTCCGCCCGGCGACACCGGACAGTTGTACCTCACGTTCGGCCTGTTGGCGGCCGCCTATCCCCTGATGGCGCTGTTCGACGTGGCCTCGACGTGGGCCTTCGGCGTCTTCGTTCAGCGGTTCCAGCACGCCGTGCGGACGGACACCTACGACACCGTCCAGCGACTGGAGATGGGGTTCTTCGACGAGAACGAGACGGGCGAAATCATGAGCGTCCTCAACGACGACGTCCAGCAACTCGGCGCCTCCGTCAACGCGGTCCGGCAACTCGTCGACACCGTGGTGATGGCCGCCGTCGTCTACCTGTATCTGCTCGTCCTGCACTGGCAGTTGGCGACGCTGATGCTCCTGTTGCCCGTCGGCCTGACGGTCATCAGTTTCGTGTTCAACCGCACGGTCCGCCCCCGCCACGAGCAGATGCGCGAGGTGGTGGGGAAGGTGAACAGCCGACTCAACAACAGCATCGGCGGCATCTCGGTCATCAAGTCCTACGCGACGGAGGACCGCGAGGCCGAACGCGTCGAGGCGGCGTCCGAGGAGTTCCACGACGCCCGCTGGGACCTCCTCCGCGCGCAGGCCCGCGTGACCCCGACGATGGAGACGTACACCGCCCTCGCCACCGCCGTCCTCGTCCTCGTCGGCGGCTACTGGATTCTGGAGGGCGCGCCCCTCGTCTTCTCGGGAGCGCTGACGGCGGGCGCCCTGTTCACGTTCTTCAGTTACGTCAGCGAGTTCGAGCGACCCCTCCGCTTCCTCCCGAACGTCGTCAACGCCTACCAGAACGGGCGGGCGGCGGCGCGGCGCATCGTCGGCCTGCGTCACCTCGACGCCACCGAGGACGCCGACGGCGAACCGCTCGACGGCGTCGAGGGGCGGGTCACCTACGACGACGTGACGTTCACCTACCCCGGCGCCGAGGAACCGTCGCTCGATGGCGTCTCCCTCGACGTCGACGCGGGCGACTTCGTGGGCGTCGTGGGTCCGACGGGCGCGGGCAAGACGACGCTCGTGAAACTGCTCTTTCGCTTCTACGACCCCGACAGCGGCGCCGTGCGCGTCGACGGGACGGACGTCGCCGAGGTGGCGCCGTCGGACCTCCGGGAGCACGTCGGCTACGTCTCACAGGACCCGTTCCTGTTCTCGGGCACCGTCCGCGAGAACGTCCAGTACGGCCGGGACGGCGTGACTGACGAGGACGTGCGCCGGGCGGCGCGCCTCGCGGGCGCCCACGAGTTCGTCACGGACCTGCCCGACGGCTACGACACCACCATCGGCGAACGCGGCGTAAAACTCTCCGGCGGCCAGCGGCAGCGGGTCTGTCTCGCCCGCGCCCTCCTGAAAGACCCCGCGGTGTTGGTCCTCGACGAGGCGACGAGCCACGTCGACAACGAGACTGAAGCCCTCATTCAGCGCTCCATCGCCTCCGTCGTCGAGAACCGGACCACGTTCGTCGTCGCCCACCGCCTCTCGACGGTTCGCGACGCGGACCGCATCGTCGTCCTCGACGACGGCGAGGTGGTCGAGCAGGGCGGCCACGAGGAACTGTTGGCCGCCGACGGCCTCTACGCGAACCTCTGGCGGGTGCAGGCCGGCGAAATCGACGCCCTCCCCGACGCCTTTCTCGACAGGGTGGCCGAGCGGGTGGACGACTGAGAAACCCTTTACCCGGAGGCGCATCAGGTGCTGGCATGGAGAGCCTCAACCGGATGGCCCTCGAACTGGCGGACGAGGCGCTCGACTTCGCCGCCGAACTCGACGTCGGGGCGTTCGAACTCGACAACGGCGCCACCGTCCTCGACTTCGGCGTCGACCACGACGGCGGCATCGAGGCCGGACTGCTCCTCGCGGAACTCCAGACGGCGGGGCTGGCGACGGTCCAGACCCGCGTGGACGAGGTGGGCGGCGCGACGATTCCCCACGTCGAACTCGCGACGGACCACCCCGGACTGGCACTGCTCGGCGCCCAGAAGGCCGGGTGGGAACTCGCCGTCGGCGACTTCGAGGGACTGGGGAGCGGCCCCGCCCGCGCACTCGTCGCCGAGGAACCGGAGTACATGGCGCTCGACTACGCCGACGCCTTCGAGTTCGCGGTGCTGGCCGTCGAGAGCGAGACGCTTCCCGACGAGGGCGTCGCCGACCGGGTGGCCGAACGGGCCGGCGTCGCACCCGAACAGGTGTACCTCGTCGCGTTCCCGACGGCCAGCGTCGTCGGGAGCGTCGCGATGGCGGCGCGGGCCGCCGAGGCCGCCGCGTTCCGCTTGTTCGAACTCGACTACGATCCGCAGTCGCTCGTCTCGGCGTCCGCGTCGGCGCCCGTCGCGCCCGTCGCCGCCGACGAGGGCGAGGCCATCGCGCGCACGAACGACGCCCTCGCTTACGGCGGGCGCGCCCACCTCACGGTGAAAGATGACTTCGACGCCTTCGACGAGGTGGCGTCGACGGCGGCGGAGACGCACGGCGTCCCGTTCGCGGACCTGTTCGCCGAGGCGGACTGGGACTTCGGCGAGGTGGCGCCCGACGTGTTCGGCCCGGCCGCGGTGACAATCGACGTCCTCGGCGGCCCGACGTACGCGTTCGGCGAAACCCACGAGTCGCTGGTGGCCGAGAGCTTCGGTCTGTGAGCGTGCGCTTCAAGCCCGTCCCCGCCCCGCCGACGGACCGCCACGCCCTCGCGGGAGCACAAGCGGCACTCCCACTCGTGCCCAAGGGCGAGAACGACTGCTGTGGCCGCCTGCTGGACCGCACCGACTTCCTCGACGGCCGCGACGAGGCGCGGACGTGGCTCACCTTTCTGCGAGCGCTGGGCCTCGCCAAGCGGACCGACGGCCGGTTCGCCCGCACCGACCGGGACCCGGAGAGCGAGGCCGTCGAGACGGCGTTCCGGGAGCGCGTGTTCGGGGCCCGCGAAGTGCTCGCGGCGCTCGGTGCCGAGCCAATCGACGCCGACGACGCGTTCGAGGCGGTGGCCGACGCGGTGCCGCCGTGGGAGCGCGAGCGACACAACAACTGGGCGGCCACCTACCGCGAGCGGGCCGCGAATCTGCTCGGGTGGGCCGCCGTGCTCGGCTTCGCGACGCGGACCGACAGCGGCTACCGGGCGGCGTCGTCCCGCGGCTGAGCGCGCCGAGCGATGCGCACGTCTGCGGCCGCGTCCTCGCGGAACTGGGCCCACGAGAACGTCGTCCCCGGCCACCAGTCGTCGGCGTACGGAATCGGGCGGTAGTGTGCGTCCGTCACGTCGGCCACCGCGTCCCAGTGCGCGGCGGCGGCGTCGAGGTGCGACACCGCCGTGCGCTGGTCCGCCGGGTCGCCCTCGGCCCGGTAGCGCTCTAACGCTACTGCGCCGCGGAGTTTCGTCGCGAAGTAGCGACAGAGGTGGCCCCACGCCGTCACGTCCGCGACTTCGCAGGCCAGCGCACCGTGGGCCTCGGCGTGGGTCGGCTCGCCGCGGTACCCCCGGTCGTGGCCCTCCGGGTTCATCGCGCCGGGATACGTCTCGAAGTCGTCGCGAAGCGACGCCGCGGCGTCGAGGGCCGCGTCGGCGGCGTCGTCCATCTCCGCCGCGAGGTCGAGGGGCGAGGTGCCCTCCGCGGGCGGTCCATCGGCCACGAACGCGGGAATCGACTGGTAGGTGCTGTCGAGGGGGGCTTGTTCGATGAGGTCGTCCACCGAGATGAACATCTCCTCGCCGTGTCGCTTGGCCACCGGCGAGATGAAGCCCTCGGCGTGGAGCGTGTAGTCCCACGTGCTCTCGTGGAACGCGGCGAGTTCGAGGGGCATCCGGCTCCCGTGCCGGAAGCCGTCGAGGAGGCGCGTCCCGACGCCGTCGCCGTACCGCCGGTCCATCTCGGCCTCGAAGACGGCGTCCGGCGTCGCCGGGTCGTAGAGCAGGCGGCCCCACAGCGTGTACCAGAGCCACTGTCGCTCGAAGGCGTAGTCCCACGTCGCGTGCCCGTCACGGCGGTGCGCGACGTCCATGGCCGGCGTGTTGACCTCGGAGCCGACGATGTAGCCGCCGACGTAGGGGGCGTCGTTCCGCGCGACGTGGTCCCGCACGAAGTCCGGGTCGCCCCAGCGGAGGACGAACACGTCCTCGTTCCGAATCATCCACGTCACCTCGTAGTTCTCCGGGGGCGGATTCCACAGCGAGTCGTCCACCTCGCCGGAGGAGTAGTCGTGGGTGAGTTCGAGTCGCCGCGTCGAGTGCCCGTGCGACCAGTTGAACTTCGTCGGGACGCGAATGTCCCCGACGTTGTCGGTGTCCGCCGCCACGTCGATGCCGCGTCGCATCTCGTCGATGGACTCCGTAAGGACGGAGCGGTCGAGGAAGTCCACCTCCCGGTCGGCGTCGGCGATGCCCGAGAGAATGGCGTCGGCCATCCAGTCTTGCTTCTCCGCGGGCGTCATCCCGTCCATCCAGTCACAGAGCGACACGCCGAGACCCGCGAGGTTCTCGTACTCCTCGACGACGGCCCGCACCGACTGCCGGGTGTAGTCGCGCACCAGTTCGGACCGGTCGTCGGTCTCCGCCACGTCGTATGCCGACGCGAAGTCTGGGGAGACGACGATGTTCCAGTTGACGAGGTAGACGTCGATGCCGCGGGCGGCGGCCATCTCGAACACGTCGTGCCAGAACGACTGCCACTCGGCGAGTTCCGACTCCGAGAAAGGGCAGGCCTCCGGGTAGTCGTCGAGGCGGACCATGAACGGGAACGGGTGGAGATTCCACAGTGTGAGCGCGTTGAACCGGGCGCGCGCCAACTGGTCGAGGTACGCCGCCCAGAAGTCGCGGTCCCGACAGGTGCCTCGCTGGAGGTCCGCCTGCTCCCCGCCGTGGTACGGCGACCACGGGAGGTTGAACTTCACCGCCCGGAACCCCACCGTGGGCGATGACGCCGTCGCTTCGACGTTGGCGAGGCCGTCGCGCATCCGGCACTGTTCGGCGAGGTCCAGCACCCCGTACATCGCGCCCGTGGCGTCGCCACCGACGACCGCCAGCACCGAGTCGCCGCCGCGCTCGACCGGTTCGTAGCGGAACCCCTCGCTCGGCACGTCGGCAGGCGCGCCCGCGGCCTCTCGGACCCAGTCGGGCACCGCTTCGCCCGCGGTGACGACCACGTCCGCGTCTCCGGCCCCGGCCGTCAGGTCGCGCACCCGCAGGTCGGCCGCGAGGCTCTCGCGCAGTTCGTCACAGGCAAAGGCCAACTGGGCCGCCGCCGTGTCGTAGGCGAGCGTGACGGTCACGGACGGTCCCCCCGAATGTGACTGTTCGGCATGGGTCTGCATCGACGGAGAGGCACTTAACCGTGCGGTCGCGCGTCACAGCGCCGACGACTCAGTCGGCGGGCGAGACACCCGTCACCGTGCCGACGCCCTTGCTCTGGCCCTCGCGGAACACGAAGCGCTGGCCCTCCTCGACGAGGTAGGGGCGGAACTTGAACCGAACCGTCGCTCGCCCGGAGTCGCCGGGGAGCAGTTGGCCGCCCTCGGGGTCGAAGCGCGCCGCCTCGCTCGCAGTTTCGAGGTGGACCACCGGTTCGTAGCCCGTGTCGATTCGGGTGGGGTGGTTCAGCACCATCACCTCCGCCTCGAACTCCCGAACGGGGTCGGGGTCGGCGTCGGCGTCGGCGGGCAGCAGGACCATCCCACGTTTCACGTCGCGTTCCTCGACGCCCTTCAGCGCGATGCCGACGATGCGGCCCGCCTCGGCCCTGTCGACGCGGTGGTAGTGCATCTCGATGGACCGGGCCTCGACCTCGCGGAACGACCCGTCGGCCATCGGACCCAACAGCAGGTCGTCGCCGGCCGCCACCGACCCGGAGCGAATGGTACCCGACGCGACGGCGCCGACGCCCGTGACGCGGTAGGTCCGGTCGACGTACATCCGGAAGTCGCCCTCCGTCGCCGCCGTCTTCGGGAGGCGGCGGAACAGGTGGTCGAGTTCGTCCACGCCCGCCATCGAGACGGCGCTGGTGCGGACGATGGGCACCACCGTCTCGTCGATCTCCTCGACGGCCGCCTCCACGCCGTAGCGCTCGATCGGGAGCGGCGTGCGGTCCGCGTCGCGGAGCAGTCGCTCGATTTCCTGTTCGACCGCGGCCAGTCGCTCGTCGTCCACGAGGTCGGTTTTGGTGATGGCGACGACGGTGGGCAAATCGGTTGCGAGCAGGATGCCCAGATGCTCGCGGGTCGTCTCCGTCGGGCCGTCGTCGGCGGCGACGGTCAGGAGGCCGTAGTCGAGTTTCTGCCCGACGAGGCCGCGGATGGTCGTGCGAAGCCACGGTTCGTGGCCCACGGTGTCGACGAAGGAAACGAGGCGGTCGGACCGCTCGACGACGCGGGCCCGGTCGTCCTTCCGCGAGGGGTCGTCCATCCGCACCGGGTCGCCGTCGCTGAAGCCGTAGACGCCGTAGGAGAGGTCCGCCGAGAGGCCGCGTTCGACCTCGTGTGGCCGCACGTCGAGGTGCGCGCGGGTGCCGCCCTCGCCGTCGTCTGGCGCACCCGTGACGAGCGTCCCGACGAGAGTGCTCTTGCCGTGGTCGACGTGGCCCGCCGTGCCGACGACGATGTGTGCGTCGTCCGCGGCGTCGAGCGCGGACCCCTGCTGAACCGTCGCGATGCCGACGAGGCCGCCGTCGTCGGTGCCCCACGTCTCCACGTCCTCGATGTGGGCGTCCGCCTCCTCCGCGAGGAGCGAGAGGACGTCCATCGTCTCCGAGAACGACGCGGGTTCGACGCCCGCGATGCCGCCCGCGTCGGTGACGCCGAGGACGTACATCGCCTCGCCGTCGCCCGACAGCACGCGGTGGCGCAACTGCGCGACGAGGCTCTCGCGGCGCCCGTCCGCGAGGTGCGTGTCGCGCTGGAGGCGCTCTTTGAACTCGACGTTGCCGCCTTCCTCCTCGCCGCGCTCGACCGCCCGGCGCAACGCGGCCCTGTCGAGGCCCATATCGTGCGGGAAGGGACCACACGACAAAAGCCTTCCCGCGCTTTGGGAACGTTTCTCAGGGGTCCGCGAGGCGCTCGTAGGCCTCTCGAACCTCCCGAAACGCGCGCTCGTCGCCGCCGCGGTCCGGGTGGACCTCCTTTACCTTCTCCCGGTAAGCGGCCTCGACGCTCTCGGCGTCGGCGCCCGGGTCGAGGCCGAGGGCGCGGTACGCGTCCGCGTCGCCGCGGTCCGGGGCGGACTGCTGGCGGGGCTCCCGGGTTCGGTCTCGCCGACCCCGCGGCCCGGTGGTGGCGTCGCGCCGCCGCCGGCGACGGCCACCGGCGTTCGCGGCCACCCGGTCGGCGAGGCGGCCCGACGCGTGGTACCAGAGGAAGTACGCCGTCGCGCCGAAGGGGACGGCGAGCGCTAAGGCGACGGGCGTGACGAACAGTCCGAGCAGGACGAACAGGCCCGTCAGCGCGGCGAACACGCCTCCGATGGCGCCGAGCAGTCGCGTGCCCCTCACGGCTGACCGTGAGGGCTACGCGAAAGTAAGTTTCCCGGACGACATAAGCCGCTGGCGCGAGAGTCGCCGTCCATGAGCATCACCGGACTGTGTCAGATCTGTGAATCGGCCGAGGCCGTCCACCAGTGCAACCGCTGCGGGGCGCTGGTGTGCCAGAGCCACTGGGACCCCGAAGCGGGCCTCTGCGTCGACTGCGCGCGGGAGACGAGTCCGAGCGGCGACGGTCCGGGCGTCCCTTAGCGGAACTGGTTCAGCCGGTCCCGCAGGCGCTTTGCGGACTGGCCCGCCGCGCCGAAGAAGTCAGCGGCGTCCTCGCCCGCGAAGATGATGCCCCGCGAGGAATTGACGAGGCCGACGCCGCCCGCGAGGCCGTGTTCGACGGCCGCCTCGGCGTCCCCGCCCTGCGCACCGACCCCGGGCACGAGGAACGGAAGGTCCGGGGCCACCTCGCGCACGTCGGCGAGTTCGTCGGGCGCCGTCGCGCCGACGACGAGGCCCACGTCGTCGTACTCCGCGTCCCACGCCGCCGCGCGGTGGGCGACGTGTTCGTACAGCGTCCGGTCGAAGTCCGCGAGTTCGAGGTTCTGAAAGTCCCGGCCGCCGGGGTTCGAGGTGCGACAGAGGACGAACACCCCGGCGTCCCGCGCCAGAAACGGCTGGAGGGCGTCCTCGCCGAGGTAGGGGTTGACCGTGATGGCGTCGGCGTAATCGAGGACGTCGGCGTACTGGCGCGCGGTGTTGCCGATGTCCGCTCGCTTGGCGTCGAGCAACACGGGCACGTCCTTGCCGTGTGCGTAGGCGATGGTCTCTCGGAGGGCGCGCCAGCCGTCGGCGTCCTCGTAGAACGCGGCGTTGGGCTTGTATGCCGCGGCGTACTCGTGTGTCGCGTCGATGATGCGGCGGTTGAACGCCCAGCGAGGGAGGTCCGCGTCGGCCACGGCGTCGGGCAGGCGGTCCGGGTCCGGATCGAGGCCGACGGAGACGATGCTCCCCACGTCGTCGATGCGCGCCGCGAGGTCCGCGAAGAACGTCATACCCGGGGTGGGCACGGGCGCCACTATACTGTTGCCCTCTCCGCCAGCGCCGCCGCGGCGCGCTTCACCGCGGCGCCGTCGGGGACTTCGACGCCTGCCTCGCCGACCGAAAGGCCGCGCTCACCGGCCGCGTGGGCGAGGTCCTCATCGCCCTCGACGACGGTTCGCTCGGGGTAGAGGACGACGGTGGCGAATCGCTCGTCCGCGGCGGCGACACCGTAGGCGGGCGTGCCACCGGGCGACGGCTCCGCGTCCCGGTCGGCGTCCACGACGGAGAGCGCCGCGAAGACGCCCTCCTCGCGGCCGTCCACCTCCGAGGCGAGGAGTTGGGCGATTCGCGTCGGGTCGGACACGCGGTCACGCATCGTCGAGGAGGGAACTGCGGACGCTGGTTGCCACGTCCTCGACGTCGGCGCCGTGGTCGCGGGCGTAGAGGACCGCGGCCACGTCGGCGGTGACACCGAGGCGATGCTGGAGGTCGTTGACGGCCGCGACGGCCTCCTGCTTGGCGACGCCCGTCTCGACGACGGCGGCCACCGCGCGCTCGAAGGGCGAGCGCTCCTGCAGGAGCGACTCGTCGGGTTCGAAGTCCTCCGGCACCTCGACGGCACCGGGGTCGAAGGCGGCCACGAGGTCGTCGCCCGCCCGGTCGACGAGGCCCTCGCCCACGGCCACGTCCGCGAGGCGCTTGGCCTGGTCGGGCGAGAACCAGCCGCGGTCGAGGGAGAGCGCCACCACGAACTCGTGTTCGTCGAGGCTGTCGGTCCCGTGCTGGCGGAACGGCGTGGCGACGGCGACCCGGAGGCTCATCGTCGGACCGTGCGTCTCCGGCGGCAAAACGGTGCCGGAAGGCGGCGACCGCCGTCGCCTCGCGTCACCCGTCCGCGAGGCCACGTTCGCGTCGCGAAAGCGGGACCGGCGGAATCGAGCGATTCAAGTGTCGCGCCCGGCCACTACTGTCCATGAGATACCAAGGCAGTTCGCGGAAGACGAAGACCGGAGGCACGGTCCGACCGCACCGGAAGAAGCGAAAGCACGAACTCGGTCGGGACCCCACCGAGACGGAACTGAACGACGTGTCGCTCCGCACCGTCGACTCGCAGGGCAACACCCGGAAGGTCCGCGCACTCGCCACGAACGTCGCCAACGTCACCGACGACGAGGGCAACACCGAACACGCCGTCATCGAGGACGTCGTCGAGAACGAGGCGAACCCGAACTACGCCCGCCGGAACATCATCACGAAGGGCGCCATCGTCGAGACGGACGCCGGACGCGCCCGCGTCACCTCCCGCCCCGGCCAGAACGGGCAGGTGAACGCGGTCCTCGTCGAGTAAGTGACTCGCTTTCTCCGTCGCACTCCGGCCGAAAAGCGACTGCCGTCGAAAATCGCGGACCTTACTGGAAGCCGAGCCGACCCTGCGTGCGCTCCGTCGGGGACGGCGAGGACCCGCGGAACTCCTCCTCGATTTCGTCGTAGTAGTCCACGAGGTCGTCCGTGATGGTCGGGCGCACCTCGTCCATCGCGCGACGGAAGTGGCGCATCTCGACCTCGTCGGCGTCGGGGTCGTCGCGGAGGGCCTCGATGGCCGCCTCGCGCGAGATGTTCGCGAGGTCGGAGCCGACGTAGCCGTCGGTCACCTCCGCGAGTTCGCGCAGGCTCACGTCCGGCGACAGCGGCGTGTCGTCGGTGTGAATCTTCAGAATCTCCTCGCGGCCGTCCTCGTCCGGTTGGCCGATGCGGACGAGGCGGTCGAAGCGCCCCGAGCGCAACAGCGCGGGGTCGATGATGTCGGGGCGGTTCGTCGCGGCGATGACCATCACGTTCTCCATCTCCTCGAGCCCGTCGAGTTCGGTGAGCAGTTGGTTGACCACCCGCTCGGAGACGTTGCTCCCGACCTCCTGCCCCCGGCCGGGGGCCAGCGCGTCGAGTTCGTCGAAGAAGATGACCGTCGGCGCGACCTGTCGGGCCTTCCGGAAGG
>JBDGTS010000044.1:0-16418 GCA_042216675.1 Halobacteriaceae archaeon | reverse complement strand
ACGCGCTCTGTGCCGCGCCGCGGCTGTCCGCGTCGAGGCGCCACTCGAAGCGGGGGTCGGCGGCGATGGTTTCCGGCTCACGCTCGTGGCCGACCCGGAGCGCCCGGGGTCGTATTTTGGTCACGTTTCCCCATCAATCACGAGAGCCGGCCATACGCTTTGTGGGACCGGCGTCGCTCAGTCACGCCGCGTCGCCGAATCGGTCCCGACGCCGGTACACCGAAAGGGGGGCCTGCGAACAACGAGGTATGGGCGCAGTCGAACTCGACGGCTTGACCAAGGATTACGGGGCCGTCCTCGCCAACGACGCCGTCTCGTTCACAGTCGACACCGGCGAGATATTCGGCTACCTCGGGCCGAACGGCGCGGGGAAGACGACGACGATTCGGATGCTCCTCGGCCTCATCAAGCCGACCGCGGGAACGGCGCGGGTGCTCGGGACCGACGTCCGGAACCGAACGGCGCTCGTGGAGGCCAAACGCCGCATCGGACACCTCTCCGACAGTCAGGCCTTCGACGAACAGGCGACGGGCGCGCAGATCCTCGACCTCCACGCCGCGGTGAAAGGCGACGAGCGACGGGCGGCGCTGCTCGACCTGTTCGACCCCCCGCTCGACCGGCGCGTTCGGGACTACTCCACGGGAAACGTCCAGAAGTTGGGGCTGGTGACGACCTTCATGCACGACCCGGACCTCGTCATCCTCGACGAACCGACGAGCGGTCTCGACCCTCTCGTGAAACATCAGTTCGCCGAGTTCCTCCGAGCGGAGCGTGACCGGGGGGTGACCGTGTTCCTCTCCTCACACATCTTGAGCGAGGTCAGGCGGCTCTGTGACCGCGTCGGCATCATCCGCGACGGTCGGCTGGTCACCGTCGATCCGGTCGAGACGCTCCTGAGCCGGAGTGGCAAAGTCGTCCGCATCGACAGCGCCGAACCGATTCCCACCGAGTTCGTCGCTCTCGACGGCGTTCACGACCTCGAAACCAGCGTTTCGGGCGATGGAGACGCCGACTCGGACCGATTCACCGAGTGCACGTTCACCTTCACCGGCGACATCAACGAACTCCTCGGCCGGCTTCCCGACTACGAGATGGTCGACGTGTCCATCGAGGAAGCGCCGCTCGAAGACGTCTTCCTGCAGTTCTACGGCGGTGACGAGGATGTTTGAGTTCACGCGGTACGACGCCGCCAAGCGGGTCAGGGGCAGCGTGTATCTCGCCGTCGGAATGTCGCTGCTGGCCGCGTTCGCCGTGTGGGCGTACCCGTCCTACAGCCAAGCGATGGACATGGCGCAACTCCGTGAGGCGTTTCCCGAACCGATGATTCGGGCCTTCAACATTCAGACGATGGCCTCGCTCGAAGGGTTTCTGGCGGTCGAACTGTACATGTTCGGCTGGGTCATCCTGCTTGGGCTGTACCTCGCGTACAGCGCCGCGAGCATCATCGCCGACGACGTCGACCGCGGGCGGATGGACACCATCCTGTCGATGCCGGTGTCGCGGCCGCGACTCGCCGCCGAACGGTTCGTCGCGCTCGGCGTCCCGATTCTGGTGGTGAACGCCGTCACGCCCGTCGCCGTCCTCGCCAGCGCCACCCTCATCGGGGAGTCGCTGTCCGTCGCCGACCTCGTCGCGCTCCATCTGCTGTCGATTCCGTACCTGTTTGCCTGTGGGGCAATCGGGCTCCTCGCGTCGGTTCTCTTCGACCGCGCGAGCATCGCCCAACGCGTCGCGCTCGGGGTCACGTTCGGCAGCTATCTCGTCGAGTCGCTCCTGAGCGGCACGGACTACGCGGTGCTGGGCGCGGTCGCGCCGATGCGGTACTTCGACCCGAACGACGTCCTCCTCGAAGGCACCTACGACCTCGCCGACGCGGCCGTCCTCCTCGGGATGACGGCTGTCCTCGTTCTCGCCAGTCAGGCGTGGTTCGTCCGGCGGGACGTCTGAACCGTGAGGAGTCGACCCACGTTGCTCCCGTTCGTCGCAGAATGCGAGTGGGTTCGGGCGGAGTTGAACAACGCCGTCGGCTTGCATCCGCTCGCCGCCGTCCGGTTCAATCCGTCCTCACACACGGATTTGCCGCTCGCGGTTTGCTCGCAGCAAAATGCAGTGGGTTCGGGCGGAGTTGAACCACGGTCGTTCCGCAAGGCTCCACTCCCTGCTTCAACTCCGCGCTCCCCACACGAGCGTCTCGGCGATGCAACGCCTCGACGGAAGAAGAGTGGGTTCGGGCGGAGTTGAACCACCGATCTCGGCCTTGTAAAGGCCGCGTCATGACCAACTAGACCACGAACCCGTACCCGAGACTACCCGTGCGCGCCCTAAACGTTTGCCCTCTCGCCCCGCAACGCTTAGGCCGCGTCGTGCCCACGTTCCGGCGATGGAGGCCCGACACCTCGGCGCGGCCGTCGCCGGCCTCGCGGCGCTTCTCGCGGTGGCGCTCGTGGCGTCCGCCTACGTCCCGGCGACGCTCCTGCACACCGGGGACGCGTACGGCTCCGCAACCGTGACCGTCGTCGGCGAGAACGGCACCGAACTCGGAGTCGTCGACACGAGAATCGCGGACACGCGGAGCGAACGGATCACCGGACTCAGCGACACCGACTCGCTCCCGAAGAACACCGGCATGCTGTTCGTCCACGTCCGGGCGGGCGAACAGGCCTACGTGATGCGGGACATGGACTTCCCCCTCGACATCGTCTTCGTCGGCGCCAATCACACGATTACGGCCATCCACGAGGCGCCCCTGCCGCCACCCGGAACCGACGAGGCGAACCTCACACGCTATCGGGGCACCGCGAAGTGGGTGCTCGAAGTGAACCGGGGCTGGACCGACCGCAACGGCGTCACCGTGGGGGACCGCGTCGCAATCAACTACACCGGCTAACTGTCCGGTAGAGCAACGCTTTTGCGTAGCGGTCGACTGACACTGTTGTTAATGGCTGTTCCCGAAGACGAAGACGACCCGTTCGAGGAACAACGGGAACAGGTCGACAACCCGATGCGGCGCCTGTTCGCCACGTACGGCCGCGAGAACTGGCGCCAGTTCGCGGTCGGACTCGCGGGGAGCATGTTCGCCCGCGGCCTCGACCTGTTGCCGCCCCTCCTCCTCGGCGTCGCCGTGGACGCAGTGTTCCGGACCGACGCCGCGTACAGTCTCCCGTTGCTGCCCCACGCGTGGGTTCCCGCGACGCGCGAGGGGCAGTTCTGGCTGACCATCGGCCTCATCGCCGTCTCCTTCTTCGGCGGTGCGATGTTCCACTGGGGCCGCAACTGGGGCTGGAACTCCTTCTCGCAGAACATCCAGCACTCGATTCGGGTGGACACCTACGAGCAGATGCAGCGCCTGAACATGGAGTTCTTCTCGGACAAGCAGACCGGGGAACTGATGTCCATCCTCTCGAACGACGTGAACCGCCTCGAACGGTTCCTCAACGGGGGCCTGAACTCCGTGTTCCGCCTGTCGATGATGGTGATCGGCATCGCGGCCATCCTGTTCTGGATGAACTGGCAGTTGGCCCTCGTCGCTCTCCTGCCGGTGCCGCTCATCGCCCTGTTCACGTGGCGCTTCATCGAGGCCATCCAGCCGAAGTATCAGGACGTCCGCGAGAGCGTCGGTGACATGAACTCCCGTTTGGAGAACAACCTCGGCGGGATTCAGGTCATCAAGACGTCCAACACCGAGGACTTCGAGGACGACAGAGTCGAGGACGTCTCGGAGGGGTACTTCGACGCGAACTGGGGGGCCATCACGCTCCGCATCCGCTTTTTCCCGGCGCTCCGCATCATCGCCGGCATCGGCTTCCTGACGACGTTCATCGTCGGCGGCCTCTGGGTGTTCAACGGCGAGGGGCCGGGCCCCTTCACCGGCACCCTCCGCGTCGGCGAGTTCGTCACGTTCATCCTTTACACTCAGCGGTTCATCTGGCCGATGGCCCAGTTCGGGATGATCATCAACATGTACCAGCGGGCGCGGGCCTCCGCGGCGCGCATCTTCGGCCTGATGGACGAACCCACGCGCATCGAGGAGGACCCCGCCGCCGAGGACCTCGTCGTCGAGGACGGCCGCGTCGAGTACGACGACGTGACCTTCGGTTACGACGAGGAGCCAATCGTCGAGGACATCTCCTTCGAGGTGCCCGGCGGCGACACCCTCGCGCTCGTCGGCCCGACGGGAGCCGGGAAGTCGACGGTGCTCAAACTCCTCTTGCGGATGTACGACGTGGACGAGGGCCACATCCGCATCGACGGGCAGGACCTGACCGACGTGACCATTCCGAGTCTCCGCGAAGCCATCGGCTACGTGTCACAGGAGACGTTCCTGTTCTACGGCACGGTGAAGGAGAACATCGAGTACGGCACGTTCGACGCGAGCGAGGCGGAAATTCGGGAGGCCGCGAAGGCCGCGGAGGCCCACGAGTTCATCATGAACCTCCCCGAGGGCTACGACACGATGGTCGGGGAGCGCGGCGTGAAACTCTCCGGCGGCCAGCGCCAGCGCATCTCCATCGCGCGGGCCATCCTCAAGGACCCCGAAATCCTCATCCTCGACGAGGCCACGTCCGACGTGGACACGGAGACGGAGATGCTCATCCAGCGCTCGCTGGACCGGCTGAGCGCCGACAAGACCACCCTCTCCATCGCCCACCGCCTCTCGACGATCAAGGACGCCGACCAGATCGTCGTCCTCGAAGACGGGCAGGTAGTCGAGCGGGGCACCCACGAGGAACTCATCGACGAGGACGGCCTCTACGCGCACCTCTGGGGCGTGCAGGCCGGTGAAATCGAGGAACTGCCCGAGGAGTTCGTCCAACGCGCACAGGAGCGACAAGCCGAGGCCGACGTGGACGAGGACGAGTACGAGGCGGAAATCGGCGACGACTAAAGCGACCCGACTGCTCTGAACGTGCTGAGACAGCCCCGGTCGGTGTAGTGTTTTCGCCCGACGGCGCCGACGGGGACCATCGAGAACAGCGTCGCCTCCACGTCGGCGGGCGACTCGAAGGTGTGGTCGCGGCACGGTTTGAGGGCCTCGCTCACCGTCCGCGTGCCGTCGGCGAGGTCCATCGTCCCGTCGCCACACGCCGCGATGACGTCGGCGCCGGTGAGCGGATACGACAGGTCTCGCAACTGATTCCGAACGTCGCCGAACTCGACGCCACCTTCTCGCGAGTCGTTCATTACAATTCCTTACAGACTCGCCACGTTGATACGCCTTGTGCCCGGCGTCGGCTACAAGTCCGCCCGGCCCGAAGCGCCGGCATGCATCTCTCGGAGGCGACGTGGACGGACGCCGACGCCCTCGACACGGACCTCGCGCTCCTGCCGGTCGGCAGCACGGAACAGCACGGGCCACACGCACCGCTCGGAACGGACGCGTTGAGCGCCGCGGCCGTCGCAGACGCCGGGGCGACGGCATACGAGGGCGAGGTGGCAGTCGCGCCGCCAGTCCCCGTCGGCATCGCCGCCGAACACCGGCAGTTCACCGGGACGCTGTGGGTGTCACCGGAGACGTTTCGCGCCTACGTCCGCGAGACGGCGGCGAGCCTCGCGAGTCACGGCTGGGACCGGGTGGTCATCGTCAACGGCCACGGGGGAAACGCCGAGGCGGTGCGCGAGGTGGCCGCGGGTCTCACCAGAGAGGAGGTGGCGTACACGCTCCCGTTCACGTGGTTCGAGGCCGTCGAGGCGCCCGACATGGGTCACGGCGGTCCCGTCGAGACGGCGCTCCTGCGCCACGTCGCCCCCGACTTGGTGCGCGAGGGCCGCGTCGAGGAGGCGGCGGCGGGCGCGGCTGAGACGTGGGGCGAGTGGGTGTCGGGGACGAACCTCGCGCACGACAGCGCCGCGTTCAGTGAAAACGGCGCTGTGGGTGACCCCCGCGACGGCGACGCCGAGCGCGGCGAAGCGCTGCTGGCCGAGGCCGGCGCGGCGCTGGCCGACTTGCTCGCTGCGGTGGCCGACAGGGACCCGACGCCCCCGCCACACCGCTAGTCCTCGGCGAGGGCGCTCCGGAGTTCGGGGAGCGTCTCCACGAGGTCGGTGACGTCCTCGCTGGCGGCCTCCACGTCGTCCAGCACGTCTTCGAGGGCGTCCATCTCGTCGGCCAGTTCGTCGTCCTCGTCGAAGGCGCCCGCGCGTTCGCCCATCGTGTACCACTTCTTCGCGTCGCGGAACTCCTCGCGCGCCGCGTCGGCGTCGAGCGCCGACTTGAGGCCGTTCAGGACGCCCAGCACGTTGTCGGCCTCGACCTCCCACACGTCGTCGGGGTCTGGGAGTTCGTCGCGGGCGGCCGCGAGACTGTTCTCCACGTCGCTTCGAATCTCCTCGGCGGCCTCACCGAAGAGGTCCTCGTCGTCGAGCGTGCGCTGACTCATACCGCCCTCTTCGCGGGCCTGTCATTTGGTTTTATCCCCGATCCGACACCGATACCGGCTCCATCAGCGGGTAGCCGTCGTCCATCGCCATCTCCGCGACGACTTCGACGCCCTCGTGGACGACGACGATCTCCACCTCGACGAAGCGACCAGTGAACTCCACGTAGTCGGCACTCCCCGCCGCGATGGCGTCGGCCAGCACGTCCATCTGTGGCTCGACGGTGACCGACTCGCAGTACGGCTGATTCTCGATGCTCTCCTCTATCGCCGCCGCGAGGCTCTCGACGCTCTCGGGGCCGACCGGCGCGCCCGCGAACTGGTGGTAGAGCGACCCGAACTTCACGCCCGCCTCGAAACACGCCCGCTCGGCGTCGGTGACCATACGCCACGACGCGGGCGGCGGGGGCTAAGGCGTGTCGCTCGCGACGCCGACGGTCAGGGCGACGAGGCCCGCGTAGAGTGCCACCAGCGACGCGAGCATCCCGTACTGGAGCCACGCCGGATGTGCGGCGTCGACGGAGAACGCCGCGCCCGAAACGGCGACGGCACCAGCGGCCACCGCGACGAGTGGTTCGCCGCCGACCCGACCGGCCCTGACGAGGGCCGCGACGGCGACGACCACCAGTCCGCCGAGGCCGGCGACGACGCGGAGGGCCAGCACGGCGGGTCCGCCGGGCGGCGTCTGCAGGGCGAAGGCGGCGGCCCCCGCCTGCACCGTTCCGACGAGGACGAGCAGGGCGACGACGGCGCGTTCGGCGGAGTGTCGGCTCACGTCCGACCCCGGCGGCGCGACGCTGTTAGTCGTGTCGCTCAGCGTTCACTCGCGGCGCAGTAGTGAATCCGCACCTTACTTAACCGCGCTGGCCGCAGTGTCTCTCGATGACCGAGTCCGTCCTGCTCACCGGCGCCGGGGGGCGCGTCGGCGGAGCCATCCTCGACGGCATCGCCGACGAGTACGACTGGCGACTCCTCTATCACAGCGAGCCCGAGGAGACGCCCGACCATCCCTACCTCGTCGGCGACCTCGTCGACGAGGACGCGATGCGCGAGGCCGTCGACGGCGTCGAGGCCGTCGTCCACCTCGCGGGCGACCCGCGCCGCGACGCGCCGTGGGAGAGCGTCCTCGACAACAACATCCACGGCACGAAAGTCCTCCTCGACGCCTGCGCCGAGGCGGGAATCGAGACGTTCGTCTACGCCTCCTCGAACCACGCCGTCGGCCACTTCGAGACGGAGCGCACGCCCGACATCTACCGCACCGAGAGCGACTTCATGCTCGACGGCTCGGAGTTCCCCCGCCCCGGCAACTTCTACGGCGTCTCGAAGGCCACCGGCGAGATTCTCACGCGCTACTACCACGACGAACACGGCATGGCGGGCCTCGTCGTCCGCATCGGCAACCTCACGAAGGGCCACCCCCCCATCGACTACGAGCGGGGACAGGCGATGTGGCTCTCGCATCGGGACTGCGCGCACCTCTTCGACTGCTCCTTGCAGGCCGACTACGGCTTCGAAATCGTCTACGGCATCTCCGACAACGACCGGAAGTACTACTCGCTGGAGACGGCCCGCGAGGTGCTGGACTACCAGCCCAAGGACAACAGCGCGCACTTCGATGGCGAGGAGCGAGTCGTCGAGAACTGAGAGCCGTCCGGGGCCGACCCAGTTCTTTTCGTCTCCCTCTCCGAGACCCCCGACATGAGTGCCGACCGGGCCCGGCCAAACGTCGTGTTCGTCTTCTCCGACCAGCATCGCGCCCACGCGATGGGCTGTTCGGGCAACGACGACGTCATCACGCCGCACTTCGACCGGGTGGCGAGCGAGGGGACCCGGCTCTCGAACGCCTGCGCGAACTACCCGGTCTGCTCGCCGAGCAGGGCGGCGCTCCTGACCGGGCAACACGCGACGACGCACGGGGTGATAACCAACGACCTCCAGTTATCGGCCGACGCGCCGTCGGTGGCGGAGGCCTTCCGGGAGGCGGGATACCGGACCGGCTACATCGGGAAGTGGCACATCGACGGCGTCCCGCGGGACAAGTTCACGCTGCCGGGGCCGCGACGACAGGGGTTCGACGACTTCTGGGCGGTGTACAACTGTTCGCACGACTACATGGACGCGGGCTACTACCGCGACGACGACGAACTCGTCGAAATCGACGGCTACGAACCCGTCCACCAGACCGACCTCGCGATCGACTTCGTGACCGGGGCGGTCGGCACCGACGGCCCGGACGACGACCGGCCGTTCTGTCTCTTCCTCTCCTACGGCCCGCCCCACGACCCGTACCGGATGGTCCCGGAGGAGTATCGGGACCTGTACGACGCCGAGGACCTGTCGGTCCGGCCCAACGTCGAACCGATCATGCCCGCGCATCCCGACCACCCCGGCGGCGCACACACGCAGGCACCCCCGATCCGCGAGTTCTCCAACGAGGGCGACGTGTACGACGAACCGGTGCCCTACGAGTACGATGGCGTGCGTGAGGCCCTCGCCGACTACGACGCCCACGTGACTGCGCTCGACGACCAGTTCGGCCGACTCGTGGCCGCCCTCGACCGGGAGGGTGTGGCCGACGACACGGTGGTCGCCTACGCCTCAGACCACGGCGACAACTTCTGGTCGCAGGGGCTCAACCAGAAGGGGAACCCGTACGCGGAGGCGGTCAACGTCCCGTTCGTGATCAGGTGGCCCGCCGAGATTCCTGCGGGGCACGTCCGCGACGACCCGTTTGGAATCGTCGACGTCGCGCCGACGCTCCTCGGCCTCGCCGGCGTCGAGGTGCCGGCGGCGATGGAAGGGACCGACGTCGCACCGGCGCTGCGCGGCGACGACTCGGCGGCGGCCACCGACGCGGCGCTCCTGATGAACGTCGCCGCGGGCTGGCGTGGCCTCCGGACCGAGCGCTACACGTACGCCCGAGTCACCGAGGAGTTCATGGCGGAGCACGCGCCGCCGCAGTCGCCGGCGTGGCTGCTGTTCGACAACCGGGAGGACCCCTATCAGCTCCGGAACCGCGTCTACGACCCCGACTACGAGGCCGTCGTCGACGCGCTCGACGCCCGACTCGCGGACCGGCTGGACGCCATCGGCGACCCGTTCCATCCCGACCCCGAGTCCTACGTCCACGACCTCGGCCTCGAAGAGCAGTGGGCGGAACGGGCGAACTGGCGGTGACGACGCGCCCTCAGAAGAGGCCCTCGACGTCTTCCTCTCGCATTCGTCGCCGCTGCACTCGCTCGCTGAGGCGCTGATACACGATGCCGCGGCGCTCCGGCTCCTGCACGAAGTCCCAGACGAACGTCACGAAGTCGCTCCCCTCGTCGCCGTCGTCGAGGTCCGCCCGCGCGAAGTCGACGCCCGCGGCGATCGGCTCGCGGTCCAGCCCCAGCGACTCGGCCAGCGGCGCGGCCGCGACGAGTGCCGCGTCGAGGTCTAACTCGGCCAGCGTCGGCCCCTCGGCCGGCGACTCGGCAACCTCGCGCGCCGCGTCCTCGTGGCCGGCGTTCGCGAGCGCCGCGGCCGCACGCTCGGCGGCGTTCATCAGGACCACCCTAGTCCGCGGGGGCGTTCCGGCGGGGCGAGCGGACTCGCCGGCAGGTCCGGCGGCGGCGACGGGCGGTTGAACGCCCGCGGCGCCACGTCGTTCGGGGCCTCGGGGTAGAGCGCCGACGCGAACGCCTGCACGTGGTCGCGGCCCACGCCGAGTTCGAACTGCCCGCCGCCGTAGAGGCCGATGCCCGCGCGCTCACAGCGCTCGACAGTCGCCAGCAGGTCCTCGACGGCGCCGAAGCGCGACGGCTTGACGTTGACCCACGCCGGGCGGAGCCCCTGCGCGTCGATGCTCTCCGGGCCGGTGATGGGGTAGTCCCAGCTCAGCCGGTCGGCGTGTCGCTCGACGAGCGGATGCGTCTCCGCCGTCAGTTCCGGGTCCTCGACGATGGCCTCCGGGAACGACTCGATGACCAGTTCGTACAGGTCCCGGTCCGCCGGCTGGTCGACCTCCGTGCCCTCGTACTGGCCCTTGAGGTCCACGATGCGGACGGCGCCCGTCGCCGCGAGGTCCGAGACCAGTTCCGGCGTCCACGCCGAGGTGGGGTCGAGCTTGAACTCCAGCCCGGGCACGATGTCGCGGAGGGCGTGGACCCGTTCGGGGCTCGGCGGCTCCCCGAGACGCGTGCTGGCGACGAAGTGAAGCGGGTCGTAGGACCGGTCGAGCGCACTCGCGAGGTCCGTGTCGGCCTGCCGGAGCGCCAAGTCGAGCGCCGCGCTCTCGACGGCGAAGCGCCGGTAGTTCCGCGCCAGCGCCTGCTCGGGCGGGTGGTTCGGAAACAGGTCCACGCCGTCCAGTCGCGCCGCGAACTCCTCGAACGTCCACTCGCCCGCGAGGCCGAAGTCCGGCGGGGCGTCCACCAGCGCGTAGTGGCTCTCGCTCTCGTAGGTCACGTCCTCGCCGTGGCCGCGCACTCCGTCGCCGGCGAGGGTGACGACCGTCGTCGTGCGCGTGAACCCCGACGACGTCTCGGCCTCGCGCAGGTCGAACCCGCAGTCTTCCACGACGAGGGGCAGGTCAGCGAGGCGCTCGTACAGCGTCATGGTCGGGCGTTCGGGCGCCGGCCACTTCCGTCTGTCCGACCGCCAGCGTCATTTTCGCGGCGCGCCAACGGTGCGTATGACCGCGCTCGTCGTCGGCTGTGGCTACGTCGGGAGCGAACTCGCTCGAACCCTCGTCGCTGACGGCGATGACGTGATCGCCGTTTCGCGCTCCGGCGTCGCCATCGAGGGCGTCGAGAGCCTCGAACGCGACGTGACCGACTCGGACCTCGACCTCCCCCCGGCCGACCGCGTCTTCTACCTCGTCGGTGCCGGCTCCCGGGACGTGGACGCCTACCGCGCGGCGTACGTCGACGGCCTCGAACACACTGTCACGGCCTGCCCGGACGCCGACCTCGTGTACGCCTCCAGCACCGGCGTCTACGACGTGGCCGACGGCTCGTGGGTGGACGAGGAGACGGCGCCGGACCGCGACGCCGAGCGCTCGCGCGTTCTCCTCGACGCCGAGGACGTGGCGCGCGACGCGGGCGGCACCGTCGTTCGGCTCTCGGGGCTGTACGGGCCGGGCCGCCTCGTCGGGGACCGGTATCTCGACGGCGCCCGCGTGCCGGCGGGCTACCTGAATCTCCTCCACCGCGACGACGCGGCGAGCGCCCTCCGTGCCGCCGCCGACGGGGACCGGGACCTGTATCTGGCCGTCGACGACGAACCGGTCCACCGCCACGACCTCTCGCGATGGCTCGCGGAGTTCACGGGGCGCGACCCGGGCGAACTGGTCGACGCGGTGGAGCGCTCGAACAAGCGCTGTTCGAACGAGCGCTTACGAGGGACGGGGTGGGAGCCGGCGTATCCGACGTATCGGGAGGGCTACGCCGCGATTCTCGGTCAGTAGCCGACGCCGAGTTGCGTGTGGACGTTGTCGTCGGTCTCCAGTTCGTCGACGAAGGCGATGGCGAAGTCGGCCATCGAGATGTAGGACTCGCCGTCGTCGTCGGCGACGAGGGAGCCCTCGGCGGTGCGGTACTCGCCGCGCCGGTCGCCGGGTTCGATGACCGCGGGGGGCGCGAGGTACGACCACTCGAGGTCGTCGGCGCCCCGGATCAGTTCGAGGGCGTCGATGTGGACCTGCGCGAGGTCGACGAGTTCGTCCGGGAACTCCTCGGTCTCGATGAGGTCCGTGTCGGGACCGACGCTGAGGCCGCCCGCGCCGCCGGTCCAGACGAGGCGGGGGACGCCCGCCTCGCGGAGTCCCTCGATGACGGCCTCGGTCATCGGTTCGAACTCGTCGACGTCGTCGGCGGGGCCGAGCGCCGACCCGACGGCGTCGTGGCCCGCCGCGAGGGCCGCGACGCTCTCTGGGTCCGTCGCGTCGCCGGCGACGCCCGTGAAGTCGGGGTCGTCGACGTCGAAGTCGCCGCTCCGGGAGACGCCGGTCACGCTGTGGCCGCGGTCGAGGAGCTCCGTGGTGATTCGCTGGCCGATTCGGCCGCTCGCTCCGAGGAGGAGTACGTTCATCGTCACTGGTCCTAGGTCCCTGCCCCGAATAGGGCTTCCCGAACCCTCGGGTCACCTGATAACACCGATGTCATCGCCCCTCTCCGGCGGTGGTCCTCGGCGGGTACGTGTCGAGTTCCCCCACGCGCCGTATCTCCGTCTCGGAGACGACGTAGAGCGCTCGGACCGGCACGCCGTCGGCGTCCACGTCGCCGGTGCCGTAGGCGTAGTGGACCTCCACGGCGACGGACGCGCCGCCGTCGCTCCGGTTCAGCACCGTCGCGGACGGCGGCATCGTGTACCCGATGGAGAAGTACGTCACGTCGCTGTCGTTCCGGAGGCGGTTGTGCAGGCGCGCCTTCGCGTGGGCGATGGCGGCGCTCTCGACGGCGCTCTCGCTCAGGTTCGCGGGCGGGTCGGGGCACGCTTCCGGCGGCACCGTCATCTCGGCCGTGCCGGTGGGCGTCGCCGGACCGGCGTCACCGCCCGACGAGACGCCGGCACACCCGGCCGAAAGAAGTGCCAGCGAGAGGAGTGCGAGACCGAGCGCGTGTCTGCCCATATCCCCGTTCACGGCCTCGACCGCATAGGCGCCGCACAGACTTCGGCGGTCGTTGAAGCCTCCTCATCCGCCGCGGCGCACGTACAGCACCGCGACGAGCACCGCCGCGGCGACGACCACCGCCTCCGGCGGGAGCGCGGCCGCTTGCTCCGTGACGGTGGTCTGTGCAGTCGTCGTCGTCGCGTTCGTCGTCGCCTCCACGGCGCCGCCGGTGCCCTCCGCGGCCGTCCCCGTGCCGCCCTGTGCGACAGTCTCAGTGCCGTCGGCGACTGGCCCCGACCCCGGCGACACCGGCTCGCCACCGGCCCCACCGCCCGCCTCACCGCCGAACCAGTCGAACAGGCGGTCGAGCGCCAACCACGCGACGCCGACGACGGCGACGGCCGAGAGTAGTTTCGTCAGGAGCGCCCGGAACGTCCCCTCGGCGTCGTCCCCGGCGAACACCACGAGCGACTCGTCGGCGGGCGCGTACACCTTCATCTCGGTGCCGCGCTCGGAGTACCACGTGTCCACGACCTCCACGAGGTCCGCGTCCCGGAGTTTGCCGAGGTGGTAGGAGACGTTCTGGAGCGACGTGTCGGCGACGTCGGCGAGGTCCGACGCGGTGCGTGGCTCCTCGTGGAGGGCCGCGAGAATCGTCCGGGCCGTCGCCGAGGAGAGCGCGTCGAACACCTCGTCGGCGGCGTCCTCGTCCACGTCGACGAGGCGCGGGGCCCGGTCCTCGCTCGGTTCGGCGTCAGCTCGGCGGGGGAACAGGCTCATGGCGGCGACGTATCACCCGACACTGGTTTGCCTGCGGACAAATGTCTTGGCCTCGGGGGTCAGGACCGCACCCGTCGCGCCGCGCTCCCCAGTCCCGCGCCGAGGAGCGTCAGCGCACCCAGCCCGGTC
Source organism: Halobacteriaceae archaeon (assembly GCA_042216675.1). Lineage (GTDB taxonomy): Archaea > Halobacteriota > Halobacteria > Halobacteriales > Halobacteriaceae > JBDGTS01. The sequence continues at coordinate 2,540 of JBDGTS010000044.1, read as the reverse complement.
ACGACGATGCCGACGAGGGAGGAGAGCGCGCCGCCGAGACTGTCGCTGTGCGTCCGCTGGACGTCGTAGGTCACTCCCTCGTAGCCGACGCGTTCCGGGATGTCGTCCGCGGCGGCCTGTAGTCTGTCGTCCGGCGTGACGAAGTAGTTCGTTTCGCCCGGGGTGACGGCGAGAAGGAAGAGCGCACGCTGGTCGCGGGGGAGCGCCGAGGCGTTCGTCGCCGGTTCAGTCGTCTCGACAGGTTCGACGGCGATGCCGGCCTCGTTCGCTCGGAGCGCCTCCTGATGGGCGGCGTAGCCGTAGACGCCGCCGCCGACGACGAGGAGGAGCAGTCCCAGCGCGACGGAGCGACGGAGGGTAATCGTGTTCGGCACGGCCCAAAAAGTTGGTAGCGCGACAAGTGTCTTGGGGGGTCTATCCGAACACGGGCCGCCGGCCGGTCAGTTCGTGTTCGAGGAACCCGGCGAACAGCAGGAGGACGGCGACCGGCACCGCGTACACACCGAGGGTGGCCTGCGAGAACCCCAGCAGGAGGAGGCCGACCGCGCCGGCGAGGGTGAGCGCGGGTCGCCGACGAACGACGCCGACCCCGCCGAGGAGTGCCGCGCCCGCGACGAGGCCGAACAGCAGGAGACGCGACTCGCTGTACCTCGGTTTCGGGAGGTAGGACGCGAGGACGACGAGAAGTGCGGAGACCCCGAACTCCGCGACGGCGCGCGCACCGCGATTGACGGCTTCGGTGGTTCCCATGCCGTCTTGTTGGTCGGTGAACACCAATCGGTTTCGGCGCCCTATCAGGAACCTGACTCTTACCACGCGACCTCTTTCACCATCCCGCCGTGCCAAACGGGGTTTCCAGACGACAGGTACTCGCGTTCGGTGGTACGGGTGTCCGGCGCTCACTATTAATTTATCGTCGCACCCGGTACCACCAATAAGTTAATGGTGCGGGAGGGTGTATCACTGCCCAGTCAATGGCACCAGAGAGAGCGGGTCAGACGCGGAACAAAGGGCCGTACATCGACGGGGAGTGGCACGACGGCGAGGAGACGCTGACAGTCACCGACCTGACCGACGGATCCGTGTTCGCGGAGGTGTCGGCGGCGGGTCCCGCCGAGGCGCGGGCGGCACTCGCGGCGGCGGCGGGGTGCCAGCCGCGACTGCGCACGTCGACCGTCCCGGAGCGGTGTGACTGGCTGACGGCCATCGCGGACGGTATCGAGGCGCGCCGTGAGGACCTCGTCGAGGCAATCGTCAGGGAAGCGGGAAAGCCCGTCTCGTCGGCCCGGTCGGAGGTCGACTCGGCGGCCGAGCGCTTCCGCCGGGCCGTCGAGGAGGCCCGGTCCATCCGGGGCGAACACCGGCGTGGCACCACCGCGAGCCACGAGGGCTGGGAGGCCGTCGTTACGCCCGAGGCCATCGGCACGGTCCTCTGTATCACGCCCTACAACTATCCCCTCGCGACGACCGCACTGCAGGTCGCCCCGGCCCTCGCGGCCGGCAACGGCGTCGTCCTCAAGCCCTCCTCGAACACGCCGGTCACCGCGGCCATCCTCGCCGACGTCGTCGCCGACACTGACGTCCCCGACGGCGCTCTCAACTACGTCCCCGGCCGGGGGAGCGCAATCGGCGAGACGCTCGCCAGCGACGACCGGGTCGACGCCATCGCGATGACTGGCTCCACCGGTGCCGGGAAGCGCGTCGCCCGCCAGAGCGGGTTGGTGAATCTCCACATGGAACTCGGTGGCAACGCGCCCGTCCTCGTCTTTCCGGACGCGGACCTCGACGCCGCCGCCAGCGCGATCACGTCGGGGGCGCTCTCGTACGCGGGCCAGCGCTGCTCGGCCGTCTCGCGCGTCCTCGCGCACGAGTCGATCCACGACGACCTCGTGGCCCGCATCGACCACGAGATGGCCGACTGGGAACTCGGCGACCTGTTCGACGCCGACACCGACATCGGCCCGCTCATCGACGAGGGACAGGCCGAGTGGGTCGAGGGCCTCGTCTCCGACGCCCGCGACGCGGGGGCGAAACTCGTCCGCGGCGGTGACCGGGAGGGCAACTGGTTCGAGCCGACCCTGCTCGCCGACGTGCCACGGGACGCCCGCATCGTCCACGACGAGCAGTTCGGGCCCGTCTGCCCGGTGACGACGTTCGCGGACCGCGAGGACGCACTGGCCCTCGTCGACGAAGGCGACTTGGCACTCGACGGCGCCGTCTTCACCGCCGACTACGACCGCGCGATGGACGTCGCTCGGCGCATCGACGCGGGCGCCGTCCGCATCAACGGGGCCCCCAGCCACGGCCTCGGCGACATCCCCTTCGGCGGCAACGGCGACTCCGGCATCGGTCGCGAGGGCCTCCACACGAGCATCGAGGACTATCTGCGAACGAAGAGCATCGTCCTCTGAATGTGGTGAGTGAACGTCCGGACGGAGTCCACGGCGCGAGCCGTGGGCTCGTCGGACGTGACAGGGAAACGAAAGAACGTCCGGACGGAGTCTGCGTGAGCGAAGCGAGCGCAGGCCCGCCGGTCGTGA
>JBDGTS010000033.1:0-16517 GCA_042216675.1 Halobacteriaceae archaeon | reverse complement strand
ACAGAACCAGAACTCACAGTCGGTACGAAACTGTTCACTCGAGAAACGAAGTTGAAACAACTGCTTCAAAGCATCCCGGAGACGGTGGACCGCGTCATCGTGGCTGATGATGGCCCGGTCAACGCGGCGGATCGGGACGTGTTCAACCTCGTCAACGACCGACTCGACCTCACAGTTCTCAACCTCGAAGCGGATGCCGGACTCGGAGCCGGTCGCCAAGCGATTCTTGAGGAGTGCGGGTCGGACTACCTCTGCATCGTCGATACCGATATGGAGGTCCCAACCAACGTGACAACGCTCGTCGATATCCTCGACGCCACGCCGTCGCTCGGCGGCCTCTCGGGATTCCTCCGTGAATCGGGAGAGTTGACGGGGCTGTTCCACGACCTCTACGAGACAGCGGATGGCGACCTGCTAATCCGCGACGTTCGCGAGGAGAAAGAGCGCGTGTCAACTGCCGGCGGCGACTATGTCCCGTTCAATTTCGTCCCGAACGCGGCCGTATTCCGAACCGAGTGTCTACGGGACTACGGCTGGGACACGGAGTACGTGATTGGGCGGGAACATCTGGATTTCTACCTCGGCCACTGGAAACAGACCGAGTGGAAGTTCGGTGTCTGTCCGGACGTGGCCTTTCCCCATTACCCCGGCGGTTCGACCTCGTACATGGATGACCGCCGCTCGTCGCTGAAACTCCGGGCAAGTCGAGCATACTTCCGCGAGAAGTGGGGATACCACTCCGTCATTGGCGTCGACGACTGGCTTGGTCGGATGAAGGGCGACCGGCCCCTGCATCCACTACCCACGCCGCCGATGCCGCTCCGCTGGCAGGCCCGGCTGAAACGGGCACGCCAGAGCGTTGAGGAAACACTCGGACTGACGTGATCGCCACGACTGCCTCGTCGAGAACCCGATTCGCAGACAACGATTGAATATAAAATGACGACCGAGTCAGATCCATCACCGACCGATCACGCGATGGGACGGGAGGTATCTCTCGCGTTCATCGCGAAGGTTCTCCTCGCGGCACTCGGATTCGTCGGCTCAGTAGTGTTTGCCCGCCGTCTCGGCCCGGCGGCGTTCGGGGCCTTTTATGTCCTGCTGACGGTCGGTCGACTGTTGGACCGGCCACTGAACGGGCTTGCCGGGGCGGCCAAGCACCGGTTCGCCGGTTCGCACGCCGACACCGGCGAACTAGTCGGCCTCCTTTGGATCGCAGTATTCGCGACGGTCGCACTGATCGGACTCGGTGCTTTCGCGTTTGCTCCCCAGCTCCGGGCCTATGCCGACCATCCCGCGGCACCGAGCCTCTTGATCCTTTTAGTCGGTGCCCTCGGGACTATCGTCGTCAGTACAACGCTGGTATCAGCGACGGGTCGCGTGAGTATCGAAAGCGGCCTCAGCCTCTTGGCATCGGTACTGACGATCCCGCTCCAGATCGGCCTCGTGGTCTTGGGCTACGGTATCTGGGGCATGACGGCGGGCTTCGTGATCGGCAGTGTTGTCGCCGCAGGCGTAGGGTTCGCGTTCGTGGGCGTGCGACCACGATTGCCGTCGCGACCAACGCTCAAGTCGGTCTGGGAGTACGCTCGGTTCAACATCCTCTCCCGAGTGGTGAACAAGGCGTACTCCCGATTCGACGTGCTTCTCTTGGCGTGGCTATTCTCGACGACGGCGGCCGGGTACTACGAAGTCGCGTGGAAAGTGACGATCCCGGCCATCTACGTGGCGCACAGCATCGCGTCGAGCATGGTCGCACGGACGAGTGAGGCACTGAGTGAGGGTTCGCTATCGACAACTGCGGCCGATATTCGTGCCGGACGGAACTACGGGAGTATCCTCGCACTCCCACTGCTCGGTGGGGCGCTGGTGCTGTCCGAGCGGGTCGTGGTCACGCTGTACGGCCCGGAGTATGCGGCCGCCTCGACGCTCCTGATCGGCCTCGCGGCGTATCAGGTCGTCCGGACACAGACGCTCCCATACGTCGCTGCCCTCGACGGCGCGGATCGCCCCGATCTCTCATTCAAGATTGGCGTCGCGACGCTCTGCGCGAATATCGTCCTCGGAGTCGCGCTGGCGCTCACCCTCGGGCCGGTCGGCGTCGTGATCGCCACGATTGCGTCCGAGACAGGGCGGCACGTCCTCGGCCGTCGTGCCGTTGGCTCGGCGCTTGAGCTCTCCATCGGACGACCAACCGGCGTCTATGCACAGACCGTCGCTGCGGCGACGATGACGGTCATGGTGTGGGCGCTGGCCCGCGGCCTCACGACCCTCTCGCAGACGTCACCGACCAGCTGGAGCGCGCTACTTGGACTCGTGACGGTCGGGGCGGCGTCGTACGGTGCCGGCCTCGTGGCGCTTTACGATCCCGCACGCGACGCCCTCCGGCGCGTCTTGACGAGCCGAACGCGGATGCAACCGACTAACAGCGACTGATTTCACAGACCATGATGTACACCAACCGACACTCCCTGAGCGACGCGTATCGCAAATCGATCACGACCGAATGGAGGAACAGCTAATGGGCGTCTCACACTTCATCAGGCAACTCCCTGAACGGGGGCTGACGACCTCGTGGTACTACTTTAAAGAGTGGGGTTATCAGCACCTCCCGACCGGGAACCAGTGGGGCGAGTCGGTATTCGAAGCCGACTGGGACGTACTGGTGATTCTCGACGCCTGTAGAGCGGACCTCATGGCTGAGGCGGCCACGGATCACGACTGGATCGACACGCCGGCGACGCGGGCCTCTATCGCCGGGTCCTCAAAAGAGTGGATGGAGCGGACGTTCACCAATGCGTACGCCGATACCATCGCGGACACGGCCTACGTGACGGGGAATCCGTTCTCACAGACCGCGTTCGACTCCCACCCGACCAAGCCGCTGTGTGAGGACGTTCCGGCCTCGGACGGGACAGAACTCGGCCTGATCGACGAAGTGTGGGGCTACGCATGGGACGAAACAACGGGTATCGTCGGGCCGGAGGCGATGACTGACCGCGCGATTCAGGTCGGCCGCGAACACGACGGTCGGCTCATCGTCCACTATATGCAACCGCACGTCCCGTTCCTCGACGACCCCGACCTCCACCCTGGATTCGACGCCGAGGAGTGGGGTGATCCCGATGCCTTCCGCGATTCTGACGTGGACGTACGCAATCTGTGGGACCGGGTTCGTGAGGGCCTCGTCGACGAGCATCGGGCATGGGAGGGCTACCGACGCAACCTCGACCGTGTGCTGTCGGAGGTCGACCGACTTCGTCACAACCTCGACGCGGACCGGTGCATCGTCACCGCCGACCACGGCAACGCCATCGGTGAGAGAGGGCTGTTCGGGCATCCGGACGTGGCGATCCCCGCGATTCGGGACGTGCCGTGGGTCGAAATCGACGCGGCTGACGAGCGAACGTCGGTACCGTCTCTGACGCCGCCCACGCGGCTGGATGTTGCCCCGGACGTGGCGTCGCGCTTGGCGGCCGCCGGCTACCGTGAGGAAGCGGATACGGAGGCCGAAGTATGACCGCGTCGACGCCCGACCTTTCGGTCATCATCGTGACGATGGCGGACCGCGTCGACGACGTGGAGTCACTGGTGGCGCTCCGTGCGCAGGCCGAGACAGCCAGTGTCGACGTGGAGTTCATCGTTCGGACGGACGCTGGGATCACGACCGCACGGAACCGCGGCATCGACGCCGCGAGTGCTGACAAACTGGTGTTCGTCGACGACGATGCTCTCCCGGCTGAGGGCTATCTGGACGCGGCGTCTCGGGCGCTTGACGAGCATCCGGTCGTCGCTGGTCGTGTCGACCATCCAAGAGACGACGTGTTCGCGGAGTTCTGCGATCACTACAACCACGACGTCGACGCTAACGGACGGACCGACCACGTCGTTGGGTGCAACATGGCCTTCCGCCGCGAGGTGTTCGAGGCAGTGGGCTACTTCGATCCGGCCTTGGAGTGGGGTCACGACGAAACCGAACTGATCGACCGGGTTCGCGAACAGTACGATGTGTGGTACGATCCGTCGATGCAGGTATCACACTCGTACGCCGATTCGGTGCTGGGTTTCTGGCAGAAGATGTGGCGATTCGGGCCAGCAGATGTCTACTACGGACGGAAAAGCGACTCAGCCGCCGAGGAGAACGGCGGCGTCGTTCGGACGCTTCTCGCGCCGTCGCAGTTCCGGAGCGAGAGTGCCCGTGGAACCGCGGTGAAGAGCATCGGCCGAGTGATTCGAAATGTCAGCATCGCGAAGACCGTCGCGACGGGTGCTGTCCCAACCCCACGCCGGCAGGATACGACGGAGTCTGAAGCGCTAGACTTCGCGGCACAAACACCGCGCGGTCGACGCCGATCGGCCGATTGACGGCGCGTTTGAGTACCCATTCTGGTGACAGACTACGGTTCGATTCCGTAGATGGGCATGGCCCCGAAGCGGGGCCTCCGCAGCCACGGTGGAGGGTCACTCTCTCCAGCGACCCCTACCCCTACCCCTACCAACACCGTTCATACATGACCAACAGATACAACACCAGACACATCCTCGCACTGTGCCTCTGTGCGGTCCTGGTCGCCGCCGCCGTCGCGCCCACGACCGCCGTCGCACAGAGTAGCGAGGACGACGATGACGACTCTCTGGTCGACGCCGTGCTTGGCACGGCGGCGAACATCACCGACCAAGTCGCGGCGGTACGACAGTTCGCCGGCGGGATCGTGACGAATGCCCGCTACCGCGTGTTCGGCCCCGAAACCGAACGGACGCCGTCACAGTGCGTGAGCGATATCCAGAGTGAAATCAACACGCACAACGGTACCTACGAACAGTACGTCAACAGCCGAATCAACGCCTCCGAATCCCGAGACGTAGTTGCGATTCGGTGCGCACTTGAAGACGAGGACGGCCAGATGCAAAACGAGCAAGTGTACGCCGTGGCCGACGTAGTGAACGGGAGCTACCAAAACCTGCGCATCGTCAACGACACGTCGCGAGATGTGGATCACGTGATCCGACTCTCGGGTATCGCGGCCCAAGAGATGCCAGACGACCTCGTATCCTTCCGTGAGGACTACGCCGCGAACAACAAGACGCCCGGTGCCGCCTACAAAAAGCGCCTCGCCGGGAAGTACATGGGCTCAGTCCACGGAACGTTCGAGTTCCTGCCCGATATGGAGGGCTCATAGATGGTTCGAGAGCGGTTACGAGACGCGGCCTCGGAGATTTCGAATCGTGTCCGGGCGAGCGTCCAGCGCACGTACCGCGACCGCTACGACGACGTGAATCCCAACGAAATCGTAGCTGACGCCGTGGTGGCGATCATCTTCACGGGTCTTGGAATCTACGGCCTCTCGGCGACGCTGACGACACCGACGACAACGCTTCCCGGCCGCCTCGGCGCTCTTGGCGTCGTTGGAATCGAGGCGATGATGGTCTACTTCGGCGTGATGCACGGCGCCGCGACATGGAACATCTATCGCCGATCCGAGGTCCGGTATCGTTACTGCGAATCGGTCGACGGCTACGTAGTGGCGCAAAACGAGGAGGACTGATCGATGGGCGTCATTGGGCAGGCCCGCGCGTTTGCGGCGAACGCGTGGGCCTACGTCCGCGATTTCAAAATCGACGATATCCTACTCCCCTCAATCAAGGATCTCCTCAACTGGGTGTTCTCGCTACTCCCGAAGGCGTTCGGGGTCCGGAACACCACGCCTCGAGAACAGATCAACGCCAACATCGTCTTTATCTTCTTCTGGGCGACGCTCTCGCTCGTTTCGCTCGGGACGACACTCGTCCTTGCGGCATTCCACCTGTTCCTGTTGACCATCGGCGTCTGGCGCTGGCTCCCCGCGTTCGACGAGCTGTGGGGGCGGTTCCGACGCCGACTCCCGATCAAGGGCAACTACAACATACCGTTCTGGAGGTCCGAATGATGAGCCTCGAAAACAGACTACGACGCTGGCTGGAATCGGGCGAGAAACTGACGTTTCGCGTCGCGGCGAAACTGGTGTTCCTGTTCGTTCTGGTCATGCTCGCAGTCATGAGCTTCAGTGCCAACTTCTGGCTCACAGCCGTCGTCTCCGCGCTTCTCGTTGGCCTGATGATTCGCTCCGTGATCCCGGACCAACGCTTCCAGTCGTGGGCACGCTCCTACTGGACAGGCGAAGCGGGCGACCGCTGGCGCCGACGCGTCGACCGATGGCAATCCCGGCTCTGGGGGTGGTTCTCGTGACCTCCCCCCGTCGACGACGCGCACTCGTGGGCTTGATCGTCGCGGTCGCGATGATCGTCGCGGCTGTCGGCGGTCCCGCGACTACGCCGGCCCGCGCGCAATCGGATACCTGCATGACCGTCGTCGAGCACGATGCCTTCCGCGACAACGAGAAGGTCGTCGACGCGCTGGCGAACGGGACAGAAACCACATCGACCGTCTCGAACACGCGCGTCAGCATTGACGAAACGGATGCGTTCTACCGCGTCAAAGCCGAGAACCCGAACGGCTACTGCGTGACCTTCCGTATTTTCGTCGCCGAGAAGGCGATGCCGCCGGCGTCGATCCCCGGAAAGGTCGACTCAAACGACGGCAACTACTCGGCGACGTGGGACGCGGTACACGACTGGAACACGTCGCAGACCTACACGCGAATCGAACTCACGCTCCCACCGGACACCACGGCGTCGTTCGCGCCAAATCGGTATCGCGTAAAGGCGTTATCGTGGACCTCTCAAAAGGAATCCGCGACCGAAAGCATGGTCCGGCAACTCAAAGAGTCGGTCTTGGGCGACCAGCCGGTCACGAAGCGGCACTACAAGTTCTCGGCCGACGAGGGGCAGGTCCCGACGACGGTCACCGTCCGACTCCGAAACCCACAGACGGGCGCACAGATCGACGAGTACCACGCGCTCTACTCGACTGACGGCGGGGACACCTGGTTTCCGGTGAAGGAATCGACCGATGCCGCGGTCTACAAAACCGAACCCAAGAACCGATCGGTAGTTCGGTTCCACTTCACTGAATCAGCGCAGGTCCGGTTCGTTGCGAACCCATCCGTCGTCGACGACGCGCAGCGAGAGGTCGCCGGCTACTCCGCCGGGATTGACCGCATCGTCGAGGACTATCTCGGCGGGCTGTTCGGAGGTGACGATGATGGCGAATAAGTGGGTAATCATCGCGACCGTTGCGGCCGGGATCGTCCTGCTTCCGGCACTCGTCGCCGGCGCGGGCTTCCTGATCGCGATCCCGGTCGCGATCATCCTGTTGATCGCGGCGTTCGGGGGGCCGAAGCTGTGGGAACTCTACCTCCAGCAGAACGTCGGCGCGAAGGGCCGGACCTACGATATTCGGGATGTTCTCGGCGGCGGGTCGGACAGTAGCAAGCGACCGGCGGACCTCAACGACAATGAGAAGTAATCACCAAGTATGGCAAGTGGACTCCTCATCATCGGCGTAGTCGCGCTCGCGTTCATCGCCGGCGAACTCCTGTACCGGCGGCGAAGCAACGCCACCCGGTTCTGGGGGAATCTCTCGCAGATGTTCTACGCCGTCTTCGGTATCATCGTCGCCGTGGCGATGGCGTTCGGGGGCGGCGTGTTCCTCGGCCTCTCGTTCGTGTTCATCATTCTGTACTACGCGCTGTTCCGAACACGATTCGATGACGTGAGCGACGCGAATGTTCGAGCAAAGATCCAGGGCAAGTGATCGACGATGCACAACGCACCAACACCGACGACGCAGACGCACCGGCACTTAAATACCTGTTTCCAGCGGGAGCGACATGGGGCCGACAGCCGTCCCCGTCGTTTAGTTTCGGGCCGCGATTATAGGTGTGCTATAACCGCGCCTCAGCCCGTCTCGACACCGAACTCAGTGATGGCGCGTCGTCGACGACGCGGTCGCCGGAGGCCGTGACGTAGGCCATGACGACACACGACCGATTGGAGATGGTCGCGAACGGCAACGGCGCACAGCTGTACTTCAAGACGCATCTGGTCCGCGATTCGTCGTTTCCGCTTGACCGCGACGAGGAGGTCTTGGCCTACACGACTGCGGTGGGCGTCCATATCGTCCCCCTCGACAACATCGGAGAGATAGCGGACCGGCCGCTGACGATTGACCCACCGCCGCTCGAAGCCGTCCCGATACCGCACCGGCCAGATGACGCACCGTCGGATGTGGATGCCGACGTGGAGGTGCCGTCACTCGACGCCGATGGCGGCCTCGAATCAGAGTTCTAAGCGCTAGCCGATCCAATACGCATGAAACACATCGAAACCGAGAGCGATCAGTCTCGCTCACACGGTGACGCAGACAGCGAAACACGAGACAGTATCGAGATAATCAAGAACGAACTCGTCCGGTATCACGGCGATATCATGGACGGCGACCTCCGGCACCGTGTGCAACAGTGGTTGCTGGAGGCCAACGAGGTGCCCGGTGGCGACCTCGAATCATACGTCACCGGCCGCCTCTCGGAACTCCGTCGCGATAACGCGATGTACCACCAGCGACAGCACGACGACGGATCAGAGGCGTTCCCAGAGGCGTGCAAGGAGTGCCCGCACTACGGGAGTCGGTGTCCGGTCCTAACCGACAACACGCAGATCAATCGTCGAAAGCGGCTGATCAGAAACGCGGACAGTCCCGACGACCTGCGACACGAACTGCGGGAGTACGCTATCGACAACGAGTGCGTGGTCCTGCTGGATGTGCTCGAACGCCTGAGCGATCACCACGAACCGCTCCTCCGGCGCGGCATCATGCTGTTGGCCGCCGTCGAGGAGAGCATGGTGTTCGATGGTGGCGAGCGCGTCGCCCGGCTCAAAGCCGCGCTCGACACGCTCGGGGACGACCCGACTGCCGACGTGGTCAGTGACCTCAAAGATGACCTCGGCGTCGACGGCGTCGATAGCGGTGAGAGTAGCGGCGATCCCCCCGAATCGTCGGCCGCCGACGTGACAGAACAGGATATCGAAGCCGAGATGGAACGGCTCACCGATGGCGGCGGCTCTCCTGACGAGTCGACCGCCGTCGACGATACCGCGACCGACTTCGAGGACGACCCGTGGGGCTTCGGAGAAATCGACGAGATGGAGGCGGATGACTGATGGTGGAGTATCAGACCATCGGCATCGTCGTCCTGGTGTTCATCGCTCTGGCGGTGGGCATCTACTTCCTCCGGCGGCGACTGAGCGACGGCGACGAGAACGACGACGAACAGCGACTCGAACAGCAACAGCGCGCGCGCCGGAGTCGGGACAACAGCCTCCCGGTGACGAAGCGCGTCGGCGGCTGGACGTGGCCGACGAAGTGGCTCGTCGGCGGCATACTCGTCGTCTTCACGGTCGTCACATGGAACATCTACACGTACCTGAAAACGGGGTCCCCGACGCAGATGGCCTACGCGCAGGAGACACAGCTGTTTGTCGCCGGCCTCGTGACCTTCGCTGGCGGCATCTGGTACGACCGCCGCCTCGACCGACGCTCCGGCACGATCCACGTCCGGCACGAGTCCGATCCCGACGAGGGATCAGGTGAGACGACCGAGACGATTCACTACCACCCGGACGACGTGATCGAGGACGAACACGGAATGGTCGTCGCGGAGTACACGCGCACCCGACGGTTCGGGTTGTTCCGACAGCCCAAGCGCGTGGCCGACGACCGCCGCCTTCGCAACGACGGCGACGTCCACCGGCCGCTCTCGGACAAGGTGTACCACCGGCTCCCCGATCACGCCGTGCAGGTCGGGCGTAACGAGTGGGTCGTCCGAACGCAGGGCGTCGACACGTCGTCGTCACCAACCGCGGTCGCGGACTACGAGTACCGACCGCCGTTCTCGCTCTCCCGCGAACGGCTCCATCAAATCCACGCGGACATGGACCAGATGCAGTCCGAAGTGAAGCAGAAAAACCGGATTCTGGCTGACAGAGACGCCAAGATCAGAGAACTCGAACAGATGCTCAAGAACGCTCGCACCGACGACTGGCGGCAGTTCCTCGATATCCTTCGGGAACTCGCACCCTACATCGGCGGTGGGCAGTCGAACGAACAGATTCTCCAGAAACTCCCCGACGATGCGTTCAAGGGCCACTCCTCGCGTGACACCGCCGGAAATGGCGAGGAGAACGGAGAACTCACCTCTGCGGCCGGGAGGCGGTCGCAATGACGGCCGCCAGTCCGTCGCCGACGCGACGTGCCGTCCTCGTCCTCGTGGCGCTGGCGTGTCTGCTGACCGCCGTGACGCCGGCTGTGGCCGCCGCCACGATGGATTCAACGCCGACCGGAGCATCGGATGCCCCGGCCGTTGCGGCCACTGACGGGCCACCGATCGTCGCACAGACGAACACGACGGCAAACGCAAGTGGTGCAGGTGGAGACGCCGGGGCGGGAAGTGGCGGACTGACGCTGGCGGATCAGAGCCGCGTTACTGCAGTCCAGTTCGACCGGCCGTATCTGAAAACGACGCGGACCGAGGGCATGACGTGGAAGACCATCGGCCCGTACGCTGTCTTCGCCGTCTCGGAACAGGTCGAAGCGGCGCGCGTCACGCAACCGAACGCGGACGCGGCGGTTCTCGATGGCGGCCACACGCTTCGTGTCGCCTACGACCCGGACGCCGCTCCGCCGGACGGAGAGAGTCTCTACACCGTCGAACTGTTTTTCGCCGATGGGTCGAAGATGACACTCCGACTGCTGGCGTCGCAAACCGACCAGATCGTGGCGTCGGCACAGCTGAAGGAAGCGTCGTCGTTCCTTGACCAGATGAAGGAGGACGCCAAAGAACACGGCTACGAACCTACCATTGAGGGGATCACGAAGTACCACAAGTGGGAAAAAGAGCAGGCTGACCTGTTCAACAACCTATTTGCGCCGCAGTTCGAGAAACTGTTCGCGTGGATGCTCGTCACGATTCAAACACCGTTCGCGATCATCACCATCGCGGCAATCGTTATCCTCGTCGCCCGACGACTCCTCAAGACCCACGGCGCGATTCTGCGGGAGCGCCAGAACGGAGTTGACCTCGTCGAACAGTCGCGTGAGGCCATGCGGCTCTCCTATCTGCAAGAACAGGACGCGGCGGACGAGGAACGCCTCGAAGACGTCGACGAAATCGGACCGGCGCACGTCTACTGGGAGGACGCGTTCGGTATCTCGTCAGTGAAGCAACTGGCTGACGAGGTCGCGTTCGGCCGGCCGCTCACCGACGACCACGGAAATATCGTCCGGCAGAGCCCCGAAAACGGTGCCGATCCGATCCGCGGTCCAGATGGTGACGTGATGACTGACGGCGCTGGTGAGCCGATCTACCCGCCCAAGATGGTCCACCGCGGTATCGAGGACTTACGAAACGCCGACGACCTCCATGGCACGTGGCTCGAACCGATCCTCCGACCGGACATGATCGGCGACCCGCAGGCCGCGCTCGCACACGCGAAACGGGCGCTCGCTCGCATGACGACCCACTACGGCCAGCCGCAGTATCGACCGGCGCGGAAGCGAGTGAAGTCGATGCTCGAAAGTATGCATCAAGGCGAGAACCCCACGTATCGGATGCCGACGACGCACCGGACCGACGCCGGTTACCGGTACGGCAACACCCCGGCAGGAGGTGACGACTGATGTGGGATCGAGACGGAGATGGATCGTCGTCCGGTTCGGATGGTTGGCGCGAGTGGCTCCAGAACGCCAGCAACGGGGCGCGGGCACGACGCCCGTCACCGCCCTCCGGAGTCGTCAACCGGCTCCGAAGCGCGGCGCATCGGGTCCGACGCGCGATTATCGGGTCACCCGAACGCTACCCCGTTCGGATCATGATTTTCGCGACGGTCGTCTCGGCGCTTGTCGCTTTCATCGGGTTGTTCCTGATGATCGCGGGCGACCTCGATCCAACGGCATCGTCCGGGCCGCTTCTTCGTACCGTCGTCGGGTTTCTGACCAATTTCTTCTTCTACGCGACGCTCGCCCTGATCGGCGCGGCACTCGCTGTCAACCGCTGGTGGGACCGCGCGGCCAAACTCACCGCGCAGGAGACGCGGTACTCCAAAGAGGCGGTGAAACGGCTCTCGGCTGAGGTCAAATCTACGGACGGCTCGGTCCGCCTGATCGGCAACGCCGACCACTCGAAAGACCAACTCCGCGCGAAACTGATGCGGGCCTTCGCCGGCCAGCACCCGTCCGAACGCCCTGGCGAAGACGTTGACGTGACGCCGTCAGAGGCGACGGTCACGGGCAAGGCGCTTGGAGATACGACGCCGACCGCCAGTCTGCCAGCCGACGATGCCGACGTTGATGTGGATGCCGACGCGGATTCCGGTGAACACACCTTCGACGTGTCGGACCTGCACCGCGGTCGCGAACATGGGGAGATAGTCGGCGCCGTCGCTGGACTGCGTGGGTACCATGCCGACGCCGCTCCGCCAGCTGACCTCACGCTCGTTCGGGATGCGTTTGAGCGCGCCGACGACGTCTCACTCACCGGTGACGGAGAGGTCGTGGCTGCGAGTGACGACGAGTCGACGACCACGCTCCCCGCCGTCGTCGAGAACGCGGACGATGCTTCGTCGACGGAGCCGGAGACAGATCCCGACCCCGACGCCGACGACGGTGACTCGTCGACGACGGAGCGGGCGGCGGCCTCGTTCCGCCAGGCACTCCAGACGTTCCGGATGGACCTCGCGTCGTCGCTCAACTTCGACGAACTCCTCTGGCGGTTCGCGGTGCCTGCGCTGGCGACGGTGTGGATCATCTTCACCGTGGCGCAGACGCCGTGGTTCGCGCCGTGGGTCTACGCGGTCGTCGCCGCGGTCGCCTGTCTCGTCGGGACCATCTCGTACGGGACGTTCAAGTGGCGTCGCCGGCGGAAACTCTCGTCGTTGCGGCGGGACCAGACTGCCCAACAGTGGGATACGTGCGCCGTCCTCGCAAAGCGCGTCGAGACGCCCGAACAGACGATGTTCGTCGCGTGGATGGCCGGCAACGTCTACGCCGACTTCGACAAACAGCGACTCGTCGAGGCGGTCGCTGATCGGTGGCACCAGCGCCTCCACCGCGAGACGGTCGCCCCGGCGATTCAAGAGAAATTCGCCCGCGAAATCAAGCATATGCGACCACTGCTCTCGCAGTTCGAGTTCTCGAATCCCTACGAGGGCCGGAAGGCCATCGAGGACGATATCATCGCGGTGATCGAGGAGGCGAAGGACCCCGACGGCCTCGTGGCCAAGCGCCATCTCTGCGAACAGGTGGTCGACCGCGGTGAGGGCGTGGGTCACGACCCGGACCTCGTCGCCGAGGTGTACGAGGAGATGATTCCGTTCGTCCTCAACGAGACGGAAATCGAACTGACCGATACTGATGGCGTGAGCCAGACGGTGACGGCGGTCCATCTGCGCTGGATGGATCTGCCCGACGACCTCGCGCAGATCCGGGGCCAGTTCGCCAATCAGTTCTCGGCCGACGACGCGGCCACCTACGACCTGCCCGACGTGGACGCCGAGCGGTCCACGTCCGCCGGCTGGCCGCCGGTTGCTGAGGCCAGTCTGTAACGGCTCTCGACACCGCGCCGTTCCCGCTCGGACCCTTTCAATCATACTTCATCACCATCACGACCAGCATGAGCTACGACATTCAGGCCCACGACGACACCGACGTAGAGACGGCGGTCCGCGGTATCATCCAGGAGCGTCGCGAACAGCGCCAGCGGCGTCACGACCTCGATATCGAGGCGACTGTCCGCGAATCGCTCAACACGGCGAAAGAGTACCTCGCACACGACGCCGACACGGCGTCGGACATTCTGGCCGAGGTACACACGATCCTTCGTCGCGACGACGATATCGAGCGGATTCTGGACCCGACCGACGACCTCCTCGAAGACGGCGCCGACGTGGACGCCAAGACGGCGGCGTCGATCCGGATGCAGTTCAAGCGCCAGATCAACCGCCACGAACGCGGCCAGCGTCCGAACGTCGAACAGGAGTTCCTGACCCTCCTGCGGATCGCCAGCGCCCTGGGATACTACTCGTCGGTGCGGGAGATGACGCCCTACGCGCCGGTCCGACTGGAGTCTATCGACGAACCGTCGACCACGTTGACCGAGAACCCCGCGCCGGTCGGCCGTCGTCGACTCCCGAAGGACACGACGCTCGACCCGGAGGACGCCGCCGTCGAAATCCCGCACCAGTCGTGCGACCACATCCTCTGTGTGGCGCTCCCGCGCTCCGGCAAGGACTCGACACTCACCTCTATCGGAATGAACCTGTACCGCGAACACGGGTACAAGTACATCAGCGTCTTCGACGACGGCCGGATGGAGACGCCGATGATCAGTATCCCGACAGACGAGGGCGTGATCCAACAGAACCTCGACCGGCTGGATCAGGAGCCGCGGGCGTTCGACGCCGAGGTGTTCGTCCCGGCAACGCCGGGCCTCCCCGACACCCTGCCGTCGAACTTCCGGCAGTTCAAGATCGGCATCGACTCGCTGACGCCGCACCTGATTCTTCGCCTCGCCGGCGTGACCACGTCGGACTCGACGGCCGAGGATCGGATCGAACAGGCGCTCGAAACCACGCTTGAGAACAGCGGGAAGGTGCCGGAACTCGTGGGCGAACTTCAGCGGCTTGCGCCCCAACAGGACTCGAAAATCCAGTGGACCGAGAAGGCCGGTCCCGACTTCGACGCTGACGATCACGAGGACGCCGTCGACGCGACGTCGGGAGCGGGTGATACCACCGAGACGTTCACCGCTCACTTCGAAATGAGTCAGTCGAAGGCGCTCCGAAAGGCGGCCGCACGCGTCGCCAAACTCGCCGGCGACGGCCTGATCGGGAACGCTCGGGGGCCGGGATCGGAGAAGAATATCGACATGAAGTCGGTCATCGCCAACAACGAACAGGCGGCGGTCCTGTGCTGTAACTTCATGGGCGAGTCCAAGGAGGAACTCAAGTACCTGATCATCGACCTCTGGCTCCGCTTGGTCTATAAGGCCCGCGACGAGAACTCCCGGCTCCCCCGCGTCGCCCTGGAACTCCGCGAGTTGAAGAACATCGCGCCCTCCAAGATCGGGGACGTGCGCTACAAGGACGCCGTGAAGACACTCCGGCAGACCATCTTCTTTCTCTCGACGAACGGTGGGAGTCGTCGAATACTGATGCTCGGGTCGACACAGAAGTTGAACGACGTCTACAAGCCGGTCCGAACCAACATGGCGACGAAAATCCTGCTTCGACTCGGGGAGGAGGAAATCGAGACGTTGGATCGGTCCTACAACTTCTCGCCGTACGAGCGGGAACAGCTGTCGGGCTTCCAGATCGGCATGGGGATGGTGATCGCGGCGGGTGACAAAATCTACCCGATCGAACTTCGGGGCGCTCCCTGCGGCCTCGGCCTCGGGGACCAGCACTGGTTGGATCGCTACGGCCGCGCCCGTGGCGCCCGCGTCCGACAGGAGGAGAACGACGGCTGGCCGCCGACGAGTGACGACGACTGGTGGGTTCACGTCCCCGACGGAGAGGTGTTCCCGACCGACGAGACGCCGACCATCGGGGACTTCTACTCCGAATGGCATCTCATGGAGTCGGACTTCCCGGCCGACACCGCCCCGGACGATGTGGACCGCGAAACCATTGAGCGGGCGCTGGCGGAACGTCGGGACTTCGAGACGCCATCGGACATTTCGCTGGCTGATGTAGACGTGACGCACGTCCATCGAAAGCTATCACTCTCGTCGAATGCGGACGATGCCGGCCGCGGCGTCGACGAGGTGATCGAGCGCCACAACATTCCGGCACCACTCCGGCAGTGGATCATCACCGATAACGGAAAGGTTCGCGCCCGGAAGCAGCGTCGGAACTACATCGAGGCGTTGGAGACGATACGGGACAACACGCTCAGAACCTACCGCGAAATTGCCGGCAAACTGACGTTCTCACGATCCGCGTTCGGGAATTACCTGAGCGATGGCGGTCCACTGGAGCATTGTGTCGAACAAGACGGCAAAGAGTACGTCCTGACGGACCTCGGACACATGGCGTTGGATATCGACTGGGAAGCTGTCTCGCAGGAGTGTGAGCGCGTTGCCTAAGAGCAACGCCCTCGACCCCGAGCGGGCGAAGTGGATCATAGAGAATTGCTACGCCGAGGACGCCGAATCACTGGCGCAAGACTGGGGCGAGAAGCCGGAGGATCGAGTCCTTCGGATGGACTGGCAGACTATCGCGGACGACGACGAACAGTTCGCACGTCAGTTACTCTCGAACCCGGAGGAAGCGATCACGTGCTTCCAGAACGCGCTGGCATCGATGCACAAGACACTCCTCGACGACACGGCGATCCGCTTCCGGAACGTTCCTGATCGAGTGACCTATCGCGTCGGCGACCTTCGGACACACCATCTCCGCTCGCTCGTCGCCGTCGAGTGTGAGGTCGTCGACGTCGATCCGGTACGGCCGCTGATGACCCGCGGCGCGTTCGAGTGTCAGCGGTGTGGAACGCTGACGCACGTCCCTCAGTCGTACGGAAAAAT
>JBDGTS010000053.1:0-17428 GCA_042216675.1 Halobacteriaceae archaeon | reverse complement strand
TGGGTTTAGACCGTCGTGAGACAGGTCGGCTGCTATCTATTGGGGGTGTTTGGTGATTGACAGGAACGTCCGTATAGTACGAGAGGAACTACGGACGGGGACCACTGGTGTACCGGTTGTCCGTTAGGGCAAGTGCCGGGCAGCTACGTCCCGCGGGGTAAGGGCTGAACGCATCTAAGCCCGAAACCCACCTGAAAAAGAATCACCGTTGAGGCCACTCGTAGAAGACGAGTTCGATAGACTCGGGGTGTAAGTATCGAGGCAACGAGATACTCAGCCCGCGAGCACTAACAGGCCAAAGCCACACAATCATACCGCATGACTGCCGCAGTCGTGTCCGGGCGTTAACTGGATCGCACTTACATTCATCAATCTCGACCCAGACGATACCGAACCCTGGTCGGGCGCGAGAGCGTCACGGTTCGAATCCGTGAGTCGGCGTTTGGGCGGCCACAGCGGCGGGGACACTCCCGTACCCATCCCGAACACGGAAGATAAGCCCGCCTGCGTTCCAACGAGTACTGGGGTGCGCGAGCCCCTGGGAAAATTGTCCCGCAAGGGAGGCCAAGTACGAGCCCAGGATGGCAATCGGTAGTACACGCAGGGTCTGTCCCGGTGGAGGCCGAGACCCGTCCGTTACAACGGCTCGCAACTGGTGGTTCGCCGCCCTCCATTCATACTTCATTCATCGCACTTCGAGAGCGACGCCTTTCGTCGCCCTCAGCGTTTCACGCCGCGTAGCCGCGGCGCCGTCATCGAAACGTCTATGGGCCGACCCGGCCCTACGGTTAACTGCGCCAAGGTGGCAGAGTCCGGCCTAACGCGTCTGCCTGCAGAGCAGATCATCGCCGGTTCAAATCCGGCCCTTGGCTTTTCTACGGTATCCGTTCCGTCTCCGCGAGGTACGCGACGATTTCGCGCGCTGCCTCGCTGGGTGACAGCACGTCAGTATCGAGTCGCACGTCTGCCGTCGGCTCGTCGAACTCCCTCCACACGACGGTGACGCCTTGCTCGCTAATCGGGTCGTTCCGCGCGCGGTTGCGTGCGAGACACGTCTCCAAACTCGCGGTCAGATACACCAACACCGTATCGTTCGCGCCGCGGAAGCGCTCTTGCCACCGCCGCTTGTAGAACGTCCCGTCGACGATCCAGTCCACCGCGGCGCTCGTCACTTGCTCGTACAGTCGCTCGTACGTGCGCGTGCTGAATGCGTCCGAGTGTGCGAGGCGGAAACTCCGCCCGCGTCGGCCCAACTGCTGGTGGAGAATCGTCGCGACGGTCGTCTTGCCGACGCCCGGCGGGCCACAGACGAGCAGGAGCACGTCAGTCGACTTCGACTTCGGTCACGAGGCGGCGCACGATGTCGGGTTCCTGCACCGGCCGGCCGGCGTCGTCGACGTGGCGTGACCCGACCTCAGTCTGGACCACGGCGGTGTCGTAGAAGATGTCGTGGTCGCCCTCGACTTTCCGCACGCGGTGTGGGGGGTACATCGCTGGCTCTGACTCCGGGCCCGTCACCGCGACCCATCCGTTCTCGGCGACGAACACGCGGTCGTGTTCTGCCGACTCGCCGTCCGTGAAGTGAATCGTCGCCATAGCGGCGACACGGCCAGACAGTCCAAAAGGCCACGGCCTACCCGGTGTGTGAACGAGTTCCACCCGAAACGAAGCGCACGCACGTCAGACGCGCGCACTCACTCCGGAGTCGGCGTGGGGAGTGACCGGTGCGTCCGCGGCGGGATGAGGAACGTCCCCCGCATCTCGGTGTCGAGGTAGTGGATGATGCCGTTCTGGTCCTCGGGCAGTTCGTCGGCGTACTTCTCGCCCTCCATCGCTTCTCGTACGTCGAGGAAGTCACCGACCCCTGTCTGGTGGGAGGTGAAGAGCAGGCCCGGCCCGCCGGAGCGATTGCAGTCCCGCCGCAGAATCTTCGTGCGGAAGTCCTCGTCCCGGGCCGCGGCGAGTTTCTGCCCGTGGCCGAGGCGCCCCTCCGTGTCGACGTGGTGAGGGATGTTTTCGACCGTCTCGCGCGTCTTGCCGCTGTGGCCCGCGAGAGCTTCGCCGGTCTCCCCGACCTCGTCGACGGTGTGGTCGGGCGAATACATCAGTTCGACGCGGTCGCTGTGGTCGGTGTCGTCGTACCACTCGTCGACGTGCGACTGCACTTCGGACACCACCGCCGTCGTCCCGCCCGCGAAGTGGCCGGATTCGATCGTCATCGTCTCCTCGGCGGGCAGGTTGTCCAGGAACGTGGCACGGAACCCCATCGAGAGGGGCGCGGCCTCGTGGATGCGCTCCTCCTCGTACTTTTTCGCGGGGAGGCCCCGTCCCGAGAACCCGGTCTTGCGGGCGGCCGGTTCGAGGATTCCCGTGAGGTCGTCGTCCAGCTCGACCCCGTTGAGTTCGTCGAGGTCCCCGAACAGCGCGGCTTCCGTCGCGAGGACGACGGACGCGTTGTCGGAGAGGAGGTGGATGAACGCGTCGTGTGTGTTCAGGGTCACGTCCTCCTCGCCGACCGCCGTCACGACGCGCTCCGGCGTCTGCAGGTCGAGGTCGTCGGGCAGCGACTCGTCGAACCGGTCGAAGTAGGCCGGCGAGTAGCCGACGGCGAAGAGCAACCCCTCCACCGTCAGGGTGTTGTGGTCGCCGCCGGTCCCGCGTTGGAACGCGCGCTCCACGGTCCGGAGCGCCGATTCCACCGTCGACCGCTCTGCCTCGGTCGGCGCGCCGTCGCCGACGTAGTCCGCGTACAGGTGGATCTGGTGAGTCGGAACCTGTCGGTTGCCAAACCGCGAGGAGGTCATGTAGTTCTGCCAGTAGTGCTGTTGCTCGGGGAGCGTCGACAGGTCGTCGGGTCCCTTCGGAAAGCCCGAGACGGACGGCGAGTCGTCCGGTTGGACGCTCGTGAACGCCCCGTCGGTCGGCTGGCCGTTCTCGTCGGATTCCGCACTCAGACACGCAGAGAGGGCGTTCGTGCCCCCGATGGCCACGGCGGCCTTCAAGAACTCTCGGCGGGAGTCACCCCCGTCGTCTTCGTCCCCGCCAGACGCATGTGAACACGGCATAGCACGAAGAAGGGAAAGCAGAGTAAAACGCCTTTCGCCGCTCAGCGCGACACCCGTTTCAGGTCGCCGTCGTAGTGGACGGTCACGGTTCCGTTGACGGCGACGTCGTGGAACACGTGTTCCGTTCCGTCGGGGTAAGTCACCCGGAGCGTCTCGACGACGTCGGCGTCCCCGAGGCCGAACCCGAGGACCCGCGGGTTCTGAGAGAAGTAGTTCGACTTGCTGTTCTGAATCTTCTTCGTCGTCCCGTTCGCGGTGGTGACGGTCACCGTCGTCCCGATGTCAGTCTGGCTCCGGGTGCCCGCCGCGTGGACCCGGAGCCAACTGTTTCCGGTCTCGTCTGCTCTCTGATTCTCGTAGAGGCGGAAGTCGCCCACGATGTTCGAGACGAGGACGTCCCGGTCGCCGTCGCCGTCGAAGTCGAAGGCAGCGAGGCCGCGCGCGTCCTGCACCAGCAGTCCGGCCGCTTCGCTGTCTTGCTTCACGAACTCCCCGGAGGCGTTCTGGACCCAGAAGGCCGGGCGCGTCGGGATGCGCTCGTCCGGGTTCCGCTTCGTGACCCTGATGTGATACTTCGTGGCGTGGATGATGTCGAGGCGGCCGTCGTTGTTGAGGTCGACGACGTTGCCTGACCATCCCCAGAGACCCTGCCGGACGCCGTACTCCTCACCGCGGTCCACGAACGTGCCGTTGCCCTGATTGATGAGGACGTTGTTCCCCTTGTTCGAGACGTTGGTCGACTGGGTGGTCACCCAGATCTCGTCGGGGTTCGGATACCGGACGTTCGTCACGAAGATGTCCATCAGGCCGTCGCCGTTCAGGTCCTCGACGTCGGAGGCCATCCCGTTGCGGTCCGTGTTCGGGATGTCGTGGCCCTCGAATGTGCCGTTGCCCTGATTCACGTAGATCTTGTCGCGGTTGAAGTCGTTCGCGACGTGGATGTCGGGGAGGCCGTCGCCGGTGAAGTCGGCGGAACTCGACGCGAGACTCCAGCGGGTCCCGTTGATGCCCGCGTCCGTCGCTCGCTCGAAGCCGCTACAGTTCCCCCAGTAGAGGTAGTTCGGGTTCCCGTTGTCATCGTCCAAGTACGGGCGGTTCGCCGAGCGGTCCGGGATGCCTGCGGTCCAGTTCCCGTTCTGCGTGACGAACAGGTCGAGACAGCCGTCGCCGTCGTAGTCGCCCGCGGACGCTCCCGTCGCCCACGCGAGTTCCTCATCGAAGCCGACGTCGGTCACGCTGAAGGACCCGCCGTCGTTCTCGAGGAAGACGGGCTCGGCGTCCAGCGGAAAGAGGATGAGGTCGTCCCAGCCGTCGTTGTCGTAGTCGAGGAACAGCGCCCCCTTCACCTGCCTGTTGTCCTCGAAGGGGAGCGCCGGGATTTCGCCCGAGCGCTCGAACTCACCGCCGGTGTTCTCGAAGAGGACCGGCTTCGGGCCGCCGACGAGGAGGACGTCCATCCGATGGTCGTTGTTGTAGTCCGTCACCAGCACGGACCCGTCGCCGTTGCCGAGTTGCCGGCCGGTGACCGTGTAGTTGATACCCTTCTCGCTCGCCACGTCCTGGAACCATCGGTCTTCGGGCGGCGTGTAGCCCGCCGGCCAGTCCGACGTGGTTTCGTTCGCCGTCGTGGTCGGCGTGTCGCTCACCGCGGCCTCGCTGGGCTTCTGGTCACCCATGGGGTCGAGTCCAGCCACGAGGCCGAACCCGGCCGCGATGCCGGCGAGAACGACGAGGCCGGCGACGGCGACGCCGACCTTGACGGGCGTGTCGGAAGCCATTACACACACATTCTCACACGAGGATTTATACGTGACGCACGACGAGCGGGGCGCTCCACACGAAACGAAGCGCACGTCCGTCCGACGGCCGTCAGCCGTCGGTGTCGAGTGCCTCGAACGCCGCCCGGAAGTCCTCGTCGTCGAGTTGCGCGAAGGTGTCCGTGAGGGCGTCACCGAGTTCGTCGAGTTCCCCCTCCAGTTCGGCGTACTCCTCGCTGGCTTCGAGTTCGGACGCGGGCTTCTCCGCTTCGAGCGTGGCTTTTCGGGACGCGAGCGAGAAGTAGCGTTGGAGCTCTTCGTCGTAGGAGGCGCGCCGGAGCAGTCGCTCCACGGTTTCGTGAAGATCGTCGCGCGACACCGGTTTCACGAGATAGTCGTCGAATCCCAACTCGAGGATGTCGAAGTCGGGGTCGACGGCGGTGACGAGGGCGACGCGGCAGTCGAGGCCCCGCTCCCGGATTTCGGTCAGGACCTCGTCGCCCGAGAGGTCCGGCATGCGGCGGTCGAGGAGGACGACGGCGACGCTCTCGTCCACCTTCTCGAGCGCCTCTTCGCCGTTGTACGCTCGACGCACGTCGTAGGAGTCCGAGAGCCACTCCCCGTAGAGTGCCGTGATCTCCGTCTCGTCGTCGACCACGAGGACCGTCGGGGTTTCGGTCATGGCCTCGTTGCCCTCCCCGCTGACAGCGTCATGGTGGGGACGATACCACTCATACCACTTAAGTCCCGACCCCTCCGGCCCGCTCGACCCGGAGTTAGTAACCGTTATACGACGCGCCGTCCACACCCCAGATATGCAACGACGTGCTGCGGCGGTCTCCGCCGTGGTCCTCCTCCTGATCACCGCCGGCTCCTACGCCTACATCGGGATGGCGGAGGAACCGGAGATTACAGTCGAGGGTGACCACACGCTGAGTCAGAGTGAGACGCTCGAGGTCGGCGGCACCACCTACACAGTCTCCTCGCTCAGTGACGGGCGCGCGACGTTCGCGTGGACCGTCGAGGCGGCCACGTACACCCAGCAGTGGGCCAACAACACCACCGTCGAGTACGGGAACGAGTCCTACCTCGTCGTCATCCCGAACGAGAGCGACCCACAGCAGTTCACGCTCCGCGAGGACCTCAACGTGACCGCAATTCTCGAACAGGACTCCGACGTGGAGAACGAGACGGTCACCATCGAGGGCGAACGACAGGTCGTTTACTCGGAGAACAACTCCTACGTGCCGCTCTCGGAGTACCTCCCCGAACCGAGTACCGTCGACTTCGAGGAGGGCCAGACGTGGGACTTCCGCGGCAACCAAACTACCGTGTCGAACCTCACCCGCGAGCGGGCGGTGCTGACGTGGACCGCGCCGCGTGACAAGTCCGTCTCCGCCGCCGAGGGGGCGAACGTCACGCTGGGCGACACCACCTATCTCGCGCACTTCCCCTCCGGGAGCGAAGTCGTCCTCTCCACGAACTTCCACGAGTATCAGGAGTCGGTGGACCGCAACCAGTACTTCACCGAACGGGTCAACGGCCTCTGGGGCGTCAGCATCCTCAGCGGTCTCACGGCCATCCTCCTCCTCGGGATGGCGTATCTCCCGTCGCGCTACTGAGTCACGAGGCGCGCCAGCCCGACTCCGAGGGCGATGAGCGCGAGTGCGCCGACGATCTGTCCTGCCGCCGCGACGCTACTGGTTCCGTACTGCCACGGCATCCCGACGAGCGACGCGACGCCCGCGAGGGCGAGGTAGACGCCGACGCCCGTCCCGATGATGCTCAGTTCGTCGTCGAAGACTGCGGTGTCCATGTCCGTCGCCTCGCATGCCCGCGTCCTAACAGTAACGGTCCGTCTGCCCGACGGCGACGCTGCCGAGCCAGCGTCGCCGAGTATGAGCGGGCCGAGAGGGATTTGAACGACGCCGACGGCAGAGCCGTCGTCTCGTTCAATCCTCACGCGCCGCGTTCGACTCACTTCGTTCGTCAGAAAGCGGGCCGAGAGGGATTTGAACCCCGGTCGCTACCGCTCCCTGCTTCAAATCCCACGTCCCGAACGGAGACGACGCTGCCGAGCCAGCGTCGCCGAGTATGAGCGGGCCGAGAGGGATTTGAACCCCCGACCGTCTGGTGTCTTCCGCCGTCACCCAGTGGGTAACCGCGCTAAAAGCCAGACGCTCTGCCAGTCTGAGCTATCGGCCCTATCGGGAAAATCCGGCCGCCGAAATAAATACTTGCGGGTTCTCCGTCGGCCGGTTTCGCCTCACAGGTCGAACGACTCCCGCAGGGCGTCGGCGACGATGTCCCCGGGGGTGTCGTCTTCGAGTGCCGCGCGGCGGCGGAGCTCCCGATACGCGTCGGTGGGCAACACCATGGAGAGTTCGCCCGGGGTGACGCCGTGCTTTCGGAGGGCGTCCTCGACGGGGGTACCGTCGTTCACGTCGCTCGCGATAGAGCGCACCTCCCGCACCGTCAGGTCCCCATCGAGGACGGCCCACGCGAGCTGGTAGCGCGCGTCGCCGCCGACGCGCGCGATGTGCTTGGCCGCCGTCGGGGGAATGTCCCCGAGTGCGACGTGACGACGGACAGGGCGCGGCAAGTCGTGGACCCGCGCCCACTTCCGGATGAACGGCACCGTCGCCTCGCCGCCGGCGCGCTCGGCGGCCGCCTTGTACGACCCCTCGGCCCGCACCAACGCCGCGCAGGCGGCGGCCCCGCGGAGCATGTAGATGGTGTCTTCGGCGCCCGTCGTCTGCCCGGCGAAGGTGCGTGCCGTCTCCGCGGCTTGCGCGACGCTCTCCGGGTCGTCGGGGTCGAACTCGACCGCTTCGGACGCGCGCTGGCCCGTGACGGACTCGTCGCCGCGGATGACGGGTCGTCCGACTGGGGACTCGCGGTCAGTTGGGGGAAGTTCCTCGGGGCCGTCGGCCATGTGATTGCCTAGAACGTAGCGGCCAAAAGGGTTCTCACTCCTCTCGCTGCTCGGAGAGCTGCTCCCAGATTTCCGTGCAACCAGCCCCGGCGTCGACGCCGTCCAGGTGGGCTGTCTCCTCGTCTGTGACCTCTGCCTCTTCAGTTCGGTTCGCACTCATCGACTCTCTGTACGTGACTGCCTCGTATAAACCCGCCCATACCCCGGGAATGACGCCTCTGCTTCCGGGTCCTGCCAATTTCTGCCGCTACCTCGGTTGCACTCTCCCCCACAGGCCGGCCATGCCCGCCTCTCGCGGGGTTGGGTCCACCCTCAGACCCGAGATACCTGCAATCACCGCCGGTTTCCCGTTGGCACCCCTGAGTCTTTGAGGTCGCGGCGCCTACGGAGAGACGATGACTGACACCGAAACCGCGACTGTCGGCGGCGGCTGTTTCTGGTGCGTCGAGGCCGCCTTCGAGGCACTCGACGGCGTCGTCGACACCACGTCCGGCTACGCTGGCGGCCACGTCGAGAATCCGACCTACGAGGCGGTGTGTAGCGGCGACACCGGCCACGCGGAGGTGGTTCAGGTCGACTACGACCCGACCGAACTCACCTACGAGGACGTGCTCGCCGTCTTCTTCACGATCCACGACCCGACGACGGAGGACCGGCAGGGTCCCGACGTGGGGTCGCAGTACCGTTCGGCCATCTACCACCACGACGACGCACAGCGGCGGGCCGCGGCGGCGTTCGTCGAGAACCTCGACGCGTCGGACGCCTACGACGACCCCATCGTAACGGAAATCGAACCCCTCGACGCCTTCTACGAGGCCGAGGAGTACCATCAGGACTACTTCGCGAAGAACCCGAACGACGCCTACTGCCAGTTCCACGCCGCGCCCAAAGTCGAGACGGTGCGAGAGCAGTTCGCCTGACTCAGACGCCGTAAGACTCGACGCTGTCCAGTCGCTCGCGCTCCGCCCCGCTCAAGTCGACGTCGAGGCTCGCGAGGTTCGCCTCCAACTGTGCCATCGTGCTGAAGCCGACGACGGGCACCGTCGGCGCGTCGCGGCCCAACAGCCACGCGAGGACGACTTGATTGCCACCGACGCCCTTCTCGGCCGCGATGTCGTCGACGATGGCGTTCTTGACTCGGTTCTCGCTGGTCACGTACTCGTCGGGAATCGACCGGTCGTCGCGGCCGTACTGCCCCTGCAGCGTCGGCGAGTAGGGAAGCAGTGTGAGGTCGGCCGCCTCGCAGTAGTCGACGAGTTCGTCCGTCGCCGGCACCTGCGCGCCGAAGTCGGCGTCCCGGTGCGGGATGAGATACGAGAAGCGCGGCTGGACGCACTCGAACCGGGTCAGTCCCTCGGCGTCGGCGATGCGGTTCGCCCGCGCCAGCCGCCACGCGGTCCAGTTGCTCGCGCCGAGGTGGCGGACGCGCCCGTCGGCGACGAGTTCGTCCAGTTTCCGCATCGTGTCGGTCTGTGGCGTCTCCCTGTCGTCCACGTGGGCGTACAGCAGGTCGACGGTGTCGAGGCCGAGTCTGTCGAGACTCCCCGACACCTCCCGCTCGATGTCCGTCGGCGCGAGGCTCGGGGGCGTGTCGCCGGGATTGTACCCCATCTTCGTCGCGACGACCATCTCGTCGCGCACGCCCCGGTCCGCGAGCCAGTCCCCGACCACCCGCTCGCTCCGGGGGTCGTCGTACCCTTCGACCCACGTCGCGTAGTTGTTGGCGGTGTCGAGGAAGCGCCCACCCGCCTCGTAGTAGCGGTCGAGCATCGCGAACGCGTCCGCGCGGTCGATTCGGCTCCCGAAGTACATCGTCCCCAGACAGAGTGCGCTCACGTCTGTGTCGGTCCGTCCGAGTTCGACTGTCGGCATCGGCGCCATCCCTTCGACGGAGGTGCCGGGGGCCTAAGACTCCTGTCCCCAGCGCCGCACCCGGAACCGCTCGTAGCCGTCGTGAGCGAGGTCTAACGCCCCCATCCACCAGTTCCAGCGCTCGACGAGGCCGTGGTCGTCGGGCGCGTCGGCGAGGTTCTTCACGATGGTCTGTGGCGTCAGCGCCACGCCCGCGTCGGCGTCGTAGGTGCCCGAATCGGCGAGGTCCCCGGCCTGTCGCGCCACGACCCGCCGCTGGTCGGGGTCGCTGTCGGGGAACGACTGCCGGAGGAGCAACATCAGGACCTCGCGGTTCACGGCCGTCCTACGGGGCGCGTCGGGGTTAAGTCCACGGCGGAGCCGGCGTTTCGATGCTCTTTAGAGGCACGCGGCGCTCAACACACGCATGGCAACCTTCGCAGTCGTCGTCTCGGACCCCGAGACGGGGGCCTCGCACCAGTTCGAGATCGACGGACAGGACGCGAACCGCTTCCTCGGCCGCGACGTCGGCGACGAGGTCGACGGCGACGCCGTCGGTCTCCCCGGCTACACCGTCGAAATCACGGGCGGCTCCGACACGGCGGGCCGACCGATGCGCGGCGACGTGAGCGGTCCGGACCTCACCGACGTGCTTCTCGACGGCGGCACCGGCTTCAACCCTCAGCGTGACGGCGAGCGCCGCCGCGTCACGGTCCGCGGCCGCGAGGTCAGCGAGGAAATCGCCCAACTCAACGTCGCCATCTCCGAGCGCGGCGAGGAGGACGTCGAGTCCCTCCTCGGCGAGGGTGACGAGGACGCCGACGAGGAGTAACGATGTCGGCCCGCCGCGAGGCGTTCCTCGCCGGCGAGCGTCCCGACGACGTGGCGATTTTCATCGACGATGCTGTCGTCGAGGGCGACCTGAGCGACGCCGCCGAGCGCACAGACGAGGGGTGGCTCCTCGTCGTCGACGGCGAGAGCGGTCGCTCGGTGTTCCAGCGTCTCGCGGGCGTCGACCCGATGGCCTTCGCGCGACAGGCGGGCGACAATCGGACGAGCGTGTCGCGTGACCTGATCGACGGCGAGTGCCCCGTGGATACCGAGCACACGCCCGAGTACGTCTTCGCGTTCGTCGAAGCCCAAAACGAGGACGTGGGCGGCCTCTACGCCGAGGGGCCGGTCGTCCACGCCTACGCGCACTGCGAGTGTGGTACCGACTACTCCGAGCGCTGGGTCGCCGGCGACTAGTCCAGATTCTCGAAGGCGCGCAGAATCTCCCGCTTCGCGACGGCGCCCTGTGACGTCCAGTGCTGTGCGTAGTCGAGCATGTCGTCGTAGATGTCGGGCTTACAGCCGGCGGCCTTGGGATGCCCGCCGCCGTTCACTTGGTCGGCCACCTCGTGACACCGCTCGAAGTCCTCCGTGCCGCGGATGCTGGCGCTCCCCGCCGGCTTCACGATGACGGCCGCGTCGGCGCCCTGTTCTCGGAGGGCTTCTGCGACTTCGTTCTGCGAACAGCGGCCGTACGTGACCCCGACCGTGAGGTCACCGACGGACTCCATGTCGGCTCTGTCCACCGCGCGGTCGATGAGTTGCTGTTTCTCGATGCGGCGCTCCGCGAGGAACTCCTGAACGTCCTCGGGGAGGTCCGGGCCGTGTTCGCGGACCGTCTCGACGTACTCCTCGTCGTCGTCGACCCAGATGGCGTAGTCCGCGAGGTCGTCGCTCCGCGCGTCCTCCTTGATCCAGAGGTCGTGGTCCCGCGTCACTGCGGCGAGTTCGAGCAGATGCCGGGGGACCTCCTCGAAGGCCTCGGCGGCCACGTCGGCGGTACAGACGTCTTCGCCGCCGACGTGGAGGTCCACGCCCGCGTCCCGGACGGACTGGGCCACGTCGTCGTCCCACTGGTGGTGGTCGAACCACCGCACCTCGCTCGCGCTCTCGACGGCGGCGTCGAGGTCCGCCTCGATGCGCCCGAAGTCGTCGGGTGCGAGGTCACAGACGAACACCCGAGCGCCGGGTTCGCCGTACTCGACGGCGCGGGCGATGCCGTCCGCGAGTTCGTGTGGCCCGGTCGGAATCAGCGCGCCCTCTCCGAACTGCTCGCGGATGATGGCCGCGCAAGCCAACCCGTCGGCGTCGGGGTCAGCGACGACGAGGACGCCCGCCCCCGCCGCTCGCTCGGCGACTTCTTCGTCTTTCCGCTCGTCCGCTACCTCGTCGGGCAGAAAGAATCCCGTGCCGGGGAGCAGTGACTTCCGCTCCAGCGACAGGTCGCTGTCGTCGATGACGTCGGCGTCCATAGCCCCTCCTCGCCGCGAACCGCAAAGAAGCCCGTGGTCCTCACTCCGATTCGTCGAGTTGGCGCACCGTCAACACCGGCACCGGACAGGAGCGCACGACGCGCTCGGCGACGCTCCCCACGAGAAAGCGGTTTTCGCCGTGGCGGCCCCGGGTCCCGACGGCCACCACGTCGGCGTCCACCTCGCGAGCGTACCCCGAGATGGCGCTCGCGGGTCGCCCCTCTCGCACGGCCGTCTCCACGTCCCGCTCGGCCCGGTCCCGGACGCGCGCCGTCGCCGTCTCGCCCCGCTCCCGAAGCGCGTCCTCGAGGTCCGCCCGAAGTTCCGACGGCGACGACTCCACCTCGCCCTCGTCGACGACGTAGAGCGCGTGGACCGACGCGTCGAATCGCTCGGCGATGTCCAGCGCGACCTCGACGGCCCGGCGCACGCTCTCGGAGCCGTCGGTGGCGATGACCAGCGTGTCGAACATACCGCGGGATTCGCCCAGCGGGGACAAAACTCCACGGGATGACCCGCGGGTTTTTCACCTCCCCGCGCAGTAGCGACCAGTATGGACGCCTTCGAGGTGGAGACGGTGCTGGCCCCCATCGACGCGACAGACGAGTCGTGGGCGGCCACCGAGTACGCAGTCGCCGTCGCGGATCGCTACGACGCGGACCTCCACGTCCTCGACGTTCTGGGCGAGCGCGTCACCCGGGCCATCGAGTCCGGCGACGTGGACGGCGACGACGTGGCCGCGGACCACCGCGTCTTCGTCGAGGAAGTCGCAGAGCGGGCGAGCGACGCGGGCGTCACGGCCACCGGGTCGACGGCCTACGGCTTCTCGACCAGTCGCAAGACCCAGCATCCGGGGAGCGTCATCCTCGACGTTGCCGACGACCTCGAAGCCGACTTCATCGTTATCCCGCGCGAACCGTCCGAGAGTGGCACCCCGGACGTGCTGGAGAAAGCCGCCGAGTACGTCCTGCTGTACGCCTCGCAGCCGGTCCTCTCAGTCTAAGGAGCGCTCCATCTCCAACTCGAAGCTCTCGCTGGACTTCGTCTCGAAGCCCACCTTCTCGTAGAGCGCGATGGCAGGGCGGTTCCACCGCTCGACGGTGAGCCACACCGTCTCGACACCGTTCGCCTCGCCGTGGCCCAACAGCGTGCGGAGCAGGCGCGTCCCGATGCCGGCGCCCTGATACGGCTGATACACGAAGATGGCGAGTTCGTAGCCCCGGTCCCCGTCGGCGACGAGCGTCGCGTGTCCGACGGCCTCGTCGCCGTGCCACGCGACGAGGTTGTAGCTCTCGCCGTCGAGCAGGGTGTCCAGCCAGTCGCACACGGCGCTCTCGCCGACGGGGGGAATCCCCTGCGCCCGGTCGGCCGGGTCGAAGTCGTCGTACATCGCCACCAGCGCCTCCAGTTCCGTGGGGTCGTCCGCCAGCGCTCGGATGGTGATGTCCCGCCCCTCGCGGTCCTCGAACGTCCGGGGCGGCCGCGGGAGCGACTCGTCGCTCATCGGACCAGTGTCACCGTCACGTCGGCGTTCAGGATGACGAACTCGCGCATGTCGCCGAGCCGTATCTTCCCCATCGGGCTCCGTTCCCCGCCGCCGAGCACGACTTCGTCGAACGCCTCCCGTTCGGCGATGCCGACCAGCGTGCTCCCCGCCTCCGCCGCGCCGACGGTCCGCACGTCGACTTCGCGGTTGACGGACGCGATTCGCTCGCGGACCTCCTCTTCGATGGCCTCCTCGCCGTCCTCGACGACCACGACGGCGACTTCGTCGCCGGCGGCCGCCGCCCTGTCGAGCGCCCAGTCGAGCGCCCGGACGGCGTTCTCGCTTTCGTCCACGCCCACGAGCACCTTCATGCTCGGTGGGTGATTGCTGGCCGGCAAAAGCGTTTGGGGGTGGCGCCGAGTGTGCGACGCGGCGACAGGGGCGCCCCGAACCGCGCCCCCGCTCACGGGTCGCTGTCGCTCGCGGGTCACTATCGCTCCCTGCTCGCACTATCGAGGCGCTCACGTCGTTCGCGCCTCGCAACGCTCCCCGTTCGCGTAACGTGGTCTCACTCACTCCGTTCGCTCGGCCACGGCCTGTTCGCGGGTCACTTCGTTCCCCGCTCACTTCTCCCGGTTCTTGCTCGCTGACGCTCACTTCGAACCGCGCCCCCGACACGCTTTTGCGCACCCATCGAAAAGACGGCGGTATGACCGACGAGACGCCGGAACGCGGCGCGCCGCCCGACGACGGCCCCCAACCGGGGGTCCCCGAGGACGTCCAGAAGTACGAGCGCTTCACCAAGATGGACGGCGCGCAGTACGACCGGGTGAACGAGTTCCTGCGCGACCGGACGTACATCACCGCTCGTGAGTGGGCCATCGCGCGCCTCTGTGCGGACTTCCGCACGGAGACGGGCGTCGAGATGACGAAAATCGGGGAGAACCTCCCCGAGTTGGTGCCGTTCATGACCGACACCTACACGCCGCAGGCGGTCAATCAGGCCCGCGCGTCCTTCGAGGACAAGGTGACGAAGGCCGGCGCCACCTTCCTCTACGGCGCGATGTCGGACTTCTTCACCGCCGACGAACTCGACGACCTGATGTACGAGGTGACGGAAATCGCGAAGTTCCTGCTGGAAGTCGAGGGCGTGGACCTCTCCGTCGAGGAGGAACTCGAAGCCGAGGAGCGCATCTCGCAGGTGATGCGGGAGGTGCGCCAGTCCAGCGACGACTTGCGCCACGACCACGGCGGCGACGTGGAGTGCCCCCACTGTGGCACGGCGTTCGAACCGTCCGACTAGTCGCGCACGTTCTCGCCGTTCGGGGCGCCGAAGGTCCCCTCGGGCGCAATCTCGTCGGGGAGCGCCGTGTCCGCGTCGGCGTACACCACGTCCCCGCGGCGCATCGTCCACGTCGGGAAGACGCCGTCCCACCCCTCGAAGGGGGTCCACCCGCACTTCGAGTGCAGGTCGTCGCCCCGAATCGGACGCGTCGAATCGAGGTCCACCAGCACGAGGTCCGCGTCGCGGCCTTCCTCGATGCGCCCCTTCGACGGCAAATCGAAGATGGTCGCGGGGTTCGCGGCGGTGAGGTCCCGCACCCGTTTGAGAGTGAGCGATCCGTCCGCGACGGCCGCAAGCAGGAGGGGGAGCGCCGTCTCGACGCCGGGCACGCCGCTCGGCGCGTCCCAGATGTCCGCGTCCTTCTCGGCGCGGGTGTGGGGCGCGTGGTCCGTCGCGATGACGTCCACCGTGCCGTCGACCACCCGGTCGAACACCGCCTCCCGGCGCTCCGCCGACCGGAGCGGCGGGTTCATCCGACCGAACGTGCCCAACTCCGAGAGGTCCTCGCGCGAGAGGAACAGGTGGTGGGGCGTCACCTCGCACGTCGCGCCCGCCGCGGCGGCGGCGTCGATGCCTTCGGGGGTGCTCGTGTGTGCGACGTGAATCTGGGCGTCCGTCGCCTCGCCCACGTCGAGTGCTCGTTCGACCGCTTCGGCCTCGGCGGTGGCGGTGCGATAAGCGCTCCACGCGTCGGCGTCGTCGCGGTCCCGGGCGCCCTCGTCGAACAGGGCCGCGTCCTCGGCGTGGACCGTCACCGGCACGTCCTCCTCGCCCGCGCGGTCGGCGGCCGCGCGGAACAGGTCCGCCTCGATGCCCATGTCGCCGGTGGAGTCCGCGAGGAACACCTCGCCGAGTGCGAACAGCGGTCGCTCGAACAGCGAGTCGGGGTCCCAGTCGGCGGTGACGCCGCCGTTCAGCCCGTAGTCCACGAGCGAGTCCGCCGCGAGGGCCGCCTTCTCGTCGTAGGCGGCGCCCGACACCGTCGGCGGGTCGGTGTTCGGCTGGTCGACCACCGTCGTCACGCCGCCGGCCGCGGCGCTCCGGGACCCCGTGGCCCACGTCTCCTTGTGCGCGGCGCCGGGTTGCCGGAAGTGGACGTGGACGTCTATCATCCCGGGGAGGAGGTGCCTGCCCGCCGCGTCCACCACCGGGGCGCCGTCGAGCGACTCGCCCACGGCGTCGATGCGCCCGTCGGCGACGCGCACGTCCCGCGTCCGCCCGTCCGGGAGCGTCGCGTCGGCGATGAGAACCATGCGCGACGGTGGGGCCGGTGCCCGATTAAGGGTGCCGGTCGCTCGCGAACGCCACGCTTTAGGATCGCGTCTGCCACCGCTGCGACATGTCGGACCTGTCGCTCCGTCGCCGAGCCTTGCTTCGCGGGTCTGCCGGCACACTCGGCGCCGGTGCCCTCGCCACGACCACGGTGAGCGCCGCCGCCGAGGCGCTCTCGCTCGACGTGTCGCTCGTTGGCGAGGTGCCGTCCGGACCGGGCGAGGAGGCGACGCTCGCGGTGACGGTGCGAAACGAGACCGACCGGTCGCTCCGGGTCGTCCTCGACTACCACGACGCCGCGTCGTCCTGCTGTCACGTTCAGGGGGACTGCTCGCGGATGCTCCCGCCGCCGCCCATCCCGACCGAGAACGTCGTCGACCACTCCGACGCGGGCGCGGCCTACGACCCCGTCTCGTGGGAATGGGACTCGCTCCCTGCCGGTTCGGAGCGTCGCGTCACGGTCACGTTCACGCTCCCGTCGGAACTGCCGGCTGGCGCCGAGGACCTGTCGTTCGGTGCGGCGGCACCGTCGCTCTGTGACGTCGAGGGCCTCGACCCGTTCGCCAGCGCGTCGGTCCCGATTCCGGCCGCGGGGACGTCGCTCTCGGCGGCGTTCTCCTACTCGCCGACGAATCCCGCCGTCGGCGAGACTGTCACGCTCGACGCCCGTGCGTCCGCGCCGATGGACGCTCCCATCGAGGCCTTCGACTGGGACGTCGGCGACGACGGCACCGTCGACGCGACGGGCGACGTCGCCACCGTCACGTTCGACGAGGGCGGCGACCACCCTGTGTCGCTCCGTGTCACCGAGCGAATCACGCGGACCGTCCGCGGGCGGACCGTCACCGTCCCGCTCACGGACGACGTGACGAAGACGGTCACGGTGCGGGAACCGTCTCCCCTGACGACGACGCCCTCGACGCTCGACTTCGGGACGACCGTCGCCGGGACGACGCGGACGACGTCGCTGAGCGTCGAGAACCGCGCGGACGAGTCGGTCCGCGTCTCCGAAATCGACACGCCGACCGGCCTCGCGGTGGTGCCGGACTGCGAGGTGAACTACTGGTTCGTCGAGTACGGCTGTGACCCGACGCCGCCTTTCGACGTGGGCGCGAACGGCGAGACGACGGTGACGGTGTCGTTCACCGCGCCGACGGCCGGTATCGTCTCGGCCGTCGAGGGGCCGGCGACGGTGAGGACGGCGGACGGCGGGGTGTCGGTCCCGGTCACTGCGGCCTCCATCGCGAGCGCCCGGACACTCGCCACGTTCGAGGCCACGGCACGGGAGTTCGCGACGTTCCTCGGGACCGGCAGGGACGCCGGGGCCGCCGCCGTCGGTGACGAAGTCGTCGGCATGTACGAGGACGTGATTCAGTTCGCCGGGAACAGAATCGGCCGGCAGTACCGAGACGCC
>JBDGTS010000001.1:0-19246 GCA_042216675.1 Halobacteriaceae archaeon | reverse complement strand
CGCTGCTCGTTGAGTCACTCGTCGAGTGCCTCAACGACCTTCTCGTCACGAGCGAAGTCTAAACGGTTCTGAGACGCGACCCCTTCGATGACGTTGAGTTCGTTCCGCAGGTTGTGCCTGAGGACGTGGTCGAGCGAATCGACCAGTCGTTCGCGCTCGATTCGCTCGGTGACGTCAGTCTGGATGGCCACGTAGCTCTGGACGGCACCGTCCGCGTCGGTGATGGGGGCGACCGTCTGGTGGCTGTGATACAGCTTGCCGGACGCGCGCCGATTGACGAGATAGCCTTCCCACACCGTCCCGGAACTGATGGTGTCCCACATCTCCTCGTAGACCGTCTCGGGCACCTTGCCCGAGTTGAGAATCGCTGGCGTCCGGCCCAGCGCCTCGCCCCGCGAGTACCCGGTAACCTCCTCGAAGGCCGGGTTGACGTAGGTAATCGTGCCGTCCGTCTCCGTGAGATATATCGCGTGCGGGGCTGTCTCGATGGCCCGTCGGAACCGGGTCAGTTCTTCCTCTCGTTGTTTCCGTGCGGTGATGTTCCGGTACGTCGCCATCGTCGCCTGCTCGCCACTGTACCGAATCCGGTTGACGTTCACCTCCACCGTCAGCCTCTCACCGTCGTTCGTCTCCAGCCCGAGTTCGTACCTGCTCGGCGGGTGTTCGCCGCGTATCCGGCGCCTGTAGCGTCGCTCGACGGTCTCGTGATCCGCCGGCGTGATGGGTTTGAGGAACGACTCCCCCACGAGGTCCGCTTTGGGATACCCCACCATCTCGGCGAATCTGTCGTTGACGAAGACGTTCTTCCGGTCCTGCGTGATAGTCACGCCATCTTTACTCTGTTCCACTAGCGTCTCGTACCGCTGATAGGTTTCGGCCAGTTCCCGTTCCCGCCGAGATTCGTCGGCGTCGTATTCGAGGATGACCAGCGCACCACGGACAGTGCCCTCGTCGACCAGCGGCGTCACTCTCGCCGTCACGGCCGTCGTCCGGGAGTCCGACTCCGACCCGGCGGCCAGGGCCAGTTTCGCTCGCTCGTAGCTCACTCGTCCGCGCACGACGGCGTCGACCGCTGCACGCAACCGGACCAGTCCCTCGGCGACGAGTTCTTCCAGTGCCGCGAGGTCGGCGCCGAGCACGTCGTCACGGGAGAGTCCCGTCGCCGTCCAGAACCGCTCGCTCGCGTCGGCGACGGTGCCATCTCCGTCGACGGCGAACGCCACCTCCTGGGAGACCGCCGTCACTGCGCTGGCCTCGGGTCCCGGTTCGTCGTTACTGGTCACGTGTGTCACACTCTCGCGCATTCATACTTAATTTTATACACTGCGGAGAATCGCTCGCATCGTCGTCTCGATGCTGGTGTCCGTGGAAGCGAGACGACCTCGGACCCGCTCTCGTCGCGGTGTCCGTCGTTCGGCGGGCGAACGTGTCACCGAGTGGGTGAGTATCCGTCCGGTGGCAGCGACGGCGGGGCGTCCGTTCGGTACTCAGGCCGGGTCGACGCGCCGGTCCGCTCCGCGCCGTCTGAAACCGGGTGCCGGTCCGTTGGGACTGGGTGCGTTACTCCAGGTTGACGTGGACATTCTTGACTTCGGTGTAGGCGTTGACTGCTTCCTCACCCTGGGCACGGCCGTGCCCGCTCATCTTCGTGCCGCCGAACGGCGTCTGGGGCCACGTGTTGGGCGTGTCGTTGACCATGACCATCCCGTACTCCAGTTTGTCGGCCATGGTGTGGGCCCGGCTGAGGTCGTTGGTCCAGACGCAGGACATCAGGCCGTACGGCGAGTCGTTGGCGACCTCAAGTGCCTCGTCCTCGTCCGCGACTTCGATGACCGACAGGACCGGCCCGAAGATTTCCTCGCGGGCGATGGTCATGTCGTTCGTCACGTCGGCGAAGACGGTCGGCTCGACGAAGTGACCGGCGTCCTTGTCGTCGGGGACGCCGCCGCCGGCGGCGACCGTCGCGCCTTCCTCTTTGCCCGTCTCGATGTAGTCGAGAATCTCTTCCTGCTGGCCCTGGCTGACGACTGGCCCCATCTGGCCGTCGTCGTCGATGCCGCTCCCGAGCGGGATGCTCTCGGCGATGTCGGCCATCTTCTCGACCATCTCGTCGGCGACGTCCTCGTGGACGACCAGCCGCGAGTTCGCCCAGCACATCTGACCGGCGTTCATGAAGATGCCGTACTGGATGCTCCGTGCGGCCTTGTCGAGGTCGGCGTCGGGGAAGACGACTGCCGGTCCTTTGCCGCCGAGTTCGAGCGTCACGTCGGTGACGCTGTCGGCCGCGTCCTTCTGGATGGTCTGGCCGACGCCGGTACTCCCGGTGAACGTGACGTGGTCGACGTCGCCGTGACTGGCGAGCGCGCTCCCTGCACCGCTCCCGGAGCCGGGGATGACGTTGACGACGCCGTCGGGCAGGCCGGCCTGCTCGGCCGCCTTCGCGTAGTAGAGTGCCGACAGCGGCGTCATGCTGGAGGGCTTGAGGACGACGCTGTTCCCGGTTGCCAGCGCCGGGGCGACACTACGGCCAGCCAGCTGGAAGGGGTAG
The DNA here is from genome assembly GCA_042216675.1 of Halobacteriaceae archaeon. Classification (GTDB taxonomy): domain Archaea; phylum Halobacteriota; class Halobacteria; order Halobacteriales; family Halobacteriaceae; genus JBDGTS01. The sequence continues at coordinate 16,698 of JBDGTS010000001.1, read as the reverse complement.
TTCCACGGGGAGATGTGGGCGGTGACGCCGACCGGTTCGCGCTTGGTGTAGTTCAGACGCGAGTCCGAGACCGGAATCTGGTCGCCCTCTATCTTGTCCGACCAGCCGGCGTAGTAGCGGAAGGTGTCGACCACCAGGTCGATTTCGAGCCCTGCCTCGAAGGGCGTCTTCCCGTTGTCGTGGGACTCGACCATCGAGATCTCGTCTTTCATCTCCTCGATGGCGTCGGCCATCGCGTGCATGTACTGGCCGCGGACGTCGGGGTCCATCGTCCGCCACTCCGTCTCGTGGTCGACGGCCGCAGCAGCCGCCTCCACGGCGGCGTCTACGTCCGCCTCGTCCGCTTTCTCGACCGTCGCGTACGTCTCCTCGGTCGCGGGGTCTTCGGTGTCGATGGTCTCACCGCTACTCGCAGCAGTCCATTCGCCGTCGATATACAGGTCTGTCGGACCGGAGTACTCCATTGCATTCGATAGGAACGTTCCAGCACCCTTAACAGTTTATGTACTGCCTGTCACGGCGCGAGACCCCGAAAAATGTCGGGCAACGTCAGGGTTCTTCGTTGGAGTGAATCGTCAGGTCCGACCGGGGATAGGCGACACAGAGCAACCCGTAGCCCTGCTGTTTCTCCCACTGCGTGAGCACGCGTTCTTCGCCCTGCTCGATGTCGCCCTCGACTTTCGCACTGCAGGAGGCACAGACGCCCTGCAGGCAGGAGTACTGTAACTCGATGTCCTCGTCGAGCGCCGCCTCGAGGATGTACTCGTCTTCGGCCACCTCTATCTCGACGCCTTCCTCGACGAACTCGCAGGTGTAGGTCTCGGCGTCGTCCGAACCCTCCGTGGTGTCGGCGGCGTCAGTCATCTCACAACTCCTTCTCGTAGGTGACTTCCATCGGTTTCATGCCGAACTCCTCGTAGAGCGCCTCCTCGTCGACGCCGTGGAGGACGTCGACGCGCCAGAACGGCATGTCGTGGTCCTGGAACCAGTCCTCGGCGGCTTCCAGCAGCGCCCGACCGACGCCCTCGCCCCGGTCCCCGGGATGGACGTAGTGGCCGTACACCTGCCCGTGCTTGCCGAACTTGAAGACGGGATGGCCGCCGGTGACGCGGACTTCGAGCGCGCCGACGACGTCCTCGCCGCGTTCCGCGAGGAGGATGTCACCGCGCGAGGAGTTCACCAGGCTGTTGGTGAAGTACGACTGCCACTTCTCGCGGCCACCCTCCTCGATGGTGAACCGCTCGTCGTAGTCGGCGAGCGTGTCCGCGTAGCCGTTCCACAGCTTCATTATCTCCTCGGCGTCGGCAGCCGTCGCCGTCCGTACCGTCGCGTCCGTCAGTGATGTTTCGTATTCCATATGTATTTCTAGCCGAATCGTTCGAAGGGGCTCTCACAGTCGTCGCAGTGATAGATGGTCCGACACATCGAGGGGCCCCGTGCGTTCTCGACGTGGGTCTCCGTCGACCCGCAGTAGGGACACGCCACCGTCGCGTCGTCGACCGGCCGGCCAGCGTTCTCGTCCATCCTGGCGTTGACGCTTCCCTCGTCGTCCCGGTCGACGCGGTCGGTCATTCCTCCCTCCTCCCGCTGAGCGGACAGGCGAAGCCTGCGTCGCCCAGTTGCTGGCGCCCGGTCTCTGTCATGTCCTCGGGCGTCCACGGGTCGGTGTAGTCCAGTTCGCAGTTCGCACTCTCGACGCCGTCGAGCAGTTCGAGCCGTCGCTCGACCATCGTCAGCATGATTTCGCGGGCGGGACACCCGGTGTAGGTCAGCGTCATGGACACCTCGGCGTGGCCGTCGTCGAGGTCGACCGCCCGGATGAGACCCAGGTCGACCAGGCTCACCGGCAGTTCAGGGTCCTCGACGTCTTCCAGCGCCGCCCAGAGGTCGTCTTCCGTGAGGGTGCCCTCGACCTCGTAGTCGGGGAACGCCTCCTCGACCGCGTCGAGTTCGAACCCCGGCGCGTTCCGTTCGATGAGGTTTGCGACGTCCATGGTCACGCGGGCACGTCGATTCCCTGTTCGCGGACTTCACGCGTCTCCGCCAGCAGGTCGAACAGGTCGTCGGTGTGTTTGCCGGCCCGGCCCGCGCCGAGGTCGGCGTCGTCCTCGTCGGGCACGTCGTAGCCGTACGATTCGAGCGTCGCCGACACCTCCTCGACGAAGGCCTCGCGCTGGTCGTCGAGCGAGCGGGCGTAGACGCCTTCGTCACCGAGGGCGACGCCGTGGGTTCCGGTGGCGAAGAAGGCCAGCGCGTCGACCCAGTTCGCGTCGATGGCGCGCTGGACCTTCTCCTTGCCTTCCTCGTCCTCGGCGAGCGTCTCGAACCACACGTCGCCGTGTTCGGTGTGGAACTCCTCTTCCTCGCCGACCTTCGTGAGGTAGCCCGCGAGCGACTCGTCGTACTCGGCGACGGCGCCGTCGAGCAGCGCCTCGAACCGGATGGCGTCGGCCACGTCGTAGAAGTACTGGCGGACGACGGTGTCGGCCCAGTCCGCGAACTCGCGTTCGACCAACTGGGCGTTCCGGTAGTCCTCGGGGTCGCGCCCGTAGGCCAACTCGTCCAGCGAGGAGTCGATGACGTCGGCGACCGCCTCGTAGAGCCCCTCGGCGTGGCCGAGTTCGTCCTGGGCGATGTTGCTGATGGAGACGTCCTCCTCCACGGTCGGCGCGACGCCGGTCCAGTCGCTCAGGCGATTCCCCATCACGTGGTCGTCGTCGGCCGCTTCGAGCAGGGCCGCCGCCAGGCCCCGCTCGACGTCGTCGTCGATGTCGGTCGCGAGTTCGTCGATAGATTTCATGCTGGGAAGCCCTCCACGTCGTAGCCTTCGTCCTTCCGGTACTCCTTGTCGAAGGCGCCGCCGTAGGCGACGTCCTCGCCGATTTCGTTCATGTCCTCCTCGCAGACGACCACGAGGTTGGTCGTCTTTTTGCGTCGCGCGTAGTTCTCACGCGCGTACATCTTCGCGAGGCGAGCGTTCTTCGCGTCGACGCTCCCGACTTCGGTCAGGGGCGCGCCCGACCCCTGGCGTCGGAACACGTAGTAGACGTTCTGCTCGGGAGTCCCACTCATCTCAGGCCACCCCCGCTGCACGGCGGACCCAGTCGTTGTCCTCGATGGCGTCGCGCCGGTCGGTCAGTCGCTCGTCGTTGACCGGCCCGTTCCCGCGGGACACCTCCAGGAAGCGCTCCCAGTCGAGGTCCTTGTAGTTCCAGCGCTCTGCCTCCTCGTCGTACTCCAGCTGGTCGTCGGGCAGTTCGAGCCCGTATTTCTCCAGCTTGGGCACGTAGAAGTTGTTCAGGAACTCCTGGCGGAGTTCGTCGTTGGTCTTGACCTTCAGTCCCCACTCCTGGAGGACGTCCTGGTGTTCGGAGGCCGAGTCGCGCGGCCCGAAGAACTGCAGCGTCGGCTCGTACCAGCGGTCGACCGCTTCCTGCATCAGTTCCTGTTCCTTCCGGGAACCGGTGGCCAGCGAGCGGACGATGTCCTCGCCGTGTTTGACGTGGAACGACTCCTCGTAGCAGATTTTGCGGAGGCCACGGGCGTACGGCGCGTAGGAGGACGCCGTCAGCGACCCCTGGCGGAACATCGCGGCCCCGTCGATGAACATGGCGATGTAGGCGGCGTCCGCCCACGTCTTCGTCGGGTAGTTGAAGACGGTGACGTACTTGGACTCGCCGTCGACCAGCTCTTCGATCATCTCCTCGCGGGTCTTCAGCCCGAGCGTCTCGGCCGTCCGGTAGAGCACCTGGGCGTGGCCGGCCTCGTCTTGCACCTTCGCGCTGATGGCGCGTTTGCGCCGGAGCGACGGCGCTTTCTTGATCCACTGTTTCTCGGGCAGCGTCCCCACGATTTCGCTATTGGCGTGGAACTGAATCATCCGCTGGGCTGCCCGCTTGTACTCCTCGGGCAGGTCTTCCGACGTCTCGACCTGTTCACCCGCCTGCACTCGTTCTTTGATCGTTCGTTCTTGGGCGCTCATTCGCATCTGAAACGAGGGCGTGGTAGCTGATAGAACCGGACCGCTCCATGGAGCGGGATTGAAATGGGGGTGGCAATCGGGCCGCGGCGAGTGCGGTCGGTGGCGGTCGTCGTCCCGGCGAATCCGTGGATACACTTATTGGGAGGGGGATACTTGCTATCTAGAAGCACGATGATCGACGACTGTCTCGCCGTGGAGTTCACCGTCACCGGGAACGACTGCCCGGTCGTGGAAGCGACGGCGGACCACGACGTCGTCGTCGACGAGACGCCGCCGGCCCACCGTGACGACGGCCGCACGCTCGTCCACCTGTACGCCGAGGGGGACGTCGAACCGTTCGCGGAGACGCTCGACCTGGCCGACGAAATCGACTACCTCCAGGTTTCGGACGGCGGGAGTCTCGCGCAGTGTCGCTGTCTGCTCCACGACAGTTGCGTCCTCCGGGAACTCACCACGGCGGGGTTCATGCCCCACGAGATTCACCTCGTCGACGGCACCGAGCGCTTCCGGGGGTCGGTCGTCGGCCGGGAGATACTCGAGAACGTCATCCACGTCGCGAAGGACATGGGCAATGTGCGCCTCGACCGGGTCGCGGAGATAACGCCCGAGACGGACGGCGACCACGGCCTCGACGCCTCTATCGAGCGACAACTCACGAAACAGCAGCGCGAAGCGCTCATCGCCGCGCTCCGGCGCGGATACTTCAACGTTCCACGGGACGCGACCGCGACCGAGGTCGCCGACGACCTCGGCATCAGCAAGTCGTCGTTCCTCGGACGTATCAAACGCGCCCAGCAAACCGTGTTTCAGCAGCTCTTCGGGAACGTGAACTGACTCAGTCTTTCTTCTTGATGAGGAACTTCATGTCGCCCTCGAGGACGGTCGTCCCGTCCTGGTTCTCCATCTCCGTGTCGAGGACGACGAGGCCGGCGTCGTCGCGGCCGACCTCCTTTTTCTCCGTGACCTCCATCTCCAGCTGGAGCGTGTCGCCGATGTAGACCGGGTTCGGGAGGTCCATGTAGTTCATCCCCAGGAACGCCAGCGCGGTCCGCTCGACGATACCCGTGCGGTAGACGAAGCCGGTCGCCTGGACGAACGTCATCGGCCCGTGGGCGATGCGCCCGTCGAAGTCGTCCTGTTCGGCCGCGTATTCCTTGTTGGTGTGGAGTTCGGTCCAGTCGCCGCTGAGCGCCGAGTGCATCACGAAGTCCGACTCGGTGACCGTGCGGCCGACGCTGATGAACTCCTCTCCTTCCTCGAAGTCTTCGAAGTGGTGTGGCTCGTAGCTATAAGCCATACCGAAGTATCTCCGAGCGGTGGTAAATAACTTTACGCTCCGACGGGTCTCGACCCGGAGCGCGAGGCAGTGTGGCCACCAGTACGTATTTATCCCAGCTTTCGGAAATGGTCTCCCGTATGGCAGACGTACCTGAAGAGACACGGACGCGTATCGAATCCGATGCGTACTGCGAGACGCTCGGTATCGACGTCGCGGAACTCGAAGCGGGCTACGCCCGCACGGAACTGACGATTACCGAGGACCTGCTGAACTTCCACGGCACGCCACACGGTGGTGCCATCTACTCCTTGGCCGACGCCGCCTTCGCCGCGGCCTCGAACTCCCATGGCGAGACGGCCGTCGCACTGGAGACGAACATCTCGTATCTGGAAGCCGTCGACACTGGTGAGACGCTGACGGCCACGGCCGAGGAGACGCATCTAGCGGGGAAGACTGCAGAGTACGAAATCGAAGTGACGGACGAAGCCGACGAGCGAATCGCGACGTTCCGCGGTCGCGTCTATCGCCTTTCCTGACCGACGATCGCGATTATTCGCGGTGGTCGAAGACGCGCTGGACCTTCCCGACCTCGGTGCGCTCGACGCCACCGGGTTCGACGATGTCGAGTTCGTCCGGCGTGAACTGCAGGACGTTCGACAGGCGCGTGGTGACGGTGTCGCGCAGTTCCGCTGCGTCGCCGTCGAAGTCCACGTCCATCTCGATGGTGAGTTCCATCACGTCGAGGTTGCCCTCCTTGTGGAGGTCGATGCGGTAGTGGGGTGCGACGCCGTCGACGTCGAGGACGACGTGTTCGATTTCGCTCGGGTAGAGGTTGACCCCGCGGACGATGAGCAGGTCGTCGGCGCGCCCGGTGACGTTGTCCATGCGGACGAGCGTGCGGCCACACTCACACTCGTCGTAGTTGAGCGTCGTGAGGTCGCCGGTGCGGTAGCGCAGGACGGGGAGCGCATCCTTCGAGAGCGTCGTCAGGACGAGTTCGCCCTCTTCGCCTTCCTCGACGGGTTCGCCCGTCTTGGGGTCGATGACTTCGGGGTAGAAGTGGTCCTCCCAGATGTGGAGACCGTCCTGAGCCTCGTGGCACTCGTTGGAGACGCCCGGACCGATGATTTCGGAGAGGCCGTAGATGTCGATGCCGTTCACGTCGAGGCGCTCTTCGATTTCGGCGCGCATCGGCTCCGTACAGGGCTCGGCCCCGAAGATGATGGTCGAGATGGGGAGTTCTTTCGGGTCGTAGCCCATCTCCTCGGCCGTCTCGGCGAGGTAGAGGGCGTACGACGGCGTACACGAGAGGGCGTCGCTCTCGAGGTCGGTCATCAGTTCGACCTGGCGCTGGGTGCCACCGCTCCCGATGGGGATGACGGTCGCGCCGAGTTCTTCGACGCCGTAGTGGAGACCGAGGCCGCCGGTGAACAGCCCGTAGCCGTAGGCGTTCTGGACGGTGTCTCCCGGGTTGACGCCGCCCGCCTTCAGCGAGCGGGCGACGACCTCACTCCAGACGTCGAGGTCGTCCTCGGTGTAGGAGACGATCTTGGGCTTGCCGGTGGTCCCCGACGAGGCGTGGATGCGACGGATGGCGTCGTCGTCGACGGCGAAGAGGCCGTCGGGGTACTCGTCGCGGAAGTCCTCCTTGGTCGTCATCGGGAGCGTCGTGACGTCGTCGACGCTCTCGATGTCCTCGGGGGACACGCCGGCTTCGTCGAGTTGCTCGCGATAGAACGGGACGTTCTCGTACGCACGTTCGACCGTCTCCTGGAGGCGGTCGTTCTGGATCTCACGAATTTCCGAACGGTCTTTCGTCTCTACGGGCGAATGCACCATGCTTCACATATCGATTGGAAGATCCCCGGTAAAAATGATTTGGGTCTGTGTCCCATAGGTTGAGCGACAATTCTCGCCGACGGGATTCGTCGTCCATCACGGCCGACGGGGAACGCACTGTGAGGAAAAGGTATTTCTCAGTACCTCGGGAACAACTGGGTATGCGGGACGCCTACGTTATCGGCGCAGGGCAGACGCCGTTCGGCGCGATGCCCGACGAGAGTTATCGGTCGCTGTTCACGTCCGCGTTCGAGCGGGCCGTCGACAGCGTACCGAATGGTATCGACGAGGACGACATCGACGAAGCCGTCATCGGGTCGCTCGGTGTCGGTGGCCGCCAACTCGGGCTTTCGGGCCCGGCGGCGACCGAACACGCCGGCCTCCACGGCATTCCGAGTTCGCGCATCGAGAACGCCTGTGCGGCCTCCGGGTACTCCGTTCGACAGGCCATCCAGGCGGTCAAGAGCGGGATGGCCGACGTGGCACTCGCCGGCGGCGTCGAAATCATGACCGACATGAGCAGCGACGTGACCAAGTACTGGCTCGGCGTCAGCGGCGAGACCGAGTGGGAGCGTCTGACCGGGACGACCTTCGCCGGCGTCTACGCCCAGATGGCGAGTACGTATCTCGACCAGTACGAGGCGACGCCGGAACATCTCTCGATGGTCGCGGTGAAGAACCACGCCAACGGGGCGAAAAATCCCAACGCCCACCTCGGCTTCGAGTGTTCGCTCGACGACGCGGTCGGCGCGCCGGTGGTCGCCGACCCGCTGAACCTCTATCACTGCTGTCCGACCTCCGACGGCGCGGCGGCAGTTCTGGTCGCGAGCGAGGACGTCGTCGACGAGTACACGGACGACCCCATTCGCGTCGCGGGCGTCGGTGCGGCCAGCGAACGGGTCGGCCTCTTCCAGCGCGACGACTACACGGGCATCGCCTCCTCGAAGAAGGCGGGCGACCAGGCCTACGAGGAAGCCGGCATCACGGCCGACGACGTGGACTTCGCGGAGATTCACGACTGTTTCGCCATCGCGGAACTGCTCGCCTACGAGGACCTGGGCTTCTGCGAGCGCGGCGAGGCCCATCGTCTGCTCGACGAGGGCGTCACGGACCTGGACGGCGACCTCCCGGTCAACGCGTCGGGCGGTCTCAAATCCAAGGGCCACCCCATCGGCGCGACCGGTGCGGGACAGGTCACCGAGGCGTTCAAGCAACTGAGCGGCAAAGCCGGCGACCGCCAGGTCGAGGACGCGAAATACGGCCTGACACACAACGTCGGCGGGAGTGGCGGCGCCGCCGTCGTACACGTCCTCGAACGGGAGGTGGCGGAATGACGGACGTCTCCATCGCGGGCGTGGGTGCGTACGCGCCACGGCTCCGCATCGACGCCGAAGCGTTCCAGGACGCCTGGGGACAGTTCCACGCGTCCGGCATCGAGGAGAAGGCCGTCCCCGAGGCAGACGAGGACGCGGTCACGATGGCCGTCGAGGCGGCCCGGCGGGCGCTCGACGCCGCCGGCCGCGACGGTGCCGACGTCGCGCACCTGGCATTCGGGACGACGACGCCACCGATGGCCGAAGAGGACCTCAACGCGCGCGTGGTCAGCATGCTCGGCGCGCCCGACGACGTGACGACGCGCACGGTGACGGGGAGTACCCGTGCCGGTGCGCAGGCGCTCGACGGTGCCCTCGACGCGGGACCGTGGGGCGACGACGTCGCGCTGGTCGTCGCCAGCGACTGCCCCCGGGGCGAACCCGACAGCGAGCGCGAACACGCGGCCGGTGCCGGTGCCGCGGCGTTCGTCCTCGACGGGCAGAGTGCAGGCACGGTCGTCGACCGCGCGTCCCACGTCGAATCGTACCCGGGGACGCGGTTCCGGCCGACCGGTGACGACGAGACTACCGGCCTGGGCGTTACACAGTACGACCGCCAGTCGTTCACGGCGACGCTCGACGCGGCCACGGACGCGCTCGACGCGGACCTCGAGGTCGACGCGGCGGCGGTGCAGTCGCCCGACGGGAAACTCCCCTACCGCGCGACGGACGCACTGGGCGTCAGCGCAGGTGCCATCGCCGACGCGGAGACGGTGAGTTCGCTCGGCGACACCGGCGCGGCGAGCGCGTTCCTCGGCGTCGCGACGGCGCTCGACGACGGCGCCGAACGCCTCCTCCTGGCCGCGTACGGAAGCGGCGCGGGCGCGAACGTCTTCGTCCTCGACGGCGACGTGCCGGTCGAGACGGCGCTGGCGGGCGACACCGACCTGACCTACGCCGAGTACCTCCGTCGGCGTGGCGAGATTACCAGCGACGAACCCGAGGGCGGCGGCGCGTACGTGTCTGTCCCCTCCTGGCAGCGGACGATTCCCCAGCGCCACCGCCTGCTCGCTGGCCGCTGTCCCAACTGTGGCGCGCTGAACTTCCCGCCGGACGGGGCCTGTCAATCCTGCAACGAGCGGCCCGACGAGTACGAGCGCGTCGAACTGCCGGGCACCGGCACCGTCGAGGCGGTGACGACCATCGTGCAGGGCGGTGCGCCGCCGGAGTTCGTCGAACAGCAGTCCAAGAGCGGCCCCTTCGTCAGCGCCGTGGTCGCGTTCGACGGCCCCGACGGTGAGGAGACGGTCAGCGCGCCCACCCAGGTGCTGACCGGCGGCGTAGAGGAGATAGACGTTGGAACCGACGTGGAGACGACCATCCGGCGTATCTACACGCAGGAAGGCGTCATCCGCTACGGCTTCAAGGCGCGGGTCGCCGACGCGCGTCGGTAATCAGACCCGCTCGAAAATCGTCGCGACGCCCTGACCGAAGCCGACGCACATCGTCGCGAGGCCGTACGTCGCGTCCTGTTTTTCCATCTCGTGCAGCAGTGTCGTGGAGATGCGCGCACCCGAACAGCCCAGCGGGTGGCCGAGCGCGAGGGCACCGCCGTTGACGTTCAGTTTCTCGTCGGGAATCCCGAGTTCGCGGACGCAGTGGACGCTCTGTGCGGCGAACGCCTCGTTGAGTTCGACGAGGTCGACGTCCTCGATTGTGAGGTCGGCGTCGTCGAGCGCGGCGCGGGTCGCGGGAATCGGTCCTTTCCCCATGACCAGCGGGTCGACGCCGGCAACGGCGCGCGTCTCGACGCGGGCCAGGGGGTCGAGGCCGTGTTCCTCGGCGTAGGCTTCGGAGGTGACGAGCATGCCGGACGCACCGTCGGTCAGCGGCGAGGCGTTGCCCGGCGTGACCGACGCCTGGTCGTCGTCGCGGAAGACGGTCGGCAACTCGCCCAGTTTCTCGACCGTGGTGCCCGGTCGCGGCGTCTCGTCGCTGTCGAAGGTGCCGTCCTCGGTGTCGACGGGGACGAGTTCGTCGTCGAAGCGGCCGCTTTCGGCTGCCTCGACCGCGCGCTCGTGTGAGCGCTTGGCGAACTCGTCCTGTGTCTCGCGGCTGACGTCGTGGCGGCGCGCGATGGTCTCGGCGGTCTGGCCCATCGGGAGCCTGTCGGGGTCGTAGCGCTCCTCGATGGCGGGGTGGAGCCAGTCGGAGAAGGGAATCCGGCTCATCTGTTCGACGCCGGCGACGGGATAGACCTCGCCATCGCCGGCCTCGATTGCGCGGGCGGCGTCGTTGAGCGTGGTCAGCGACGAGCCACAGAGGCGCGTCGTGGTGGACGCCGGCACCGATTCCGGGAACCCGCCGGCCAGCAGCGACTGCCGGGCGAGGTTCCGGCCCTGTTCGTTCTCCTGATTCGCACAGCCCAGGCGGAAATCTTCCCACGCCGTCGCGGGGACGTCCGTGCGTTCGACGAGGGCGTCGAGGATGGTCGTCACGAGGTCTTCGGGGTATACGTCGGCGAGGCCGCCGTCCTTCTTCGCCATCGGCGTTCGGACGGCGTCGACAACGACGGCTCGCTGTCCTGAATCGGTCATACTCGTCTCACCGTTCTCGGGAGGGAGACATTAATTCACTGGCTGCGACCCACGTCTCCTCTGGCTGACAACGCTTTTGGTGCCGCACGTGTTGCCACCGAGTGATGCAAGTAGCTGTACTCGGAGCCGGCACGATGGGCCACGGCATCGCCCAGGTGTCGGCCATGGCCGGACACGACGTCTGTATGCGAGACATCGACGAGGACATCGTCGACGACGGACTGGCTGCCATCGAGTCCAATCTCGAGGGTGGCGTCGAGCGCGGGAAAGTGACCGACGAGGAGATGGCGGCGACGCTGGACCGCCTGTCGGGAACCACGTCGCTCGAAGACGCCGTGACGGACGCCGACCTCGTCGTCGAGGCGGTGCCCGAGGACATGGACATCAAACACGACACCGTGACGGAGGTCGAATCCCACGTCGACCGCGACGTCGTCATCGCCTCGAACACGTCGTCGCTGTCGCTGACCGAAATCGCGAGCGCGCTGGACCACCCCGAGCGCGCCATCGGCCTCCACTTCTTCAATCCGGTCCACATCATGGCGCTGGTCGAAATCGTCGTCCCCGAGCAGGCGAGCGACGACACCCTCGCACAGGCCCACGAGTTCGTCGAGGGCATCGACAAGACGCCGGTCGAGGTCATGGACGCACCCGGCTTCGCCTCCTCCCGGCTGGGCGTCTCGCTGGGCGTCGAGGCCATCCGGATGGTCCAGGAGGGTGTCGCCTCGCCCGAGGACATCGACACGGCGATGGAACTCGGCTACAACCACCCGATGGGGCCGCTGGAACTCGGTGACGTCGTCGGTCTCGACGTGCGCCTGGACATCCTGGAGTACCTCCGCGAGGAACTCGGCGAACGATTCCGCCCGCCACAGATTCTCAAACGGAAAGTCCGCGCCGGGAACCTCGGCAAGAAGACCGGCGAAGGGTTCTACGTCTGGGAGGACGGCGAAATCGTCGGCACGAGCGGCGACTGGGGTGAGGACTGATGTCCATCGAGGACACCGCCGCCGACTGTGAGACGGTCAACGCGTCGGTCGGCGACCGCATCGACCACGTCGCCACCGTCGAACTGTCCCGGCCCGACGCCCGCAACGCGCTCAACGCCCAGCTGCGCGCCGAACTGAAGGACGTCCTCGACGCCGTCGAGGAGAGCGACGTTCGGGTCGTCGTCCTGACGGGTGCGGAAGACACCGGTGCCTTCGTCGCGGGCGCCGACATCAAGGAACTGCGCGAACGCGACATGCTGGCACAGCGCGAGGCGAGCAAGCGCCCGCGCGTGTACGAGCGCGTCGACGACTGTCCCGTTCCCGTCATCGCCCGCATCAATGGCCACGCCCTGGGTGGCGGTTGTGAACTCATCCAGGCCTGTGACGTGCGCATCGCCCACGAGGACGCGAAAATCGGCCAGCCCGAAATCAACCTCGGCATCATGCCGGGCGGCGGCGGCACGCAGCGCCTCCCGCGACTCGTCGGTGAAGGCCAGGCCATGCGGCTCATCCTCTCGGGCGAACTCATCGACGCTGAGGAAGCCGCGGACATCGGGCTGGTCGACGAGGTCCACGGAGACGACGGTTTCGACGAGAGCGTCTACGACCTCGCCGAGTCCATGGCCGCAAAGAGTCCGGTCGCTCTGGAGTTCGCCAAGAAGTCAGTCAAGGCCGCATCGCGGATGGACCTGGAAGCCGGCATCGAGTACGAGGCCGAGTTGTTCTCGCAACTGTTCGGTACCGGCGAGAAAAACGAGGGTATCGACGCGTTCCTCGAGGACCGCGACCCAGAGTGGCACGGGAAGTAAGCGTCGCTTGGCCCCCCGTGAACGGTTAGCACAGGCATTCATTCTCGTTGAACACGATATTCGATTTTTGCCCCGTTCGTGAGCCGTCATACCGGCGCGTAACACGTTGCTGAAGGCAAGGCACTCCACGTTCCATATACTCGAATGCCAGAACGACGATAGTACGCCTCGTTTCGACCAGGAGAGAACGTAAAGAGCCGTCAATAGCCGCTGATTTAAGTTAATTCCCGCACGGACGGGTTGAGTGCCTCGACTGGGAAATAGACACCGTTCATTGTGGATGAATCGTAGAGTACAGGAGCTCCCCACCCACTCTACCCCATAATTATGCCAGCCATCGGGTCACGGCGTGTCGAAACGTTCGGCTATTCGTCGCTTTTGGGGTCTGTGAACACCGCATTCTGGTACATATTCTGATAGCATTAGTGAGAGGACTGGTCCCTCACACGACTACCATTACAACACTACAATTGTAATGGCAGGTCGGTTGATACGATACCAACTCCCACTGTCCCGCTCATTCCCGTTCGACGTGGTGACTGAATCCGCTACGTTCGAGCTATTCGAATAGACGCGTTCGGCAGTGATGACCCAGATCGTGGCTGGATGGCCGTTTCGACCCGATATCGACCAGTTTTCGCCGAATACGTCGAGAGTGTTCGATGATTCAGGGTGGAGACGTCCCCGTAGCCACATATGCGTTCACTCTGAGTGAACGATGGCGTGTGTATGTCTCACAAGGCAGAGTTACAGCTCAGAACGCGGCTCACAGTAGCCACAGCGACCCGCTAGCGGACCTAGACGGACGCTGTTCGATAGCGACGTGCCCGCAGGTCAGGTGTGAGCGAGGTTGATGGTGATTTCGTTCACGGTGCCCAGAAGGAGCATCGGGAGTTCCTCGCGCAGAAAGTTGCCTTCGAGTCGATTCGCGGGGCCGGAGATGCTAATCGAACCGATTGCAATGCCGTCCTCGTCTGTGATGGGCGCGCCGATGGCGTGGAGGTCTTCGACCGATTCCTCGATGTTGAACGCGTACCCACGGTCGCGAATCGCTTCGATTTCTTCCCAGAGGACCTTACGTTCTGTAATCGTGTGTTCCGTCCGGGCGGGCAGGCCGTAGGTCTCGATGATCTCTTCGATGCGGTCGTCAGGGAGGTTCGCGAGAATCGCCTTGCCCGCGGCGTGCTGGTGGAGATAGTTTCGGTGGCCGACCCGGGCGTACGTACGAACTGAGCGTTTACCTTCGGCACCGTGGATGTGGACACTGCGGCCGTGTTCCTCGACCGCACACCAGATTTTCTCTTCAGTCTCCTCCGCCAGTTCCTCGACTTTCGGTTTCGCCTCGTGGTACAGTTCGTACTTGTCCCGGGCGACGACGCCGTAGTCCAGGAATCGAACCCCGAGCCGGTACACGTCGTCTTCCTGCACCAGGAAACTGTTGGCTTCGAGGGTCTTCAGGTGGCGGTGAACGGTACTTTTCGCACAGCCGAGGTGGTCCGTTATCTCGCCGATGGGCGCAGGCCCGTTCTCCTTGAGGAAGTCTGTTATCTCGAAGGCCCGCTCCACCGTTTCGACCGGCCGTGTCGTCTCCGCTGGCATCGTCATACCCGTAGGCAGGGCGAACTGTCACAAAAAGCTTGTTCAAACTATTCGAACGGTTGGCGAGTGGAAGTTTGACATCACGAAGTTTGTGCTGTGATTCCGTGAATACGTGGGGAACCGTTAAATCAAAGACCCACGAATGCATCGACACTGCTGTCATGATAAAGATGGTAGACCTTCTCGTCCGTAAGGACGGGTACAGCCACGAGGAGTTCGCCGAACGCTGGCAGAACGACCACGCAGAGATAGCCAAAGACCTCCCGGGACTGCGCAAATACACCACGTCGGTCCCAGGGAACCCCGACGCCGTCGACTACGACGGCGTGCTGGAACTGTACTTCGACGACGCGGCAGCACTCAACGAGGCGTTCGAGTCCGACGTCGGCCAGGCAGTCCAGGCCGACGCCGCCGAGTTCATCGACCTGGAGGCCGGCCCGACGCTCGTCGTCGAGGAAACCGTCCAGCTGGACGAGATCCATGACTGAGACTGGCGAGCGACTCGTCGAAGAACTCGACGAACAGGGCGTCGAGTACCTGTTCGGCTATCCGGGCGGCCGCGTCATCGAGATTCTCGATTTCATCCCGGAGTCCGACGTCACGCTAGTTCGCCCGCGCGACGAGCGCGAGGCGAGCATCATGGCCGAGGTGTACGGCCGCATCACGGGAGACCCGGGCGTCCTCACGGGCCAGGGCCCGTGGATCGGCAGCCTGGGTGCCATCGGCCAGATGGAAGGCAAACTCGCGTCCTCACCGATGGTCGTCATCACGGAGGCGAGCGAACGCGGCGATTACTCCACACTCGCACCCTACCAGCAGGCACGCGGTGACTACGGCGGGCTGGACCTGCCCTCCGCGCTCGACGCCTACACCAAGGAACACTGGTTCCCGCGCTCGCCCACCGAGACGGTTCGCAGCCTCCAGCTGGCGTTCAAGCACTCGACCGCCGGCCGCTCCGGGCCGACGGCGGTCATCCTCGACGGCGACGCCGTCACCGAGGAGATGCCCGAGGACCCCGTCCCGCCGGTCTGGGAGGGTCACGACCAGGTCCAGAACTGGCAGGCACGCCCCGACGCCGACGACGTGGCGACGGCCGTCGACGCACTCGCTGAGGCCGAGCGACCGGTCATCATCGCCGGCAACGGCGTCCACTCCGCGGGCGCGTACGACGAACTCGCGGCCGTGGCGGAGGCCACCGACGCCGTCGTCACCACGTCCTACCTCGGCAAGTCGACGTTCCCCGAGACCGACGAGCGCGCGGCGGGCGTCATCGGTTCGTTCGGCCACGAGGGCGCCAACCAGGTCGTCAGCGAAGCCGACGTGCTGCTCGTGGTCGGGTCGCGACTCAACCCGATGGACACGAACTGGCAGGCGCCGGAGTTCATCCGCCCGGACGAACAGACCATCATCCACGCCGACATCGACACGCGCAACGCTGGCTGGGTCTACCCCGCCGACGTCGCGCTCATCGGCGACGCCACCCAGAGTATGGCCGACCTCGCCGAGGCGCTGCCAGACGACGTCGAGAACGACTGGGCACTCGACCGGGCCGCCGAGGCACGCGAGTCGTTCCACGACCCCGCGTGCGAGTCTGACGCCTCGCCCATCAAGCCCCAGCGCGCGGTCAAGGAGATAGAGGCCGTCGTCGACGAGGACACCATCGTCACGGCCGACTCCGGGAACAATCGCTTCTGGCTGCTCAACTACCTGCAGGCGCCCGACACGGGCACCTACTACGGCAGTGGCGGCGTCGGGAGCATGGGCTGGGCGACGCCGGCCGCGGTGTCGGCGGCCATCACGACCGACAAGGACGTCATCGGCGTCGCCGGCGACGGCGGCTTCACCATGACGATGACCAGCGTCGAGACGGCCGTCGAACACGGCGTCGCGCCGACGTTCGTCGTCCTGAACGACACGAGTCTGGGCATGGTCCGCCAGATGCAGGACGACGACGGCGACATCGCCGGCGTCGAGTTCCACGACACGGACTTCGTCAAGGCCGCCGAAGCGTTCGGTGCCGAGGCGACCCGCGCCGTGACGCCCGACGAACTCGCCGACGCCCTCGAAACGGGTAGCGAGTCCGACGTGCCGTTCGTCATCGACGCGCGCATCGACCGCGAAGAAGAGATGGTCGAGTCACTCCAGTCCTCGTTCTACGAACAGGTCGGCGGCCTCCACGAGTGACTTCTCCCACGACTAAAGTCGTGGGCTTCCCTCACTGAGGGTTAGGCCCACGTCGCTTGGTCGCGTCGCAAGATCGTTTAGAATCAGGTCGACACTGACCGCAACGA
>JBDGTS010000024.1:0-19323 GCA_042216675.1 Halobacteriaceae archaeon | reverse complement strand
ACTCCGCGGCGGATTCGGCGCCGGGAAGCGACTGGAGCGCGGTTTCCATCGACTCCGCAACCGATTCGGCCACCGGATCGAGGTCGTCGTTTGGGACGACAGAGAGCAACACGCGCGGGTCAACGGCGCTGACGCCCACGCCGCCCTCGTCCGTCTCGAAGACGATGACGTTGCAGGGGAGCAGCGCCCCGAGTTCGAGTTCGGCGGACATCCCCTCGTGGGCCAGCGGCGGGTTGCAGGCGCCGAGAATGCGGTACTGACGGAAGTCCGCGTCGAGTTTCTCCCGAAGCGTCGCCTGCACGTCGATGTCACAGAGGACGCCGAAGCCCTCGTCGGCGAGGGCGTCCTGCGTCGCGGCCACGGCCTCCTCGAACGTTGCATCCACGTCGTATCGGATTGTGTACGCCGCCATCGTCGAGAATACCGCCGCCGGAGACATAAATGGCCGGACATAAGCGCTTTACGCCGGGGTACCGTGGATTTGGCCGATGTCATCGGAGACGGGCTTCGAGCGGTGGCTCGACCGATTCGAGGCCCCCGAACGAACCGTCTGTACCATCAATTGGACTCAGCCGGAGCCGGTCCAGAACCTCGTCTCCGAGGCGTTCACTGACCAACCAGTCGCAGTCGAAGACGTCGAGGTTCCCTCGGACGCCGAGGACGTCGTCGTGGTGGTCGAGGACGGCGACGTGGTGGCCACGTCGTCGCTGGAGTCGCTGATGGAGTCGTTTCTGACCATCAACAGCGACAGCTTTCGGACCGGCACCACCGGGTTCGAGGACGGCGTGCCGGAGGTGCTGACGGCACTCGACGAGACGGTGTTCGAGGTGCGAGGCTACCCCGCCTCGAACAAGGAGAAACTGCTCCTGACGGTCATCTCCCGCCACGTCGAGCGGCGCGCCCTCGACGGCGGTGAGGGGACGATTCGTACCCTGTTCCAGCGGCTCTCCCGCATCGACGACGAGCGCGGGACCCGCGAGGTGTACCACCAACTCACCGACGCCGACCTCGACTTCCACGTGTACGGCCGCGCGGACAACTGGTCGCCGCCCCCGGACTCGGACCTCGTCGTCCACGAGGGGGCTAGCGCCCCGTATCGGGACTCGTGGTGCGTCGTGTACCGGCCGCCCGAAGGGGGACCGGGCCACGCGGCGCTCGTGGCGGTGAAAACGGATGACAACGAGTGGCGGGGCGCGTGGACGTACGACCGGGAGTACGTCGCGGAGATAGACGACTACGCGGCGACGCTGTGATCAGAGGGCGTCCGTCACCCGTTCGCCGCTGACGACTTCGGGGACGATGACCTCGTCGGCCCCGGCGTGGCGAGCGAGCGTCTCGTACGCCTCGTCGCCGATGCGGACGACGAGATGCAGGTCGGGCGCGAGTTGGCGGGTCGCGATGGCGATCTAGATGTTGACGTTGGAGTCGTCGACGGCACCGACAGCCGCCGACGCGCGCTCGATTCCGGCCTCGGTGAGTGTCTCGGGCCGTCTGGCGTCTCCCTGCACCGTGAGGTGGTCGGCGTCCATCGCGTCTCGATACTGCGCGTCGTCGGCCTCGACGACGACCACGTCGCGGCCCGCGGCGTCAAGTCGCTCGGCGACAGTCCGACCGAACGTGCCGTAGCCACAGATGACGACGTGGCCGTCGAGGCGCTCGATGGTCCGTTTCGCGTGCATCGCTCTGAACTCCCGTGCTATCGTGCCGCCGAACGTCGCCGAGAGGACCGTTTCGCCGAACCAGAGGCTGGCGACCACGAGCGCCGACGTGACGACGACGGCGTACCCCTTCGTCAGCGTTCCGGGCCCGCCGTGCCGGCGGAAGTGGACCGCGATGCTCGACGGGTCGACGAGCCAGAACAGCGCCTCCACCGGACCGACACCCGCGAGGGCGCTGAATCCGGCCACGCCGGCGACGACGACGCCGACGAACGCCGTGAGCGGCCGCAGGAGGGGCCGTCGGAGTAGCGCGGTTCGTGACCGTCCCGGCACGCTTGTGATTGGTTCACAAGCGAATAAAGCGTCCCGCTCTCAGGCGAAAATTGACGGCGAGAAGTAGTCCCACCAGGATTCGAACCTGGGTCGAAGCCCCCAGAAGGCTTCAGGATTGGCCGCTACCCCATGGGACTGCGCACCTCTCCGTAGTCGGTAGCCCCTTGTAAGCGTTGCGCGTTCGGGCCGTCAGCGGCCGGTGAATCCACCCGCGGTGTCGGCGACGGCGAGCCACGCGGCCGCGTCGGACGCTCGGGCGGGCTAGCGGTTGGCGTCCGTGGGCGACCGCCACGTATAAGCACCGAAGCGTCCGACCACCGGACATGTACGTCGGTCGCTTCATCGTCGTCGGCCCCGGACTGGGCGCCTACCGCGTCTCGTCCCGGTCGTTCCCGAACCGCCGAATCGTCGCGCGCGGGGACACGCTGACCGTCACCCCTACCGAAGACGCCCCGGAGACGGACAACCCCTACATCTCCTACAACTGCGTCCGAGAGGTGGAACCGCCGGCGGGCGGCCCCGTCGCCGTCGTGGGCAACGGGAGTCACGTCGACCCCATCGCGGAGAAGGTGGGGCTGGGATACCCCGCCCGGGACGCCCTCGCGGAGAGCCTCCTCGCACTCGACTACGAGAAAGACGACTACGACACGCCCCGCATCGCGGGCGTCGTCGGGGCCGAGACGGCCACCATCGGCACGGTGCGCCGCGACGCCCTCCTCGTGGAGGAGGTCGACGAACCCACGCTCGTCGCCACCTACGAGAAAGATCGCCCCGAGGCGTTCGACCTGCCGGCCGCCACGGCCGAAGACGCCGCACGGACCGTCTACGACGCGGACTTCGAGCATCGGGTCTGCGCCGCGGGCGTCCGCGTGAACGGCGACGTGGAGACGGCCGTCGTCAACGAATAGATGCTCGTCGGCGTCATCTCGGACGTCCACGCCAACCGGGTGGCGCTGGAGGCCGTTCTCGACGACATGCCGTCGGTGGACGCGATCGTGAACGCGGGCGACGTGGTGGGGTACAATCCGTGGCCGGCCGAGTGCGTCGCCGAGATGCGTGAGCGAGAGATTCCGACGGTGCAGGGCAACCACGACCGGATGGTCGTCGGGTCGGGGAACTTCCGCGGGAACCACATGGCCGCCGCCGGCGTCGAGTACGCCCGCGAGCAACTGACCGACGGCCAGCGAACGTGGCTGGCCGGCCTGCCGACGGAGCGGACCCTCTTCGAGGGGCGCCTGAAGGTGGTCCACGGTCACCCCGACGACCCGGACCACTACACCCGCCCCCACGAGTTCGGCCCCCGCCTCCTCGGCGACGAGGACGTGTTGGTGATGGGCCACACGCACGTCCAACACCACGAATCATACGACGCCGGCGTGGTGCTGAACCCGGGGAGCGTCGGGCAACCGCGCGACGACGACCCGCGGGCGGCGTACGCGCTGGTGGACCTCACAGACCTGTCGGTCGAGGCGCGGCGCGTCGAATACGACGTCGAAACAGTCGTGGCGGCGGTGCGGGACGCGGGCCTGCCCGAGCGAACGGGCACGCGGCTGCGAGAAGGTTACTGAGTGACGTTGCCGAAGTGCTCTTGCACGATGTCGAGGGCGTCTTCGCCGTCCTCCCAGTCCACGGCGACGGTGATGGACGTGGCGGACGTGATGAGGTCGTGGATGTTGATGTGGGCCTCCGCGAGTGGGTTGACGATTTCGGCGATGACGCCCGGCCGGTTCGGGAGTTCGCCGCCGAGGACGCGCACCACGGCGAGGCCCTCGTTGACCGTCACCGAGGAGAGGACGGCGTCGTCGACGACCTGACGGTGGAGGATGCGCTCGGCGCGTTCACACTCGTCCTCCGAGACGTAGAAGCTGATGGAGTCCATACCGCTCGCGACGGCGTCGACGTTGATGTCGCCCTCGTAGAGCGCGTTCGACAGTTTCGCGAGGATGCCGGGCTGATTCCGGATGGCGCGCCCGGCGACGGTGACACAGGCCACCGGCGACTCCTGCATGTCGATGATGTTCTTGAACTCGCCCTCGACGCGGGTGCCGCCCTTGAGCAGGTCGTCGTGCTGATAGTGGACGACGCGCATCTCGCGGTCGGCGTCCTTGTACGCGAGCGCCGAGGGGGCGATGACTTCCGCGCCCCTGAACGAGAGGTTCCTGAGTTCGTCGACGGTGATTTCGCCGACGTTGCGGGCGCCCTCGACGACGTGCGGGTCGCCCGTCATGATGCCCTCGACGTCGGTGACGATGACGACTTCGTCGGCGTCGAGGTACTTGCCGAGCATCACGGCGGTGGTGTCGGAGCCGCCCCGACCGAGAGTCGTGACGTTGCCCTCCGCATCCTCGGCGAGGAAGCCGGTGATGACCGGCACCACGTCGTCGAGTTCCTCGGCGAGCCTCTTCGCGCGGGCCCTCGTCTCCTCGACGTCGACTTCGCCTACGTCGTTGGTGACGATGGGCCACCGGGGGTCGCCCGGTTCGATGAACGTGGCGTTCACGTCGCGGGACGCGAGCGCCGCCTTCAGCATGCGGACGCTGGTGCGTTCGCCCATGCTGACGATTTCGGCGCGGTCCTGCTGTTCCGTCTCGAACGTGATGTCCTCGAGCAGTTCGTCCGTCGTCGACCCCATGGCGGAGGCGACGACGGCTATCTGGTGGCCCTGCGCGACGACGTCCGCGATGGAGTCCGCGGCGCGGTCGATTCGGTTGCCGGTGCCCAGACTGGTTCCGCCGAACTTCGCAACTACGCGCACGGCTGACCACCCGTGCGTGTGAACCGCTGGCTCATACCCCCCGATAGCCGAGGTGGGGGGATAACTGTGTTCATCCGGCCGCGGGTTCTTTATCGTCGGGACCCGAAGCCGGCGGGCATGGACGTTCGGGACGCCGTCGAGGAAGACGCCGCGGCGATGGCCGACCTGACGGGGTTGCCCACCGCCGCCGCGCGGGAGTTGCTTCACGACCGGTCGGTGCGGGTCGCCGTCCACGAGGACGAGGTGGTGGGCGTCGTCGCCTTCGATGCCCGCCCCGACGTGGTTCACGTCACCCGTCTCTCCGGTGACCCGGACGTGCTGCCGGGTCTGCTGGCGGAGCCGATTCGGTTCGCCAAACGAGAAGGAATGGCCGTCGAGTTGGTGGTGCCGGCGGGGGACCCCGCCGCCGACGTGGCGGCCGACGAGGGGTTCGAGGACGCCGGCGCCGGCCCGCAGTTCGAGGGAACGCGGACCCGTCGGTTTCGACTGGACCCGGCTTAGCGGAACTTCCTGACGGTCAGATCGAGCGTGTCCAAATCGAGGATGGGCGCGAACCCCCAGTCGGGGTCGATGTTGTTGCGGCGCTGGAAGTCCGTCTGTCGCTGCCAGCAGCCGGTGTTGACGGCGAGGACGTCGTGGTACTGGCCCCAGCCGAGTTTGTGGACGTGGCCCGCGTGGAACACGTCGGGCACCTCGTCGATGACGAGGTAGTCCTCCTTCTCGGGGGCGATGCGGTTCCCGCCGCCGTACTGGGGCGCGACGTGGCGCTTCTTGAGGAGCAGTTGCATCGCGAGGTGCGGGTCGTCGTAGGTCCCTTTCTCGTCTGGCACCTCGGCGATGACCTCGTCGAGGGACATCCCGTGGTACATCAGGACGGAGACGCCCTCGATGGAGACAGTCGAAGGGTTGCCGACGATGCGGGCGTCGTGGGCGCTCATGATGTCCCGGAGTTCCTCGTCGAACGCGGGTTGGGGTTCGGCGAGGCGAACCGCGTCGTGGTTGCCCGGAATCATCACGATTTCGAGGTCCGCGGGCACGGCCTTCAGACGCTCCGAGAACGCCCGGTACTGATCGTAGATGTCCACGATGTCGAGTTCGTCGTCTTGGTCGGGGTAGACGCCGACACCCTCCACCATGTCGCCAGCGATGAGCAGATACTCGACGGCCTCAGCCTCCTCGGTGTGGAGCCACTCCGCGAACGCCTCCCACGCGTCGGCGGCGAACTCCTGACTGCCGACGTGTACGTCGCTGACGAGGGCGGCCTGCACGTGACGGTCCGCCGTCGAGGGGTTGTGGGTCCGGGGGATGTCGGGGAAGTGGACGTCGTCGACGAAGACGATAGAGCCGTCGTCGGAGAGCGTTCCCTCGACGGCGATGACCTCGTCTAACAGGATTTCTCCGACGAGGTCCGCGATGGGGCGGTCTTTCATCACGAGGACAGGGAAGGTGCCGTTGGTGTCCTCCAAGTCGAGAATCCAGTGGCCGTTCGCCGTCGAGCGCACGTCGTCCACCATCCCGACGAGCGCCGCCTCGTCGCCGCCGGCCATCTTTTCGAGTGCGTCGGTGGGTCGGTGGTTGACGCGCCCGCGGAGGAAGCCGGCGAGACTATCGTAGCGGTCGCGGAACAGCGTCACGAAATCCGAATAGGCGCCGGTCCCGGTGGACTGTCCGGTCACGTCGCCAGCCACCTCGACGGACCGCTCGCCGTCTACCCCCTTGGTTTCAGGTGCAGATGCGGTCATTTCCCCTTCGGATTCGTCCGATTCGTTCACGACTTCGGGTGGAGTTGAAGCGGTGGCATCGAGCGCGTCCCGAACGTGGTCGGCGCGGACGGTGAGGGCGTCGTCGGGCACGCCGTCGAGCGTTCGCTCGATTGCGGCGACGGTGTCCTCGGCGCCCGCGAGGAGCGTCACGGCCTCGCGTTCGGCGTTGTAGCCGTGGCTCGCGAGTTTGCGGACGACGCCGACCGCGCGTTCGCTCGGCACAAGACGCTGAGAGGGGAAGCGCGAGCAAAAGTGTGGCGGACCGACCCAGAAGGTTGATGCGGCCGACACGGGAAGTGGGGGGCGATGACGGACGGCGACCACGAGGGGCCCACCGCGGCCGAGACGGAGGTCCGCGACGGCCCCGACGTGGCATCCGACGACGGACCACCGAGGCCACGAGACGGGATCGGGCCCGCGCTCAGATGGCTCTGGCACACCGACGACGAGTGGGTGGTCTTCGGCCGCGAACTCGTGAAGAGCGCCGCGGCCGTGGCGGTTATCGGACTGCTCTTGTTCACCATCAGCGGGGTCTGGCCCCCGATGGTCGCCGTCGAGAGCGGGAGTATGGAGCCGAACATGCACCGTGGCGACCTCGTGTTCGTGGTCGAGGAACACCGGTACAACGGCGGGAGCGCCGTCGCCGGTACCGGCGTCGTCCCCTATCAGGTCGCGACGGAGTCGGGCTACAAGCAGTTCGGCGACTACGGCGACGTGTTTGTGTTCATGCCGCCCGCACGCGGCGGCTCACCAATCATCCACCGCGCCCGAATGTGGGTCGAGGACGGGGAGAACTGGGTGCAGGACGCGAACCCGAACTACCTCGGCGGGAGGCAGTGTGGCGACCTCTCGACGTGTCCGGCGCCCCACGACGGCTTCATCACGAAGGGCGACAACAACGCCCGGTACGATCAAGTGCAGGGCATCGCGCCCGTCGTGCGGCCGTCGTGGATTCGCGGGCGGGCGATGGTCCGCATCCCGTATCTCGGCCACGTGCGGCTGTTGGTGTCGAGTCTGAGCCTCGCGAAGGCGGGGACGGGTGCGCTGGCCGCCGGGGCCGTGGCGGCGACGCGCTAGTCCTCGTCGAAGCGGGCCTGTACGAACGGTTGGACGTCCTCGACCTCGCTGAGTCGCGAGTCCGTGAGCAGAACCGTCTCAGTCTCTTCGCGTGGCACGGAGAGGCTGATTTCCTTCGTTCTGCCGTAGCGGCCCTTCGAGACGACGACGGCGTTCACGATGCCGAGCATATCGAGTTCGGAGATGAGGTCCGTGACCCGTCGCTGGGTGAGTACGTCGGCGTCGATTTCCTCGCAGAGGCGCTTGTAGATGTTGAACACCTCGCCGGTGTTGATGTTGTGGACGCCGTTGCGTTCGAGGAGGATGATGGCGTAGAGGACGAGTTTCGACTGCGTGGGGAGCGTGCGCACGACTTCGACGACGCGGTCGAGTTCGATCTTGTCCTGTGCCTGCCGGACGTGTTCCTCCTCGACTTCGTCCGTCTGGTCGCGTTCGGCGAGTTCGCCGGCGGTGCGCAGGAGGTCGAGGGCGCGGCGGGCGTCGCCGTGTTCTTGCGCGGCGAAGGCCGCACAGAGCGGGATCACGTCGTCGGAGAGCGCGTCGGCCTTGAACGCCGTCTCCGCACGGTGCTGGAGGATGTCGCGGAGTTGATTCGCGTCGTACGGCGGGAAGACGATTTCCTCCTCGCCGAGGCTCGACTTGACCCGCGGGTCGAGGAAGTCGGTGAACTTCAGGTCGTTCGAGATGCCGATGATGGAGACCCGAGAGTTGTCGAGTTCGGAGTTCATCCGCGAGAGGTTGTAGAGGGTGTCGTCGCCGCTCTTCTCGACGAGTTTGTCGATTTCGTCGAGCATGATGACCGCGACGCGTTCGAGGTAGTCGACGGCGTCGAAGAACGCCTCGTACACGCGGTCGGTTGGCCACCCGGTCATCGGCACGTCCTCCATCGCTTCGCGCTCCTCGGTGAGTTCGTGCACGCGGTCACCGACGGCGTCCGCGGAGTCGAACTCCGTGTCCGCGAGAACTGACGGGTCGTCGCGTGCGTCCGCGCGGAGCGTTTCGAGTTCGTCGATGCGGGCCTCGGCGTGCGTGCGGTTCTGCTCGATGAACGTGTTCGCGAGTTGGGCGAGGACGCGGTACTGGGTGTCCGTCACCTCGCAGTTGATGTACTCGACCTCACACGGCACGTCGTACTTCTGGGAGGTCGACTCGAGTTCCTGACTCACGAACTTCGCGCTCGCAGTCTTCCCCGTCCCCGTCTTCCCGTAGATGAGGATGTTCGACGGCGTGTCGCCGCGGAGGGCGGACACGAGAATCGTTGCCATGCTGTTGATCTGTTCCGAGCGGTGGGGCAACTCGTGGGGCGTGTAGGACGGGCGAAGCACCTCCTTGTTGTCGAAGATGGGTTCGCCGCTCAACAGGTCGTCGAAGAGGCCCTCGTTCTCGTCCTCGAGGACGTCGTCGACGTCTACCTGAAAGTCCCGCTCCGAGCCGAGATTGCCGCCGTCGGAAGTGTGGTCGTCGTGTGCCATGATGCCGATTGATGACCCCTTCGTTTCAGGTGGAGGGAGCGAACGCGTCCCCGAAACACCCACGTTCGAGCGAGAGAAGCACGAACGCAGGGGTTCGGGGTTATCCCCGCTCCAGTTGATGCAGGTGAAACACAGGAAACGGGAGTGACAAAAAGGTTTCGAACGACGGGGGAGTCCGTGGTCCCGACCGATGTGTGGACTATCGAGGTCGGCGCATAGCGCTGGGGCGAGGAGGAGTCGGCGCCGGCCGTTTCGAGTCGAGACCGGTCCGGCACGAGTCGGACACCCCCACCCCTCCGTTTCAGGTGGAGACGGCTCGAAGGGTGGGGTGGGGACGAGTACAGACGGTGGGACGTATCAACTAGCTAGAGGCGGCGAGACGGAAACAACAACAAAACAGCGGTTGTTGCTAGTTTGCAGATGCTGTTTTTGGCATTACTACTTATAGCTTCCTATCCTATAGACCCTCCCTCCCCCACCCCTCCGTTTCCACTCTGCACCCGAAACGAAGGGGTGGGGGGGTCCCGTACCCCGTCGTGGCGTACCACACCTCGTCACGACGGCTGTCGGCACCCCCGTCTGACATAGGTTTAAGTCAGACGCCGTCGACGCTCCTTCCAAGCGTCTGCGACGGTGGATTTAAGCCGTTTCACCACGCAGACGGGAGGAACAGGATGGGACTGCTCACAGGACTCAGAGACAGCATCTCCTCGGTGCGGGACAAGCTGTTCGCCGACGACTCGGAGCCAAAGCGCATCGGCATCTACGGCCCCCCGAACGCCGGGAAGACGACCCTCGCCAACCGCATCGCGCGGGACTGGACCGGAGACGCCATCGGACCCGAGAGCGCGATTCCACACGAAACGCGCCGCGCCCGCCGAAAGGAAGACGTGGAAATCGAGCGCGACGGCAAGACAGTGACGATCGACATCGTGGACACGCCCGGCGTCTCCACCAAGGTCGACTACGAGGACTTCCTCGACCACGACATGGAAGAGGACGAGGCGGTCCGTCGCTCCCGCGAGGCCACCGAGGGTGTCGCGGAGGCGATGCACTGGCTCCGCGAGGACGTCGACGGCGTCATCTACGTTCTCGACAGTTCGAACGACCCGTTCACGCAGGTCAACACGATGCTCATCGGCATCATCGAGAGCCGCGACCTGCCGGTGCTCATCCTCGCGAACAAGACCGACCTCGAGGAGAGCAGCGTCCAGCGGATTCAAAACGCCTTCCCCCAGCACGAGACGATTCCGCTCTCGGCGCTCGAGGGCGACAACATGGACGAAGTGTATTCGAAAATCGCGGAGTACTTCGGGTGAACGATGCCAGAAACAACTGAACCGGACGACCGCGGGGTCCAGATCGACCTGATCAGCGGCGAGCGGATGGACGGACTCACCAGCATGGAGAAGATCCGGACCATCCTCGACAGCGTCCACGAGGGCAACATCGTGGTGCTCGAACAGGGGCTCACTCCCGACGAGGAGTCGAAACTCATCGAGGTGACGATGTCCGAAATCAACCCCGACGGGTTCAACGGCATCGAAATCGAGAGCTACCCCTCCTCGAACAGTTCCGAGCAGGGACTCATCGGCCGGCTGATGGGCAAACAGCAGGACACGAAGCTGACGGTCATCGGCCCGGCCGACCGCATCGAGACGCTGCACAAGGACGAGAACCTCATCAGCACACTCGTGCGTCGATAGCCCGTGCCCCACCAGTGTACGAACTGCGGCCACACGTTCCCCGACGGCTCCAAGGAGATGCTATCGGGCTGTCCGGAGTGTGGCGGCACGAAGTTTCAGTTTCACCCGGAGGGCGTGCCCGACGAACCGACGGACGCTGCGCCGCCAGAGCAGGAGGGCGGCGTCGTCGGGAAAGCCGCCGAGACGGTCCGTGACTTCGTCGGGAGCGACGCCGACGCGCCCCCGGCCGAGTCGCCCGGCGCGGCGCCGGCGGAGTCCACGGAGCGGTCCGAACCGGCCGGGACGTCCGACGGCCGAGGCGACGCCGTCGACTCGACCGACGATTCCCCATCCGACCCACCCGAGGACAGCGCACAGGCCGACGCCCGCTCGGAAGTCGTGGACAAGGACTCGCTGCCCGACCCCGACGAGGCGAACGTCATCGAACCCGAGGACGAGGACCGTCCCGACATCGACGAACTCCGCGAGGAACTCAACTCCCAGTTCGAGAGCATCCGCATCGTCGACAAGGGCCAGTACGAACTCAACCTGATGGAACTGTACGACCGCGAGGAGTACATCATCGCCCTGCAGGAGAACGGCCGGTACGTCATCGAAGTGCCCGACGCGTGGCACGACGGGTAGCGGAACCCTGACACTCTTGACAGGCGCGCCCCGACTGTCGCCGGATGGCAGGACTGCGCCGCCGACTCGTCGCCCTCCTCGACCGGTTCCCCGCGTTCCTCGCCAGCCTCGGCGTCGTCGACCGTGAGAAGGGCAGCGACGCGTTCGAACTCGCGATGCCCGCGATGGTCACCGGCGGCCTCCGCACCGTCTTGCGCGCCGCGGACTTCTTCATGGTCAGCGTCGCCACCGGGGGCGGCGCGGCCGTCGCGGCCCTCGAACTCGGCTTTCAGTACTACTTCATCCCGTTCGGACTGGCGCTCGCCCTCACCAGCGGCACCATCAGCCTCGTCTCCCGGTTCACCGGCGCCGAGGAACCCGCGCGCGCCGACCTCGCGGTGAAGGTGTCGCTGTGGGTGGCACTCGCGCTCTCGGCGCCCATCACGCTCGCGACGTGGCTGTACGCGGAGCCGATGATAGCGCTACTCACGGGCGACCCGGCCGTCGTCGCGGCGGGCGCGACGTATCTCCGCATCGTGATGCTCTCTGTCGTCTTCCGCTTCTGGTCGATGATAGCCGCCCGAGCGCTCGCGGGCATCGGGGACACGACGACGCCGATGTACGTCCGCCTCGTGACGCTCCCGACGAACATCGCGTTGAACGCCGTCCTCATCTTCGGCCTCGGGCCGGTCCCGCCGATGGGAATCGCGGGCGCGGCGTGGGGCACCGCCGCGGCGAACACGCTCGCGGGCGTCGTCTTCCTCGCCGTGTTGCTCTCGGGTCGGTGGGACGTGCGCCTGCGCCTCCGCGGCCGGCAGTTCGACACCGGTATCGCCGCCGAACTCGTGCGCGTCGGCCTTCCGCTGGCCGGCACGCGCCTCTCGCGGACGCTCGGCCGATTCCCGTTCCTGTTCGTCCTCGGCGTCCTCGGCACCGACGTAGTGGCCGCCTACGCCATCGGCCGCCGCGTGATGCTCCTCGCGTTGATGCCGGCGTGGGGCTACGCCACCGCCGCCAGCACGCTCGTCGGCCAGCGACTCGGGGCCGGCGACCCGGACGAAGCGGCCGACTACGGGTGGCAGACGCTCCGCATCGCCCTCGTGACCCAACTCGTCATCGCGGGCGCCATCGTCGTCGCGGCGCGTCCCGTCGCCACCGCATTCGGAACCGACTCCGTCGGCCTGACGGTGACGTTCATCCGCGTCTTCGGCCTCGGCGTCGCCGGGTTCAGCGTCGCGCGGACGATGCGCGGCGGCCTGCGCGGCGCGGGAGACACGCGCTGGCCGCTCTACGGCGCGATCCTCGGGACCTACGCCGTCCGCCTGCCGCTGGCGGCGCTCTCGTTGCCCGCCGGCCTTGCGCTGACAGTCGGTCCGGTCGCGTTCGCGCCCGGCGTCGGCCTCGGTCTCTGGGGCGTCTTCGCCGCTATCACGGCCGACATGTACGTCCGCGCGGCGGTCAACGTCGTGCGCTTCCGCTCGGGGAAGTGGCGCGCCATCGGCGCCGCGGCGACGGCGGACTGACCGGATTTAAGTGTGGCCTGCCCGAACCGCCGGCCATGAGTCAGGCGACCAAGGTCGTGTTGCTCACGGTACTCGCGTCGGCCGTCCTCGCCGGCGGCATCGTCGTGCAACTCGCGGCCTGATGTTCAGCGACCGGGACCTCCCGCCGGACGTGGCCGCCGTGCGCGCGGCCCACGCGCCCGACGCGGCCATCCTCGACAGCGACGGCGACTTCGAGACGCTCCCGCCCGCCGCCCGCGACGAACTGGCGACGCGCGCGGACGCCCTCGACCCGGTGACCTACGACCAGTCGTGGCTCCCGCCGGACGCGCCGGAACTGCTCGCTCGCTTCGCGGGGTCGGACCTCACCATCGGGATGCCCGGCGACGGTGCCGTGGCGTGGACGACGCAGACGGCGCCTCCGACGGTCATCGTGAAACCGCGCATCGAGGGCTCGCCCGAGGACTTCGTGGACTTCCTCGTCGCCGAAGCCCTCGTCGAAGTCGGCGCGGACGTGCCCGAACAGTTTCTCGGCCTCTTCGGCGCGCAGTACCGGGACTTCGCCGACGCCCTCGACGCCGCGCCGGGGACGACGTATCAGGTGGCGGCCGCCGTCTGCGACGCCTACCGCGGCCTCCACACCCGGCCCGTCTTCTCCGAGTGGGGCGGCGACCACGACAGACTGTTCGCGGCGTGGTCAGACGCCGGGTCCCGCCTCCAACCCCGCCTCGACGGCCTCATGCGCGCCGTCGCGCGCGGCGACACGGACTTCGGCGACGCCGCGGAACTGGCCTGCGCGGGCGTGAAACACGGCCTCGACGTGCCGGCGCCGTTCGACGCCCTCGACGTGGACGCGTTCCGAGACCACGGCGCTGACTACGCCGTGCGCTGGGCCGAGAAGGTTCGCGACTAGAACGAGCAGGTCACGTCGCCGTCGGCGCCGAGTTCGACGACGGCGTCACAGCGACTCCGGAACGCCGCGATGGTGTCCTCGTCGTGGACTTCCCGGTCCACGTGAAACAGGCCGACGGCGTCGTACGCGTCCAGCAGGGCCGCCATCCGTTCGAGCGCGTCGAGCGCTCTGTCCTCGTCGGCGTAGTAGGCGAGTTCGGTGATGGAGTCGA
The DNA here is from genome assembly GCA_042216675.1 of Halobacteriaceae archaeon. GTDB lineage: Archaea > Halobacteriota > Halobacteria > Halobacteriales > Halobacteriaceae > JBDGTS01. Next base: position 5,330 of record JBDGTS010000024.1, on the reverse strand, counting down.
AACTGACCCGTCGCTTCCCGTCGTGGTCGTCGAGGAACGCCTCCGTCTTCGAGAGGATGCCCTCGACGTCCTCCGGCGCGGAGGCGTAGTGGATGTCGTCGGCGCGGCGCCGCGAGAGGCCGCGTTCGACGCTCAGCGTGTCCAGAATCTCGGCGCGGTCCGCGTCCACGTCGTAGTAGTCGAGTTTCTGTTTCACCTCGCGGGCGGTCGTTCGGGTGGAGACGACGAGGAAGCGGTCGGTGTCGAGTTTCAGGAAGTCGGTGTCGATGCGGTCCGTCTCGCCCGTGCTGGCGTGCAGGAGAAGGATGGCCGTGCCGCCGGGCACCGAGGCCGGCGCGCCCTCGATGGCGAGGTCGTAATCCATGTCCCGTCTCTCCGGAGGCAGTGACTTATAGCTCTCGGCTCAGAACACGGAGTCCGCCGTGGCCGCGCCGACGACGCTGAAGATGGCGCCGACGCTCACCGCCTTCGACGTGACGGCGGCGGTGCGAATCGGCTCGCCGTCCACGAAGGTCCGCGGGGCCGTCAGCGCGAGTGCGAGGACGAGGACCGACCCGTAGGCGACGGCCAACAGCGAGATGAAACGGAGGGGCACGACGCCGACCTGTGCCTCCTCGTCGGGGTCCCTGTCGTCGTCGGCGCCGTAGAGCGCCCCGTAGCCGATGCCGGCGACGATGGTCACCGTCGCCAGCGCGTGGAGCCACGTCATGTTGTCCGCGAGCGTCCATACCTCCTCGGTGACGACGAACGGGCCCGCGAGCAGAAAGCCGCCGACGATCTGCTGGGCGGTGTCCGCCAGCGCGTACCGGCGCGTGCCACCCTCCTCGACCATGCCACGACACGCGCCCGTCACGGGGATAAGCCCACCGCTTAAGCCGCCCAGTCCCGTAGCCGGGCACAGATGGACCGCTCCGCGGCCGTCCGGCGGGTCGGCGCCGTCGTCTTCCTCGTCAATCTCGTCCTCGTGGTGGGGAAGGCGGGCGCGTGGACGCTCACCGGGAGCCTCGCCGTCGGGTCCGAGACCGTCAACAGCCTCGGCGACAGCGTCTACAGCCTCGTCGTCCTCGCGGGCCTCTACCTGACGACGCGCCCGCCGGACTTCGAGCATCCCCACGGCCACGAGCGCATCGAACCGTTCGTCTCGCTCGTCGTCGCCGTCGGCGTCGTCGCGGCCGGTGGCTGGGTGCTCTGGGGCGCCGTCGACGCGGCGCTCACGGGCGGCGCGGCCGTCACCCGGAGCCCCCTCGCCGTCGGCGTCCTCGTCGCCTCCGCCGGCGCGAAGTACGGCCTCTATCGCTTCTGTCGGCGGGCCGGCGAGGAGCGCAACTCCCCCGCGCTGACGGCGATGGCGCTGGACAACCGCAACGACATCCTCACCGCCGCGGCGGCCCTCGTCGGCTTTCTGGGCGCCGGGGCGGGGTATCCGCTCCTCGACCCCGCGGCCGCGGCCGTCGTCTCGGTGAGCATCTTCTACACCGGCTACGAAATCGTGCGCGACAACGTGAACTACCTCGTCGGCCGCGCGCCGCCCGCGGACCTCCGCGCGGAGATTCTCCGCCGGGCGCTCGCACATCCCCAAGTCGAGGGCGCCCACGACGTCATCGCCCACTACGTCGGCCCGGAAATCGACGTGAGCCTCCACGTCGAAGTCGAGGGCGACCTGACGCTCCGGGAGGCCCACGACATCGAGTCGGACGTGGTGGCCGCCATCCGGGACCTGCCAGCCGTCGACGACGTGTTCGTCCACGTCGACCCGAAGGAACTCGGGGAGTGGAAACCGGACGACGACGTGTCGCGCCTCGTCAACGAGTAGCGACATTCCTTTGCCGGCCGCCCCCGAGTAGCCGCCATGAGCGTCAGCGAGGAGTTCGACCGCTGGGCCCGCGAGGGCAAAGACGAGGGGATGGAGGAGCGCCACTGGCACACCGCCAAGCACGCCCTCGCGCGGATGCCCGTCGAGGCGGGCGACCGAGTCCTCGATCTGGGCTGTGGGAGCGGCTACGCCGGCCGTGCGCTCCGGGACACCGCCGACGCCGGGCGCGTCTACGGCCTCGACGCCGCGCCGAAGATGGCGCGCAACGCCCGGTCGTACACCGACGACCCGAACGTGGGCTTCCTCGTCGGCGACTTCGACCATCTCCCGTTCCCCGACGACAGCCTCGACCACTGCTGGTCGATGGAGGCGTTCTTCTACGCCCGCGACCCCGACGCCACCCTCTCGGAACTCCGCCGCGTCCTGAAGCCCGGTGGCACCTTCTACTGCGCGGTGAACTACTACGAGGAGAACGTCTACTCCCACAAGTGGGACGAACTCGTGGAGGTGCCGATGGTGCTGTGGAGCGCGGACGACTACCGGACAGCGCTCCGCGACGCCGGCTTCCACGTCGCCGCGCAGGACAACATCCCGGACCGCGAGACGACCATCCCCCCGGAGTCGGCGTTCCCCACCGAGGACTTCGAGACGCGCGAGGCGATGGTCGAGCGCTACCGGGAACTGGGCACCCTGCTCACCGTCGGCGTCGTCCCGTAGAGTTTTCGCAGATGACGACGAAGGGGGTGTCGTGCCAGTCTCGCGACAGTACGTGCTCGCCGCGCTCCTCGCCGCGTTCGTCACTCTCGCGGCCGCAGTCCTGTTCAACGTCATCTGGACGGTGTTCCTCGCGGTCACCGTCGCCTACCTGCTGACGCCGGTCCACGACAGGCTGTCCCGTCGCGGGGTCCCACCGAAGATAGCCAGCGCCGTCACGACGACGGGGGCGCTCGTCGTCGCGGTGATTCCGCTTCTCGTCATCGGTCTGCTCACCTACCAGCGCCGGGAGAACCTCGTGGCGTTGGTGCGTGGCCTACCGACGGAACTCAGTATCGAGGTCGGGGGCGTCGCCTACACGCTCACGTTCGCGTCACTCCAGTCGGAGGCCATCGCCACGATACGGCGGGCCGCAGTCGAAGTGGCGCAGTCTGCCCCCTCGCTGACGCTGAAGTTCGGCCTCTTCGTTCTCGTCGTCTTCGGCCTCCTCGTTCGCCGGCAGGAGGTGGCACGAGCCATCTTCGCCACCGTGCCCGGCCACTACCACGACGTCGTGACGAGTCTCCACGAGCGCACCCGGAAGACGCTCTTCGCCATCTACGTCCTGCAGGTGGTGACGGGCATCGGCACCGTCGCCTTCGCCTTCCCCGTGTTCTACTTGCTCGGCTACGAGTACGCCATCCCGCTCTCGATCATCGCCGGCCTCCTCCAGTTTCTCCCCATCATCGGCCCGAGTCTCCTCGTCGGCGCACTCGCCCTGTACGAACTCAGCGCCGGCGCCGCCGCCTCGGCCGCCGTCGTCGCCGTCGTCGGCCTCGTCGTCATCGGGGCGCTTCCGGACCTCGTCATCCGCCCCCGGTTCGCGGGCGAAGCGACGCGTCTGCCGGGCAGTCTCTACTACGTCGGCTTCGTCGGCGGCCTCCTCACCGTCGGGGCCATCGGCATCATCGCCGGTCCGCTCGTCGTCGCTCTCGTCGTCGAGGCGGGGGAACTGCTGGCCGACGGCACCGACTAGCGCACGTCCTCGACGGTCACGTCGCCGGTTACCTCGCGCCCCTCCCGGAGCCACGCGGTGAGACTCCCCTCGTAGAACGCTACGTCCTCGTAGCCCATCCACCGCAGGACGACGTAGGTGTGGCTGATGCGCCGCGCCGTGTTGCAGTAGAGGACGATCCGCTTCTCGGGGACGATGCCCCTGTCGTCGAGGATGGCCCCCACCTCCGCGCGGTCCTTCAGGCCGCGGGTCTCCTCGTCGACGAGTTCGCGCCAGTCGAGGTTGACGGCGCCGGGGATGTGCCCCGCCTCGTACTCCTCGGGGTCGCGGGTGTCGACGAGGACCGCGTCATCGTCCTCGCGCGCCGCGGCCACCTCGTCGGCGCCGACGAGGGGGGTGGCCTCGGGTTTGCGCACCTCGTACGTCGTCTGCTCCACGTCGGGCGCCTGTTGAGACACCTCGTGTTCGCGTTGCCACGCGCTGAAGTCGCCGTTCAGCAGGTGCAGGTCCTCGTGGCCGTACAGCAGCGCCGTCACGAGAAACCGCGCCGCGAACACGCCGTGGGTGTCGTCGTACGCTACCACGGTGTCGTCGGCGGTGATGCCCGCCTCGCCGAGCAGTTCGGCCCAGTCGTCGGCGCTCGGGAGCATTCCCTCGGCGCCCTCCTCCGCCCGGAACGCGTCGAAGGGAATGTTCACCGCCCCGGGGACGTGCCCGATGCCGTCGTACTCCCACGCGTCGCGCACGTCCACCACTCGCACGTCGTCGAGGGTCGTGGCTAGCCAGTCTGCCGTGACGACAGCGTCTTCGTCCATAGCGGGGCAACATGGCCCACGCCGATTACGATTTCGCTCGTCGCCCGCTCGTAGTCCCCGACACTTGTTGCCGGCTCCGGGCCGACCCATCGCTTTCCGTACAGGTCGGAGACGGCCCTGCGGGGATGTTTCCGGCAGATGTTGCCTCTACAGGGGAGGCACGGGGGAATCTGCCGAGGTAGTGGGGGATTATAGGTTCGGCCGTGTAACGAACGAGCGCAATGGTCGAAGACACTGATTACGCTAAAGACGTTCTCGTGAGTGCCGACTGGGTCGAGGACAACCTCGATTCGTTCCAGTCCGACGACCCGGACCTCCGACTCGTGGAGGTCGACGTCGACACCGAGGCCTACGAGGAGGAACACGCCCCCGGCGCCATCGGCTTCAACTGGGAGTCCCAACTGCAGGACCAGACGACACGCGACGTCCTCGACAAGTCCGACTTCGAGGACCTGCTCGGGTCCCACGGCATCACCGAGGACTCCACCGTCGTCCTGTACGGCGACAACTCCAACTGGTTCGCCGCCTACGCCTACTGGCAGTTCAAGTACTACGGCCACGAGGACGTGAAGCTCCTCGACGGCGGCCGCGAGTACTGGATCGAGAACGACTACCCGACCACGGACGAGGAGCCGTCCTTCTCCGTGCAGGAGTACAACGCCAGCGGCCCGCGCGAGGGCGTCCGCGCCTACCGCGACGACGTCGAGAACGCCATCGAGCGCGACCTGCCCCTCGTCGACGTCCGCTCGCCCGAGGAGTTCAGCGGCGAGGTCCTCGCGCCCCCGGGACTGCAGGAGACGGCCCAGCGCGGCGGCCACGTCCCCGGTGCGGAGAACATCTCGTGGGCGGCCGTGACCCAGGACGACGGTCGCTTCAAGACCGCCGACGAGCTGGCTGAGCTGTACGCCGAACACGGCATCGACGGCGACGAGACGACTATCGCCTACTGCCGCATCGGCGAGCGCTCCTCGGTCGCGTGGTTCGCGCTCCACGA
>JBDGTS010000056.1:10880-19480 GCA_042216675.1 Halobacteriaceae archaeon | reverse complement strand
GTGTCGGTGTTCCAGTCCTGCCGGTCCGCGCGCCACACCTTCGCGGCGGTGGTCTCCGCGCCTTCGATTTCGATGATGTCGCCCGGACTCAGCTTCAGATGCAGGAGGGTGTCCGGGTCGAGGCGAGCGATGCCGCGCCCCGAGTCGTTCGGGTACGCCTTGGCGACCTCGAGTTGAACCTCGTTCATGATTGGCGAATCGTCGGCCGCCGCGCCGCATAGGTCTTTCCCACGGCACGGCGCCCGGTTGTCATACAGTAACACACAGAGACCTAAAGCGGTAACGGCTCCGGCATCCTCGGGACTTATACGGTCGGCGGTCCCCCTCTCGGGCGTGACGCAGACAGACCGAGCGTCGGTGGCGCTGACGGCCGCGCGACGCGGCGGGGAGGCCGCCCGCGCGCAGTTCCGAGAGGGCGTCGCCGTGGAGACGAAGGGGCGCGCGACGGACTACGTGACCGCCGCGGACCGGGAGGCACAGCGGCGGGTCGTGGAGACGGTTCGGGAGGCGTTCCCCGAGGACGCCGTCGTCGGCGAGGAGGACGGCCACGACAGACCGCTCCCCGAGTCGGGCGCGGCGTGGGTCGTCGACCCCATCGACGGCACCGGGAACTACGTCCGCAACCTGCCGATGTGGGCGACGAGCGTCGCGGCCGTCGTGGACGGCGAGACGGTGGCCGCGGCGAACGTGATGCCCGCCCTCGACGACGAGGTGGTCCTCGCGGACGGCGAGGTGGAGCGAAACGGCGACCCGATGGCGGTGAGCGAGCAGACGGCCCCCGAGACGTTCCACGTCGCGCCGACGCTGTGGTGGGAGCGCGACGAACGGGACACGTACGCCGACGTGTGCGAGGGCCTCGTCACGCGCTTCGACGACCTGCGGCGCTACGGGTCCGCGCAGTTCGCGCTCTCGGCCGTCGCGACGGGCGCCATCGAGGCGGCCGTCTCCACGGAGGCGGGGCACCCGTGGGACACCGTCGCCGGCGTCGCGATGGTCCGCGCGGCGGGCGGCGTCGTCACGGACCCCCGCGGCGAGCGCTGGCATCCCGACAGCGAGGGCCTCGTCGCGTCGAACGGCGAAGCACACGACGCGGTCCTCGCCGCCCTTCCGGACCCGGAGGAGTGACTTTTTGCGGCCGGCGGACGCACCGACTGGCATGACGGTTCTCGCCTTCGACGGCCGGACGGGCGCGAGCGGCGACATGTTGCTGGGCGCTCTCGTCGCGGCCGGCGCCGACCCCGACGCGCTCTCGCCGGTGACCGATGCGCTCGACGTGACCTACGACGTGGAGCGAGTGACGCGGTCGGGCCTCCGGGCGACGAAAGTGACCGTGCGGCACACGGGCGACCACGGCCACGATCACGCCGAGGGCCACGGCCCCCACCGGCCGTACCCCGAGGTGGTGGACGTCGTGGAGGGGATGGCGCTCCCCGACGCCGTCGCCGACCGCGCCCTGTCGGCGTTCGAGCGACTGGGGCGGGCGGAGGCGGCGGTCCACGGCACCGACCTCTCGGAGACGGCGTTCCACGAAGTGGGCGCCGACGACGCCATCGCGGACGTGGTGGGGACCGCACTCCTCGTCGCGGACCTCGACCCCGACCGAATCGTGACGACCCCCGTCGCACTCGGCGGCGGCGAGACGGAATTCAGCCACGGGTCCTACCCGGTCCCGGTGCCCGCCGTCACCGAGATTCTGGACGGCGCCGACTTCGCCACCTACGGCGGTCCAGAGGACGTAGAACTGCTGACGCCCACGGGGGCGGCGCTCCTCGCGGAGTTCGCGGCGGGCGTCACCCACCTTCCGACGTTCGACGTCGAGGCGTCGGGCTACGGCGCCGGCGGCCACGACTTCGAGGACCGGCCGAACGCCCTGCGCGCTCTCGTCGGCACCGAGCAGGGCGGCCTCACCGACGAGGACGTGGTGGTTCTGGAGACGAACCTCGACGACGCGACGCCGGAGGTACTGGGCGACCTACAGGAGTCGCTGGCCGCCGCGGGCGCGCGGGACGTGTCCGTCGCACCGCTGACGATGAAGAAGTCCCGACCGGGCCACCTCGTGAAAGCGCTGGCGCGCCCCGCGGACGCCGAACGGGTCGCGCGCCGCCTCGCCCGCGAGACGGGCACCCTCGGCGTCCGGGCGACGCCCGCGACGCATCGCTGGGTGGCCGAGCGCTCCGTCGAGACGGCCACCGTCAAAATCGAGGGGCACACCCACGAGGTGGACGTGAAGGTGGCCACCGACGACTCGGGCGACGTGTACGACGTGAGCGCGGAGTACGACGACGCGGTGACGGTGGCCCGCGAGACGGACCTGCCGGTGCGGGACGTGATGCGGCGCGCGGAGGAGACGGTCCGGCAGTAGTCAGGGCGCGGGCACGCCGTCGAGGGCGAAGACGTACGCCGGGGCCGACTCCGGCGGCGCGTCGGGAAGCGAGAGCGTGACGCCCGACGCGGTGGCCGTCCACGGGATGGCGTCGCCGCCGACGTGGCGCGCGCCGTCGACGGCATCGGGGGCCGCGCCCGCGCCGACGGAGAGCGACAGGTCACCGCCGGGCCAGTCGAAGCACGTGGCGTACAGCGTCCCGTCCCGATGGGTGTACCGGACCTCGACGGGCGCGCCGGGGTCCTCGGCGGTCACCCACGGGGCCGACCCGTAGATGGCCGCGCCGTAGCGGTCGAGCCACGCCCCCAGTCCTTCGAGGGGGCGCTTCTGCAGTGCGGGAATCGTGCCGTCGGCCCGCGGCCCGACGTTGATGAGGAGGTTGCCGTTCTTCGAGACGACGTCGACGAACAGGTGGACGAGTTCGCGGGCCGAGAGGTGGTGGGACGCGTCCTCGGCGCGGTTGTAGCCGAAGGAGCGCCCGACGCCGCGGCAGGCCTCCCACTTCCCCTCACGAATCTCGTCGTACGTCTCGTACTCGGGCGTCACGAAGTCCGCGTGAACCGCGCCCGTCGCGGCGCGGTCGTTGACCGCCACCTCCCGGCCCCGTGCTGCCGCGCGGTTGTAGAAGTCCGCGATGAGTTCCCGGGCCCGGACCGTCTCCGCGTCGGCCTGTGGCGTGTCGAACCAGAGCAGGTCCGGGTCCGTCTCGCGGATGAGTTCACGGTGCTTCGCGTTCATGAAGTCCGCGTACTCCGGGCCGGGGCCGACCGCCTCGCGGAAGCCGTCGTCGCCGAATATCTCGTCGGGGAGGTTGAAGTCGGGGTGGCCGTCGGCGCCCCCGAATCCCGGCTGATAGTAGTTGAAGTTGGCGTGGTACGACGGCGCGAAACGGAGGCCGGCGTCGCGGACCGCCGCACAGAGGTCGGCCACGAGGTCGCGTTCCGGCCCCATCGTCGCGGCGTTGTAGCGGGTGTACTGGGTGTCCCAGAGTGGGAACCCGTCGTGGTGTTCGGCGGTCATGACGACGTAGCGGGCGCCCACGTCGTCGAAGAAGGCGGCCCAGCGCTCCGGGTCCCAGTTCTCGGCCGTGAACTCCGCGGCGAAGTCGAGGTAGTCCACGTCGTCGCCGTACTCCGCGCGGTGGTACTCGGTGGTGGGCGTCCCGTCGCGGTGCATGTAGAAGGGGTACCACTCGGCGTAGGCGTGGTCGCTCTCCGGGTCCGCCCACGCGGGCACGGAGTAGAGGCCCCAGTGGACGAAGACACCGAGTTTGGCGTCCGCGAACCAGTCGGGGACGGCGTGCGCACGGAGCGATTCGGGCGTGGGCTCGTACGGTGTGGCCATGGACCGGCGTCAGGGCGGGCGGTGAAAGAGATTCCGGCGCAGCGTCACTCCTCGGCGCGGTGTTCGGCCAGCGCCTCGTCCATCGTCAGGTCGCCCACGGCGACGCGCCGGGCGAGGTCCGTCGGGAGCGTTCTGTTCCCTTCGGAGACGCGTCGCGAACGCTCCTGCACCTTCTGAATCTCGCCGGGCGTCGGTTCGACGTGTCGCTCCTCGACCACTTCGCCCTCGACGCGGGCGATGTTGATGGCCGCGATGACGTCGCCCATTCCCCGGGCGCCCGCGCCGAGATACGGCGTCGTGCCCGTCTCGTCCACGAGTTCGACCCGCACGTCTTCGAGGGCGTCGACGATGCGAGCCCCCTCGAGTCGCGCGCCGTCGCCGACGCGGACGAGGGGGTCCGCCGCGTCAGCCACCTCGCGGCGCACGGTGTCGGCGGCGTCGGCCACGTCCACCTGAAACGCGCCCACCACCACGTCGCCCGAGAGGACGGCGATGCCGGGGCGTGCGCCGGGGTCCACGCCGACGATAGTCCGTCCCTCCGGGCCGCGGAGGTGCGCGAGGACGTCCTCGACGGCGCGCCGCGGCTCGCCCGGCGAGGCGACGACGACCGGAATCTCGGCGGGCACGTCCACCTCGTCGTCGGCGCCGGTGACGACCACCGTCGCGTCGCCCGGCAGTTCCTCGCCGGGTTCGACGGTCGTGAACGCCACCCCGCGGTCACGGAGTGCGCCCACGACCTCGTGGTAGATTTCGAAGTCCGCGGTGGCGACGACGATCACTCTCTGAGGTGGCCACGGCGGGGACAAAAACACTCCGCCCGTCGGCGTGAGTCCGCGGGCTTGAAGCCCCCGACAGCCGACTACCCAACGTGGACAGTCGTAATCTCGTCGCGACGCTCGCCGGCTTCGTCGTCGCCGCGGCGGTGTTGGCCGCTCTCGCCTACCTCGTCGGCATCGGCGACGTGTTGCGCGCCATCGGGCGGGCCGACGTGGGCTGGGTGGCACTCGTGGGCGCCGCCATCCTCGCGTGGATGTGTCTCTGGGGCGCGGGCCTCCGGACCGTCCTCGCCGCCACCGGGACGGAGATTCCCCTCGCCGACGCCATCCTCGTCAACGCGGGCGCGTCGTTCGCCAATCACGTCACGCCCTTCGGACAGGCGGGCGGCGAACCCGTCGCGGCGTGGCTCCTCTCGGACGTGTCGGGCGCGGACTACGAGCGAGCGCTCGCGGCCGTCGCGAGTTTCGACACCATCAACGTGGTGCCGTCGCTCTCCTTCGCGGCCGTCGGCCTCGCCTACTACGCGTCGGTGTCGACGCTCGGGACGCGGTTCCGCCTCATCGGCGTCGGCATCGCCCTGTTCGCGCTGGTCCTCGCCAGCGCGCTCTACGTGGGGTGGCACCACCGGGAGGTCGCCGAGGCGCTTCTCGCCCGCCTCGTCGCCGTGCCGACCCGGGCGCTCGGCCGCGTCATCCCCCGGTTCGACCCGCCGAGCGCGGCCGACGTCGAGGAGCGAATCGAGCGCTTCGTCGGCGGCATCGAGCGTGTGGCGAGCGACCGGGGCCGACTGGGGTTGGCCCTCGCGTTCTCGACGGGCGGCTGGCTGGTGCAGTCGCTCGGCCTCTGGTTCGCGTTTCGGGCGCTCGGCGTCCCGATTCCGGGCTACGTTCCCCTGTTCGTCGTGCCGATGGGGACGGTGGCGAGCGTGTTGCCGACGCCGGGCGGTCTGGGCGGCATCGAGACGGTCCAAGTGGCCCTGCTGGTCGCGACGGGCACCGCGGCGGCGACGGCGACGGCCGCAGTCGCCATCTTCAGCGTCGGCGGCTTCTTCCTCACGACGACGCTCGGCGCGGCGTCGGTGGCGGCCCTGCAGGCCCGCGAGCGCCGGTCGGTGCTCCCCTGACTGGACTACCGGTAGCCGAGTTTCTCCAGTCTGTCCTCGACGTCGAGTTGCTCGCCGCCGTCGAGGTCCCCCTCCGGAATGTGGGCGCGGAGGGCGTCCGCCCTGTCGGGGTCCTCGATGGGGGTCAGTTCGAGCGGGTCGGCGTCGAGGTCGTACAGTTCCGCGTCCCAGTCCCGGTCGGGATACTCGACGTACTTCGCGCCCTCGTGACGCACGGCCCGCGCCCAGTTCTTCCGGCGGTGGAGCGACGCGCCACAGGCCCGCATGTACGCCGGGCGCGCCGCGACGTCGCCGAGGACGCTCTCGCCGTCGAAGTCGGTGTCGGCGTCGACGCCCGCCGCGTCGAGGAGAGTCGGAAGTACGTCCACCTGCCGCACCTGCGCCTCGACGGTGCCCGACTCGATTCCGGGGCCGTCGAGGACGAACGGGACGTTCGACACGAAGTCGAAGACGTTCTCGCCGTGCCCGTTCTCGACGTAGTGGTCGGGCACGTCGGCCCCCCTGTCGGCGAAGGCACGGTTGAGTTTCCGGACCGCCCCGCGCGTGTCGACGCCGCCGTAGTAGCGAACGGCGTCGCGGAGCGACTTCAGGCCGAGGCGGAGCGGACTGTGGCGATTCGTGATGGACTCGCCGTGGTCGCCGTGGACGACGACGATGGTGTCGTCGGGGACGGCCGAGAGCACCTCCTCGATGCGGCGGTCCAGCGCCGAGAGCGCGCGGGCGTACGGCGTCTCGCCGTACTCGGGGTCGTCGAACGCGGGCGGGACGGAGACGTCCTCGTGAATCTCCCAGAGGTGGAGGTAGGCCGCGAACGGTTCGGGGAGCGAGGAGAGGCGGTCTCTCGCCGTCTCGCGCCAGTCCGAGAACAGCGATTCCTCGGGTTCGCGGTAGCGGTACTCGTCGAAGCCCCTGTCGAGGTGCGTCTCGCCCACGAGGGGGCCGGTCATCAGCGCCTCCGTGTGGTAGCCCGCCGCGCCGAACAGTTCCGAAAAGGAGTCGACGCCGGGCGCCAGACGCCCCGTGTCGAGCGACCGGACGCCGTTTCGCTCGGAGTACGTCCCCGTCAGCAGACTCGCGACGCAGGGACTCGTCGTCGTCGCGGTGGCAAAGCAGTTCGTGGCCGCGAGGCCGCGCTCCCGGAGGCCGTCGAGGAACGGGGTGTCGGCGGCCGCCGTCGCGAGGTGGTCCTCGCGGAGACAGTCCACACAGACCACCAGCACGTTCGGCCCCGCACCGCTGTCGCCGTCGTGTGACACGTCTCGAAGCGGCGCGCCCGGGGACGAAGGTCCTTTCGCTTCGTCAGCGATAGCCCAAGTCGCGCAGACGCTCCTCCACGTCGGGGTCCGTCTCCTCGGCGGCGTCCTCGGGGTCGTGGGTCCCCTCGTCGGTGGCCTCGGTGACGGCCCACGGCACCTCCCTCAGGGGTCGGAGCGCCAGCCCCGCCGCGTGGCCGTAGATGCCCCGCTCCCCCATCGCGTTGCCGTGGTCGGCGGTGATGACCGCTCGCTCGGCGTCGACGTTCTCCAAGAGGCGGCGCACGTCGTCGAGGACGACCCGGAGGTTCTCTTTGTAGGCGGCCCACACCTCGTCGCGCGTGCGATTGCCGAAGCGCAGGTCCTCCCAGACGGAGAGCGACTCCTCGCCGAAGTCGTCGAGGCCGATGCCGTCGTCCCGGTCGTCGGCCAGCGACGGGAAGTGCGGTTGCATGTAGTGAACGACGAGGCGGTCCGGGTCCACCTCGCGGCCGACGCGAACGGCGGCGTCGGTGATGGCCCCGGGCTCCACGGTGCCCACGTCGTCGTCCCAGCCGGTGCGCCACACCTCCTCGAACGCCGCGAGGGCGTCGCCGGGGACGTGACTCGCGCTGTAGGGATTCCCGGTCACGTAGCCCACGTTCGCCAGTTCGGCGGGGTCGCGGCCGAAGACGGCGTCCAACCACTCCGTCGAGGTGCCGCCGGGCGCGATGCGCGAGGTGCCCACCGGCAAGTCGTCCTCGGGACCGACCACCTCGGCCCACAGGTCCGCGCGACAGGCGTCGAGGACCACCAGCAGGTCCCAGTCTTCCTCGAACACCGGGTCCGCGTCGAGGCTGGCGCCGTACTTCAGCGCGGCGTGCCACGCCGCCTCGCGGACGGCGCCGAGGCCGGCGCCGCGGAGGTTGCGGACCGTCTCGTCCACGAAACTCATGTCCCCGGTTCGGACGTGGCCGGACTTGAATCCCCCAGATACGGGAAAGCACAACGCATTTGTCCCGACCCGCGTACCTCCGAACGTGACTTCCCACGTCGCCGTCGCGCACTACCCAGAGGGCGCGGGCCACGCGACGCGGATGATGGGCGTCGCGCGGGCGTTGCAGGCCCGGGGCGCGACGGTGACCCTCGCGGGCGGCGGCCCGGGGACGAGATTCTACGACGCCAACGGCTTCGGGGCGTTCGAGCCGACCCGGGTGGACTACGTTCGGGACTTCCAGCACGCCGGTGGCCCGGTTCGGGGCCTCGGGCAGGTGGTCACGTCGAGTCTCCCCGACAGCGGCCGGCGCCTCCGAGACGTCGCGGGATGGCTCCGCGAGGAGGACCCCGACGCCGTCGTCACCGACGACATGTTCGCCGCGGGTGCGGCGGTGCGGACGGGAACGCCGCTGTACGTCCTCACGCACAACGCCGCGTCGTTCTACCGGAGCCTCGTCGTCCGCGTCGCTTCCCGGGGGCTCAATCTCGGCCAGCGACTCGCCGCGCGGCGCTTCTTCTACCCGACGGTGTGGCCGCCCCACGCCGGCGACCCGCCACAGGTGTCCCGCGTGCCGCCCGTGGCGCTGGACCCCCCGCCGGGCGCGGCGGACGCCGGCCCCGAGAATCCGGGCGTCGTCGTCGTGCCCTCGGCGTACTCCGACGCGTTCGGGGGCGTCGTCGACCGGTTGCGGGACGCCGGGCGGACGGTGACCCACGTCGGCGACCCGGACTGGGAGGCGGTGCC
>JBDGTS010000056.1:0-10780 GCA_042216675.1 Halobacteriaceae archaeon | reverse complement strand
GGGACGCCGGGCGGACGGTGACCCACGTCGGCGACCCGGACTGGGAGGCGGTGCCCGCGCTGTTGCCCGTCCTCGAACGCGCAGACGCCGTGGTGTGTGCGGGCTACTCGACGGTGATGGAGGCCGCCGTCGCGGGGACGCCCTGCGTCGTCGTCCCGGAGACGAACGAACAGCGAGGGGTGGCCCGTCGACTCCGTTCCGTCGAGGGCTTCGTCGTCGCCGACGACGCCGCGGGCGCGGTGGCCGCCCTCGACGACCCGCCGGCGGCGCCCGCGCACACCAACGGCGTCGCGGCCATCGCGGAGCGGGTGCTCGACGACGTGCGGTAGGGTCGCGGGGTTTTTCTTCGGGAGCGCCGTAGCCGCGGGCAGTGGAACGCACAGACCGGCTTCCGACCGGGGCCGACCCCATCGACGACTTGCTCGGGGGCGGCCTCGAACGCGGCGCGGTGACCCAACTCTACGGCCCGCCCGCGGCGGGGAAGACGAACGTCGCGCTGAGGGCCGCCGTCGAGACGGCGGCGAACGGCGCGCGCACCGTCTACGTCGACACGGAGGGTATCTCGCCGGAGCGCTTCGAGCAGTTGCTCGCCGGGCGCGTCGACGACGTGGACGCGGCGTCGAGTCGGGTCGTCGTCTCGGCGGCCCGCGACTTCGACGAACAGGCCGAGGCGGTCCGAGACGCGGAGGACCTCGCCGCGAACGCGGACCTCGTCGTCCTCGACAGCGCCACCGGCTTCTATCGGCTCCGCCGCACGGAGGCCGGGGGCGAAGACGGCGAAGCCCTCAGGCAGGTGGCCCGGCAGATAACGCACCTGCTGTCGCTCGCGCGTCGTCACGACCTCGCGGTGCTGGTGACGAATCAGGTGTACACGGACCCCGACTCCGACTCCGACACGTCGCGGCCGCTCGGCGGGCACACGCTCGCACACTGGACGAGTACCATCGTCTCCCTCGAACGGTTCCGGGGTGGCCGCCGGCGGGCGACGCTGGAGAAACACCGGTCGAAGCCGACCGGCGAGTCGGTGACGTTTCAGATCACCGATAGCGGGCTGGAAGCCGCCGAGTCGCGCTGACTACAGGCGGCCGAGCTTGCGGAGCAACTGGCCGCGGTACTCCTCGTCCGAGCGGACGCCCTTCAGTTCGAGGAGGTTGCGCTCCAACAGGTCGAGCGCCACGTCGAAGGCGTTCTCGGTGCCGTAGCCCTCGCCGGTGCCGGCCACCTGCCCCCGGTCGGTGCGCAGGCGGATCTGGCACCGAATCAGCGGCGTCCCGCGCTGGGTCTCCTTGTGCTTGTGGAAGCGCACGTGGGCGTGGCGCACGGTCATCTTCTCGTACTTGCGTGCGATGCCCTCGACGTCCTCGCGGATCTGCTGGCGCGTGATGGTGTCCTCCAGCAGGTGGATGTTGGTTATCTGGACGTCCATGTGCTCCTCCTCGGTGTAGGAGAGCGCACGGAGCACGTCCGTCTTCGTCAACACGCCCTCGACGATTCGGTCGTCGTCGGGCGTGACGACGAGACCGTCGATGTCGCGGTCTAGCATTCCGCGGACGGCCTCGTCGACGGTTTCGGGCGCGGCGACGGTTTCGACCGGCTCGGACATCACGTCGTAAGCGGGCAGGTCGAGCATCCGGTCGTTGTCCCCCGCGCGCTCGCCGACGGTGGGGTTGTCCATCCGGCGGACGACCATGTCGACGATGTCGTGGGTCGTGACGATGCCGGTGAGGTAGCCGTTCTCGTTCAGGACCGGGAGCCGGGAGATGCCGTGTTCCCGCATCAGGTTCACGACGCGTCCGATGGTCGTGTCCTCCTCGATGGTGATGGGTTCGTCCGAGTAGATGTCACCGACGGTGATGGCGTCGAGGCTGTCGATGACCGCGCGTAGGATGGCGTCGTCGGTGACGATGCCCCAGAGATTCTCGCCCTCGAAGACAGGCGCCACCTTCGTGTCGCCCTCCACGAGCATCCGGGCCGTCTCCCGCACGTCCTCGTGACGCTCGACTTTCGGGACCGGCCAGACGAGGCCCGACGCCTTCGCCTCGTCTTGCATGTGAGACTGGAGCAGTTGCTTTTCGGTGATGACACCTTCGTACTCGCCGTCCTCGGTCACGACGATGGCCTTCGGACTCTCGTCCTCGAAGATAGACCGAACCTTGCCGAGACGTTCGTCGCCGTCGACCTCGATGTACTCGCGGGTGGCAATATTGGAGATATCCATGGTGAGCGGCCTCGTTTAAGTGTCTCACCCCGGGCCTATTGAACCTTGGTCCCACTCCTATACATTACGGCCGTCCGGCACCGTTTTGGTCTCGGCGCGCGAAGACATCAGAGTGTTCGATTTGGGCGCCGTCTTCGGGCCGTACACCTATCTCGCCTCCGAAGTCGTGTTCGGCGCGGTGGCGCTCGTCCTCTGCTACCGGGCGCGGGCGCTCCGCCGCGCGGGCGTCACCGTCGCCGTCCTCTACCCGGTGGGTTACCTCTGGGACTGGTACACGCTCCACATCGGCGTCTTCGCCATCGAGTTACGCACCGGCGTGAATCTGCTCGGCATCCCCGTCGAGGAGCATCTGTTCATGCTCGTCGTCCCGGCGATGGTCATCGGCGCCCACGAGACGATTCACGACCGGGACCGGGCGAGATAGCCACCGAGACCGCCGAAGACGAGGGCGTAGCCGCCAAACGCCACGATAGCGGCGAGCGGCGAGGCACGAACCCCGAGGAGAACGCCCGCCAGCGCCGCGGCGACGTAGCCGACGGCGATCGACGCGCCCGCGAGGACGGCCTGCTGGGCGCTCGTGCCGACGTAGCCACCCGCGTGCGCGTACCCGAGGGCGGTGAGGACGACGACGGGGACGAGCGCCGTCGCCGCGCCGGGGAGGGCGGGGCCGACGACGGGCGGCGGGCCGGCGACGCCCACGCCGTGGGCCTCGTACAGCATTCGGAGGGTCAACGCCCCGAGTCGCGGCGGGAGGCCGGACCAGTCGACGACGATGACGGCGAGCGTCGTCGCCGCACCCGCGACGGCCGCCAAGAACCCGTAGAGCAGACCGAAGCCCCACGGGAAGCGAAGCGCGCTCCGGGGGCCGGACGCGTCCGACACCATGTCACCGCGAGCGTGTCGGGGCCTGATAAATCCCGGCTACCGACAGCGCGCGATGGCGACGGCCAAGATGTGTTCGGAGAGGTCGGCCACCGTGGGGTCCTCGCGGAACGCGGGGTCGGTCACCACCTCGTCGACGTGGCCCAGCGCCGTCTCGGAGGCGTCGGAGAGCGATGCGCCGGCGTTCGAGGCGACGCCCTCCAACCCGGCGACGGTGTCGACGGAGAGGCCGGCCTCCGTGAGCAGCCGCCGGAGTTCCGCGGCCCGGAAGAAGTGGCACTCGACGAAGTTGGGGTCCGTCACGCCGGCGTCGGCGAGGAGCGACGCGTCGTACGTGCCGCCGTCGAGGAGGCCCGGGAGTTGGCGCGCCTCCTGTTCGTGCTCGCCGGCCAACCGGACCAACTGCTGGAGAACGGCGACGAGGCCCATCACCGAGACGAAGACGGGCGCGCCGGGCGCGGCGACGCGCCGCAGTTCGCGGGCCGCCCGCGCCCGTTCCAGCGAGTCCACGACGTGGGAGAGCGGACCGCCGAGACAGCACACCGCGTCGAAGGCGGCCTCGTCGTAGGGCAAGTCGCGCACGTCCCCGTGTTCGACCGTCACGCAGTCGGCGACGCCGTGTTCGGCCGCCTTCTCGCGGGCGATGTCCCGTTGGGTGTCGCTGACGTCCGCCAGCGTCACCTCGTAGCCGCGTTCGGCGAGCCACACCGCATAGCGCCCCGCCGCGCCGCCCGCGTCGAGGACGTGGCCGGAGTCCGGTAGGCGCTCGTCGAGATACGCGACAGTGTTCTCGAACTCGTAGCGGGTCTTCGGGTCGGCGTCGAGACGCTCCCATTCGGCCTCGCCGTACTCGTCGTAGTAGTTCTCGGGCCGGATGCTGGGGTACTTGCTCATCTCTGTGTTCCGTCGGTGCTGTCGTGTCATGGTCGTGGTCGAGACTGTCGGTCGAACGCGATGCGAGCGGAAAACGGAGGGAGCGTCCGCGACGGGTCAGCCGAGTGAGGCCCGGGTGACCGCGCCGACGGGACTGTCCGCTTCCGGGGTCGGCGGCCATCCGATGACGGAAGCGGACATCGTGGGCGGAACAAGACAGGTCCAGATATTAACTGTTTCGCCGACTCGCGGCGGGCTTTATGCATCGAAGCGACGAACGACGGGCATGCCCCTCCCACGGACAGCCGTCCTCGCGCAGACGCCGCCGGGCGTCGACGTGACCGTCACGCTCGGCGAGGGCCTCGCTGGAGGTGCCGTCGGCGCGTTCCTCACGACGCTCCTCCTCGGCGCGGTGCTGGTGGCGCTGTTCCCCGACGCCACCGAGCGACTGATGACCGCCGTCGTCGGTGAGCCGTTCCAGTCACTCGCCTACGGCGTCTTCGCGCTGTTCGCACTCGTCTCGCTGACGGTGGCGCTCGTGTTCAGCATCGTCGGCATCGTCGTCGCGATTCCGCTCGTGGTGGCCGCCTATCTCACGTGGGGCGTCGGCTCTGCGGTGGCGTTTCTCGCCATCGCGGATCGCCTCGTGGGCCACGAGGACGGCTGGGGCAAACCGCTCCTCGTCGCGGCGGGGATGAACGGCCTGCTGACGCTGACGGGCATCGGAACGCTCGTCGCCATCTGCGTCGGCGCCGCCGGGTTCGGCGCGGTGCTGCGGCCGTACCTAGAGTGAGCCGACGACGTGCGCGTCGCTCGGGTCGAAGCCGACGGTCACAGCACCCGTCACCGGGTCGGCGGCGCGCACGAGGAGTTCCCGCCCCTGCCAGTCGAGGTGGAGACGCGTCGCCTCGCCGAGGAACTCCGCGCTCTCGACGGTCGTCTCGACGGCGTTCGCCTCCGCACCGACGGTCAGCCGTTCGGGCCGCACGCAGAACGTGAGTGGATCCCCGACAGTCACCGACTCGTCGGGCCGGGCCACGGTGAACGTCGTCCCGTCGACGCGGACGGACGCCTCGGCCGCCGCAACCGCCGTCACCTCGCCGGTGAGGACGTTGTTGTCGCCGACGAATTCCGCGACGAACTCCGTCTCGGGCCGTCGGTAGATGTCCCGCGGTGTCCCCACCTGTTCGGGCGTGCCGCCCTGCATGACGGCCACCCGGTCGGAGATGGCCAGCGCCTCCTCTTGGTCGTGTGTGACGTACAGCGTCGTGATGCCCAGTTCCTGCTGTATCGCCCGGACCTGCACGCGCAGACGCTCTCGCAACTGGGCGTCGAGGGCACTCATCGGCTCGTCCAAGAGCAGCACGTCCGGTTGGGGCGCGAGGGCGCGCGCCATCGCCACCCGCTGTCGTTGGCCGCCCGAGAGCGTCTCCGGGTCGCGCTCGGCCATTCCGGGCAAGTCGACGAGTTCGAGCAGTTCGGTGACCCGCTCCGCTCGCGTGCGGCCCGCGGGCGGGTCGGCGAACCGCAGGCCGTAGGCGACGTTCTCGCCCACGGTCATGTGCGGGAACAGCGCGTAGTTCTGGAAGACGACGCCGACGTCGCGGTCCTCGGGGGGGACGCCAGCGACGCTCTCGCCGCCGAAGCGGATTTCGCCCGCCGTGGGGGCCTCGAATCCGGCGACGAGACGGAGCGTCGTCGTCTTGCCACATCCGGAGGGACCGACGAGCGTGAAGAACTCGCCCTCCCGAACCGAGAGCGAGAGGTCCGAGACGGCCGTCGCCTCGCCGTATCGCTTCGTCACGGCCCGGAGTTCGAGGGCCGACTCAGAGGCCATCGCGCTCACCCCCGAGCCGTTCGATGGCGACGAAGCTCGTGGCCGTCACGACGAGCAACACCACGCCCATCGCCGTCGCCGGGCCGAGGCGGCGGCCGATGAAGCGCTCGATTGCGACCGGCATCGTGTACTGTCCCGTGCCCGACGCGAGGACGGCGGTGGACGTGAACTCTCCGATGGAGATGGCAAAGGCGAACGCCGCGCCCGCGACGACGGCGGGCCAGACGAGCGGTAACTCCACGTCGAGGAGCGCACGGACGCGGGGCGCCCCGAGTGCCCGTGCCGACTCGACGAGCGCCGGGTCCAACCGCTCCAAGCCGGGCGCGACGACGCGCACGACGAACGGATAGCCGGCGACGGCGTGCGCGGCGACGATGGCGAACGCGCCCGTCACGGCGTAGCGCGTCCCGGCGATTTCGACGCCGAAGACGAGGCCCCGAAGCAGTCCGAGGCCGACGACGATGCCCGAGACGGCAAGCGGGGCCATCGCGATGGCGTCCACGACTTTCCGGCCGACGAACTCCCGCGTCGTCAGCACCGCGACGACGACGCCCATCGGCAGGGCGAGCAGGAGCGACCCGACGCCGAACAGGAGCGAGTTCCTGACCGCGGGCCACGGGCGCACCTCGAACGCCGCCCCAGTCGTCTGTCGCTCCACGAGGAACTGGTAGTGGTCAAGGGTGATTCCCGTCGGCCCCGTCACGCTGGCGTGGACCATCGACGCGATCGGGACGACGAAGACGACGACTGCGACGACACCGTACAGCGCCAGTCCGAGGCGCGGGAGCAGTTCGCGAGCCGAGAGCCGCGGCGGCCGGAGCGACCGGCGGGGAAGACGACGCACGCCCCGCGAGCGGGCAGAGTGGGCCGCCTCGTAGCGGAGGTACCCGTACATCAGCGTGAGCGAGACGGCCAGTTCGATCAGCGCGAGCGTCGCCGCCTCGGCGTAACTGAAGTCCCGAATCAACTGGAACACGAACACCTCCACCGTCGCGAACTGGAGGCCGCCGAGAGAGAGGACGATGGGGAACGACCCGAACGTGAACACGAACGTGAGCGCGGCGCTCATCAGCACCGCGGGGACGAGTTGGGGAACGACGACGGTTCGAAACGCGTGGAGCGGACTCGCGCCGAGGCTCCGGGCCGTCTCGACGGCGCTCGCGTCCACGGACTCCCACGCCGCCGTCGTCATGCGCGTCACCAGCGGCGCGTTGTAAAACGCGTGAGCGACGACGATCGCTTCGAGCGTGTAGAGGAGGTTGACCCGTCCGAGGCCGAGCGTCCGGAGGACTGCGTTGAGCGTCCCCGTCCGGCCGAAGGTGGCGACGAAGCCGACGGCCACCATCATCGACGGGAGGACGAAGGGGAGCATCGTCAGGGAACGGACGACGCCCCGCCCCGGGAACTCGTAGCGGGCGAGCAGATACGCGCCCGGCAGTCCGAGTGCGACGCTCGCCACCGTCGAGAGCGCGGCCTGATACGCGGTGAAGCCGACGATGCCCAGACGTGCCCGGCCCGTCAGCACTCGGTGCGCGACGCCGCCCGGCGACGCGCCCCGGAGCAGGCGCGCGAACTCCCCGAAGTAGAAGGGGTCCCGAAGGACCCGCCAGACGACGCGCAGGGTGACGCGCCCATCCACGACGACGGCGTCGACGAAGACGCGGCTGACCGGGTAGTAGAAGACGACGAGCAGAATCACGGCGGTGAGAAGCGCCGTGCCGGCGAGCGCCCAGCGCTCCGCAGTCGCGTGGAGACGGTCCTCAGTTGCTCGCAAACTGCTGGGTCCAGGCTTCGATCCAGCCACTGACGTTACCCTGCAGTTCGTCGTACGTGAAAGTGACCGGTTTCGGCGGCGATTTCGCGAGATCCGCGTAGTCCGCGGGCACGTTCGCGTTCGTCGTCGCCGGGAACTGGACGTTCTGCACGGCGAGTTGGCCCTGAATCTCCGGCTGGAGGACGAACTCCATGAAGTCCCGCGCGAGGTCCGGGCGGGCCGCGTCCTCGAAGATAGCCATCCCCTCGGGGTTGGCGTACGCCTCGTCGTTCAGGAAGCGAATCTTGTGCTTCGCCATGTTCGCGTCGCTCTGGTCGGCGAACACGCGGTCCGTGGAGTAGGAGACGACCATCGGCGCCTCGCCTCCCTGCCACGCGCCGTAGGCGTCGCCCCACTCCCCGAGCACTTTCACGCCGTTGTCCTGCAGGTCCGCCCAGTAGTCGAGGTAGCCGTCCGCGCCGTACTGGTGGATGGTGTGCAGGAGGAAGGCCCGACCCGTCGAGGACGAGGAGGGGTTCTGTGCGATGAGGTCGCCCTGATACTCCTCGGCGAGGAGGCCATCGAACGTCTCGGGCGCCGTCATCTTGGTGCCGTCGTAGACGAGGCTGACGTAGCCCGTGTCGTAGGGAACAGCGCGGCCCTTCGGGTCGATTTCGAGGCCGTCTTTGACCTTGTTCAGGCCCTCGACATCGCCGGCCTCTGTGAACAGGGCGCTGTCGAGGTTCTGGTCGACGCGCACGAGGTCCTCGGTGTTGAGACCCAGATACACGTCGGCGTCGATGCTGACGCCGGCTTTCCGTCGCTCGACGTAGTGGTTGAGTTCGTTCGAGGGCGTCTGGTACACGAGGCGGGCGTCGTGTTCCTCCTCGAAGCGCTGCTTCAGCCACGCGCCGGGACTCGACGAGGGTGAGTCGATGAACGACCCGTACGTGGCGACGACGAGGGTGTCCTCGCCGCTGTCTCCGCCCGAACCCGAACAGCCAGCGATGGCCGTGGACGCCGCCGCACCGGCCGTCGCGAGGAACTTCCGTCTATCCATTACAGCATGGTGCTACCCAGTTGTACTTAACGTGCGCGTCTCAGGGAGCAACGCGTCGGCGACCCAACCGGTTCGTATAGGGTGGTGGGGTCCCTCCGTGAGACCATGACCGAAACCGTCGCGGCACTCAGAAACGAGATTCGGGTGGCAGTCGGCCGATACGAGCGGGAGGCGTCGACGGCGTTCACGAAGGAGGCACTCGCCGCCATCTGCGAGGCGGTGGGCCACGACGTGCCGTCGGGCAGTCTCCCGCCGAAGGCGGAGATGCGCGCGGCGATTCTCGAACGGGTCGGCGCCGACGCCGAGAGCGCGGACCGCCCGTTCCGGAAGGCCGAACTGACAGCCATCGCGGAAGCCCTGCGCGAGTAGTTTCGAGACGAACACGGTTCAGACACCGCCCGCCCCGTCGGAGATGCGCTGGTCCGGCGCGACACGTGAATCGGCGAACGCTGAAGTGTCCACGGTCACACACGACAGTATGGACAGGCGGCGCGCGATACAGGGGGCCTACGACGAGATGGCCGCCGAGTTCAACGACGGCGAAGCCATCGGGTCGATGCCGGAACCGGTCGAACGCTTCTGTGCGGACCTCGACCCCGACGACGACCTCCTCTCCGCGGGATGTGGCGGGGGCGACGCGCCACTCGACGTCGCCGGCGAGAGGGGCGTGGGCCTCGACTTCTCCCGCGAGCAACTGGACGCGGCGCGCGAAACCGTATCGGCGCGACTCGTGCAAGGCGACATGACGGCGCTCCCCTTCGCCGATGACTCCTTCGACGCCGTCGCCGCGCTCTACTCGCTGATTCACGTGCCTCTCGACGACCACCGCGCCGTCGTCGCGGAGTTCGCGCGCGTCCTCCACCCGGGCGGCACGCTGTTGGTGTCCGAAGGCGGGATGGAGTGGTCCGGGTCGAACCCGGATTGGCTCGACAGCGGCACCGAGATGCACTGGTCGATGGCCGGTCCCGACGCGACGCGCGAGGACCTGCTGGCGTGTGGCTTCGACGTCCGCGGCCGGTGGGACGTGCCGGACCCGACCACAGAGGATTCGGAGAAGCCGTTTTTCATCGCCGACCGTCAGTGAGGGTGTTCAAGCGCCCTGTCGCCCAACGGGCGCCCCGACGGGCGACTGCAACAGCGCCGTGAGAATCCCGCCCAACAGAACAGCGACGCTCCCGATGGTACCGGCCCATCCCGCCGCCGTCGTCACACTCCCCGCCGGCGTCTGCACCACGACTGTAACGAAGTACGCCGTCAGAGCGGCGCCGGCGACGGCGGCGCTGGTCGCTCGGGACCAACCCCCGGGGCGCGAGCAGCCACTCCGCCGCGACGCCGACGGCCACGGTCCCGAACACGAGTCCGGTCGGGTCCGTGTATCGGAACTGCACCCAGTCGGGCGGGCCGACGTAGATGCGGTCCATCGAGAGACCCACGACGAGGAGTGCGCCGACGACCACCAGCCCCGTCGCGACGCGGTGGCTGGCCGCATCCCGCCGGTCTGCCGACGAGCGGATACCGACGAGGCCGACGCCGAGAAACAGGGCGGCGACGGCGAACGCGATGGCCCACCCGACCGAGAGCCGCGGGTACAAACCGGGATCCGACGAGAGGAGTTCCGCGACGAACCAGCCCCCGAGGCTGCCGACGAGTGCGAGAACGGTCACCCCTCGCCGCACCCCGGACCCGCCGCGGACCCACTGCACGGCGACTGCCACGGCGACGCCCACCAGCACCCACGACGGCGCCGGTTCGGCCACGTCCCAGAGGTTCGTGTCACGGACCAGATTCAGCGGCGAGACGGCGGCCACGAGCGCTGCCCCCGCGAGGACCAGCCCCCCACCGACGGCCTCCGCTCGCGGGCCCGTGCGGTCGCTCATTGTTCTTTCAATTTCCTGACGTGCAAAAGTCCTTCTGGACGGCGTCCGCGCCTCCACGACGCCCGATTTTCGGGCCGGGACGCGCATCACCCCGCGCTATTGTCGGGTACTGAAGATAGTTATCGGACGGACCGCATCAGGGACCGGATGCAACGCATCGACGGAAGAAGAGTGGGTTCGGGCGGATTTGAACTACGCGAACGCTCCCTCCGGTCGCGTTCTCTCGTTCAAACAGCCCTCACATCGACGACACGCGCCGCTCGGACGTGAGCGGCGCGAG
>JBDGTS010000048.1:0-19872 GCA_042216675.1 Halobacteriaceae archaeon | reverse complement strand
GAATCCCGCCACGCCCGTGCAGCGAACGAAGTGAGCGAACCGGCATGGCAGATTCCTGAACCCTGCAAGACGCAGCGCTGAGCACCGCGAAGCGACCGTCTTGCGCTGGTTCGAATCCCCCCGCGCCCCCTCCTCGTGTCGCTCGGTCGCGGCCGTGGCGACCTTCGTGAGCGCTTCGCGTTCGCTCGGTCCCGCCACGCCGGGGCTCAAATCACGTCGTCGGGGGCGTGCTGGCCGCGCATCCGCTCGGCCTCGGCAGCGTACTGCTCCCGGCGCGTCTTCTCCTCGACGGTGCCGAGGTTGTGGGGGGCCACCTCGACGGCCGCCGTCGTGTCGCGCACGTCGTCGAAGGACGTGAGCGCGCGTTCCTTCCGGAAGTAGCGGTCACCTTCGGTCGTGGCGTAGGTGAGGATGATCATGTTCTGCTCGTCGTCGGAGTACGTCCGTTCGACGAGCCAGACGCGGACCGTCTCTGAGTCGTCGGCCATGCTCCCGAGTCCGCGGCCAGCGTGAAGTGCGTACTGGCGCCGGTGTGACGGCCCCGCACGGGCCGGTCGCCCGGAGGTATGAAGTCGCCGAACTGGTTCCTTCCCCGAAATGTCTGGGGATTTTTTCACCCGGTAGGCCGCAAGGTTTTTTGGCACCAGACGGGAGTAAGGGCTAATGGCTACCGATCAGGCCGACAGCGGTGAACGGGAGGTCCCCGGGGAGACCTCAGACGACGCCGCTGAGGGGGGCGAGGGGCCCGCGGCCGTAGGGTCGTACACGTGGGCCGACTTCATGGACGAGTACGGGTACGGCGGCGAAATCGACGCCCTCTACCGGAGTCCCGACATCGAACCCGGTGACGGCGTCCCCGCTGGCGAGGACTGGGAGCGGGTCGACTTCGACCCCGAGGAGCATCTCGACTTCCACCCCGACGAGGTGCCGGGCCGCGTCGAGGTGGCCGCGTCGGTGGGCAAGGGGCTTTGGGACGCCTTTCTGGACTACGCCGACCCCGAGACGACGCCCGTCGTCAAGGGTGAATGGACGTGGGAGCACTTCAAGTTCGAGTACTACTACCGGGACGACGCCAGCAGACCGACGAGCGACGGCGAGGTGGTTCCCTTCGACCCGACGGACTACCTCGACTTCGCCCCCGAGGACACGGCGGGCGTCCTCTCGAACGCCGAGAACGTCGCCAGCGAACTCGCGGACGTGGTGGACGAACGAACCGTCGACGTCAACGAAGAAATCGACGAGGACGCGTTCTTCTCGATGCCTGACGGGCGGACGACCATCACGAACCGCTACGACCTCGAGAAGGCAGTCCCGATAGCCAAGAAGACCCACTTCCGGGAGATCGAGCGCTACTGGACGAACAAGCCCTACGCGTTCGTGATGCTGTTCCGGTCCATCAAGGAGAACGAGACGAAGTACTACCTCGTCGAACCGCATCAGACGCCCATCGAGAGCGACCTGCGGGAGTTCCTCATCGAGAAACTGCGGGCCGCCATCAAGTACGCCAGCGAGGAAGTCGTCGTCGAAGGCGACGAACAGGAGCGACGCGACGTCATCGAACAGGAGACGCGGCGCCTCCTCGAACGCTACGACCTCTACGAGGGACCGGTGCAGGGCGAGCAGAACTTCGTGGACCGGCTACTGAACATGCTCGGCCGCGGCGAGGCCGCGGAAGAGGGGGCAGCGACGGGCATCGAGGGGCTGAGCGCCCGGCCCGAACCCGCGCTCATCGAGGAAGACGCGGACACCCTCTCCCAGTATCAGGTCGAGAAACTGCTCTACCTCCTCAAGCGGGACTTCATCGGCTACGAGCGAATCGACGGCATCAAACACGACATCAACGTCGAGGACATCTCGTGTGACGGCTACAACTCGCCGGTGTTCGTCTACCACACCGACCACGAGCAGATCATCACCAACGTCGAACACGGCCGCGAGAGCCTGGACGACTTCGTGGTCAAACTCGCCCAGCGATCGGGCAAGGGCATCTCGAAGCGCCAGCCACAGGTCGACGCTACCCTGCCCGACGGGTCGCGCGCGCAACTCACCCTCGGCCGGGAGGTCTCGGACCACGGGACCAACTACACCATCCGCCAGTTCAAGGACGTCCCGTTCACGCCCATCGACCTCATCAACTGGAAGACGTTCTCGCTGGAGGAGATGGCGTTCCTGTGGCTCTGCATCGAGAACAACAAGTCGCTCATCTTCGCAGGCGGCACCGCGTCGGGGAAGACGACGAGCCTCAACGCCGTCTCGCTGTTCATCCCCTCGAACACGAAAATCGTCTCCATCGAGGACACGCGCGAAGTGGAACTGCCACAGCGCAACTGGATTGCCTCCGTCACGCGGCCCTCCTTCGGGGAGGAGGACGCCGGTGACGTGGACGAGTTCGACTTGCTCGAGGCCGCCCTCCGCCAGCGCCCCGACTACATCGTGATGGGCGAGGTGCGTGGCGAGGAGGGGCGGACGCTGTTTCAGGTCATGTCGACCGGGCACACGACGTACACGACGTTCCACGCCGACTCGGTGGGCGAGGTCCTCAAGCGGTTCACGACCGACCCCATCAACGTCTCGAAGACGCTGTTCACGGCGCTCGACCTGGTGTCCATCCAGCGACAGACCCGCGTCGGGGGAAACAAGGTGCGACGGAACAGCGTCCTCACCGAAATCAATCACTACGACGCCGAAAACGACGAAATCAACGTGCAGGACGTGTTCGAGTGGCAGCCAGAACGCGACGAGTTCCAGCAGCAGCCGGCGTCGAACACGCTCGACGAAATCATGTTCGACCGGGGCTGGTCCCGGGAGGAGCTCGACGCGGAGCTGTTCAAGCGACAGGTGGTGCTGGCCTACCTCATCGACGAGGGCCTCAACGACTACGCGCAGGTGGCCGCGACCGTGCAGGCGTTCATCAACGACCCGGAGACGATTCTCACCCTCATCGCCAACGACAGCCTCGGCGAGAGCCTCGAAGACTTGCGCGGGATGGAGAGCGTCCTCATCGACGTGGACCCCGAGAAGGAGGCGATGGTGCCCCGGCCCGACCCAACCGCCGACGTGCAAGAGGAGGTGGACGCCGTGTTGGAGGAGGCCCAAGGGCGCCTGCTCGACGACTACGTGGGCAACGAAGCCGACATCGCGTTCGCCGTCAGCGGGACGGAACCGGACGAGGACGTGGTCGTCGATGAACCGATGGACGCCGAAGAACTCCCGGACGGCGAACACCCGGAACTCGGGGAGGAAGAGTCGGAACCGCCCGCGCTCGGTCCGGGCGAGGAGGAGTCCGAAGACGTCGAGGACGAGTTCGGAAGGGGAGAGTGGGGCGACGACGGCGAAGTAGACGACGACTGGGGGGCCGATGCCGAGAGCGAGGACGACGAGTTCGGGATGTTCGAGGGCGTCGAGTTCGAAACTGACGAGGACGACGACGAAGAGATATGAGTCACGGCGCAGGCGAGTTCAGCGGGAGCGGCACGGAACGCGTCGCCGACGCGTTCTACCCGGTGTACGACGCGCTGTTCGGCGACGACAGCGACTTCGTTGCGGACGTGGAGACGAAACTGTCGCAGGCGCGCATCTCCGACACGGCGGAACTGTACCTCTCGAAGTCGCTGGCGCTGGGACTGGTCGTCGGGGGCGTCCTCTGGGTGTTGGGCCTGTTCCTCGGCTACGTCCTCTTCGCGACGGGCGTCGTCGGGGACGTCTCACTCGGCATCCCGATTCGGAACGAGACGCTCCTGCAACTCGTCGAGGCGGCGAAGGTGCCAGCACTCGTGTTCGTCAGCGGCCTCATCCTCGGGGCCGTCGGGTTCCTCGGCGGGTTCGGGACGATGGTCCTCATTCCGTACTCGAAGGCGTCGAGCCGAAAGCGGGAGATAAACATGCTCCTCCCCGACGCCGTCTCCTTCATGTACGCCCTCTCGGTGGGCGGGCTGAACCAACTGGAGATTCTGGAGGCGATGGCGCGGGCCGACGACACGTACGGCGAAGTGTCACAGGAGTTCCGCACCGTCGTGCAGGAGACGGAGTACTTCGACACCGACTACCGGACCGCCATCCGGAATCAGGCGATGGAGACGCCCAGCGACGAACTCTCGCAGTTCCTCACGGACATGCTCTCCATCATCAACAGCGGCGGGGACATGACCGACTTCCTCTACGACAAGAAAGAAAAGCACATGCGAACCGCCCAGCAGGAACAGGAGCGCTCGCTGGAGACGCTCGAACTGTTCGGCGAGATGTACATGACGCTCTCCTTGTTCCCGCTGCTTCTCATCATCATCCTCGTCATCATGAGCATGCTGGGACAGGCCGACCAGCGCCTCCTGTACGGCACCGTCTACGCCCTGATTCCCCTGACTGGCGGGGGGTTCCTCGTGATGATTTCGACGGTGAAACAGGACGAACCCGGCGACGGCTACCTCCACCCCGACGAGGGCACCTCGGAGTCGGCCGGCGAGACCGGACTGCTCGGGATGGGGCTCGTGAACCGCTTCGTCGGCGAGTACTCGGTGTTCAATCGGGTGCGCCGCCGCGAGGGCGCGTACGAAGTCAGACAGATTCTGCGCCGCCCACACATCTTCTTCCGCGACCATCCGCTGTTCACGCTCGGCCTGACGGTGCCGCTGGCGATGGTGCTGGTGGGCGGCGCCGCCCTCAGCGGCCGGGCGCCCACGTCGTGGGGCGGGATGGTGGACCAACCGGTGTGGGGGACGTTCGTCTACGTCTACGTCCCCATATACGTCATCGGGGTGCCGTTGGCGGTGTTCCGCCAGTGGAATCTGCGCTCGCGGCGCCGCATCATCTCGAAGCTATCGGACAACCTCCGAAAGCTATCGAGCGCGAACGACACCGGGCTCACCCTGCTGGAGTCGATTCGAACCGTCTCGGACACCACGTCGGGCAAACTCGGCGAGGAGTTCGAAATCATGTACGCGAAAGTCGAGTACGGGATGAGTCTGCGGGAGGCGCTCGTGGAGTTCAACAACAAGTACCACATCCCGCGGCTGGCCCGGACGGTGAAGCTCATCAGCAAGGCACAGGAGGCGTCGAGCCAGATCACGGCAGTGCTGACGACGGCGGCGCAGGCGAGCGAGAATCAGGACGACGTGGAGCGAGAGCGCAAGTCCCGAACGCGGATGCAGGTGGTCATCATCCTGATGACGTACTTCACCCTGCTGGCCGTGATGGCGATTCTCAAGACGCAGTTCCTCGACGTGATGGCGGGCCTCTCCTCGCAGAGCAGCGGGTCCGGCGGGCAGGCGGCAGGCGCGGGCGCGGCGTCGCTCAGTAGCGGCATCGACACGAACCTGCTCTCGCTGCTCTTCTTCCACGCGGTGACGATTCAGGCCGTCCTCTCGGGGTTCATCAGCGGCTACATCAGGGACGCGGACGTGATGAGCGGCGTCAAGTTCGTCGTCATCCTCTCGACCGTCGCGCTGGCGACGTGGATGGTGGTGGGATAGATGGCTCGCGGACAGACGACGATGGACTACGCCATCGGGATGAGCCTCTTCTTGCTCGTCCTCGTCGGCGTGTTCGCCTTCCTGCCCTCCATCTTCGCGCCGTTCTCGGCCGACGGCGGCGCGTCGCTCGTCGTGGCTGACCGAAGCGCCGACAGACTCTCGGGGGAGACGCTGACGAACGCGACGGCCACCCCGACGGTTCTCGACGCCGACTGCACCGCCGCGTTCTTCGACGCGTCGGCGACGGTACCGACGGAGTGCAACTTCGAGACGGACGCCAGCAATCTCTCGGGAGCGCTCGGCTACGACGACAGGCGCCACCGCCTGAACGTGACCATCAGAGGGGGGAGTGGCATCGTGACCGTCAGCGGGACGGAACTGCAGGCCGGACCCGTCGTGCCGGAGAGCGGCGACGTGGTCACGTCCAGCAGAGTCGTCCTCCTCGACGGCGACTACGACCAACTGGTCGTGAGGGTGTGGTGAGATGCGCGCACAAGCCCACACCCTCGAGGCGTTCGTCGCCGCTCTCCTCGTTCTCGGCGGCGTCGTGTTCGCGATTCAAGCGACGGCGGTGACGCCGCTGTCGGCGAGCACGTCGAACCAGCATATCGAGAACCAACAGCGAGCGCAGGCCACCGACCTGCTGACGACGACACACGCCAACGACTCCCTCAGAAGCGCGGTGTTCATGGCGTGGAACGCCACGTACCAGACCAACTACCCGCGGGAGGGGGTCGGCGTCGCCTTGAACCGGACGTTCGGTGACCCGGGCATCGCGTTCAACGTGCGGGTCACCGCCACGAACGCCAGCGTCGGGAAAGTCTTCGTCAATCAGGGGACGCCCACCGACAACGCGGTGACGGCGTCGCATCCGGTGGTCCTGTTCGACGACACCCCTCACCCGGACCCGGCGTACGCGAACGTCTCGGAGTGGGCGCAGACGGGGAACTTCAACGTCCCCGACTCCTCGCCGGACACTGAGGTGTACGCGGTAATGGAGGTGCACATCACCGTATGGCGGATCTGAACGACCGCGGACAGATGATTCTCGTCGGCGGCCTCGCCGTCGCCGTCAGCATCGTCGTGTTGGTGGTGCTGTTGAACTCCGTCATCTACACCCAGAACGTGGCGACCCGGAGCGGCAACGCGGCCGAGGCCGGGGCGTTCGAGTACCGCGCCGTCGTCACCGAGAGCGTCGCGGACCTGCTGGACGCCGAGAACGACCGCAACTACACGGACAGGGCGGCGCTGACGGCGAACGTCTCGGCGGGCATCGACGAAATCGACCGGCTGGTCAGCCAGCAACTCGCGGCCGCACTCGTGCACGCGGACCTCGCGGCGACGATTCACGAGGGGACCCGTATCGTGCAGGACAACTCCTCGCGCGACCTGACCGACGCGGCCGGGGCCGTCAACTGGACGGTGACGAGCAACGTCACCGGCGTGCGCTCGTTCGTGCTGACTCCGAGCAACATCACGGGCGACCTGCAGACGGCCGACCCGTCGAACGACAGCACGCGCATCGTCGTGGCCGGTGGCGGCGCGGAGTGGCGCCTCCACCTGTACCAAAACGGCTCGGGGTCGTACCTCGCCGTGACGGACGAGACGGGTGCGATTGAGACCGAGTCCGCCTGCGGCGGCATCTCGACGGGCGAGGAAATCGACCTGATTGCGGGCACGGCGAACGGCACCGCCTGTTCGGGTCTCGACTTCGCGAACGGGACGGCGCCGCCGTGGACGATCAGCGTAACGTACGGCAATCACACGGCGGGGACCTACAACCTCACGGTGAACAGCACGGACATCGGGAACCTCGCGCTACCGGGGTCGGGCGACTCGCCGCGGTGGGCGCCGATGGCGTACAGCGCCACCCTGAACCTGACCTACCGCACGCCGGATCTGCTGTACGAGACGCGCGTTCGGGTGATTCCGGGTGAGGACGATGAATGACCGCGCCGTCTCCACGGTGGTGACGTGGACGCTGACACTGCTCATCACCACCCTCCTCATCACGGGACTCCTCGTCGCGACGGGGAACCAAATCGAGTCCCGGACCGAATCGGTCACGCAGACGGAACTCTCCGTCGTCGGCCAACGAGTCGCGGCGGACCTCGCGGCGGCGGACCGCCTCGCCGCGTCGGGCGCGACGGCGGTGCGCGTCGACACGTCGCTCCCGGCAAGAGTGGCGAGCGGCCAGTATCGGGTACGGCTGACAGCGACGAACGGGAGCGCGACTATCGTGGTCCTGACCGACGACCGGTCGGTCCGCGTGCCGGTGGGCAACCGAACCGCGGTGCGGAACTCGACGGTGAGCGGCGGGGACCTCCACGTCGTCCTCGACGGCGGAGCGCTGGAGGTGGCGTCGGCGTGACCGACCGCGCGCAGAGCGAGACGCTGGGCTTCGTGCTGGTGTTCGCGGTCATCATGATGACCATCGGCACCGTCTACGTCGCGGGGTTCTCCGAACTCGACCAGTCCCGCCAGCAGACCGAGATTCGGAACATGGAGCGGGCCTTCGAGGTGCTGTCGGAGAACCTCGAAGACGTGTACAAGGACGGCGCCCCGCGGCGAGCGACGGAGGTCAAACTCGGTGAGGGAACCATCAGTTACGGCGACCGGGTGTACATGACCGTCAACGCCACCGAAATCGGGAACGTCTCGAACCACAGTCCGGCGCTGAACGTGTCGATGACGCCCATTCTGTACGAGGTCGGCGAGACGAAAGTCGTCTACAGCGCCGGGGCCGTCTTCCGACAGGCGCCCACCTACACCGCGATGCGATCGGGGCCGGGATGGCTCATCAGCGACGACCACGTGGCAATCTCGCAGATCCAAACCTCACCGGCGGGACCGCGTCGCTCCATCGGCGGTCCGGGGACGGTACTCATCACCGCCAGCGGACGGACGCCGAACGTGATTCGGTTCGCACCGGACTCGCGGGTGCGGGTGAACGTGACGATTCAGACGCCGCGGACGGCGGCGTGGAAGCGGCAGTTCGAGGCGGCGGCCAACTCGATCACCGTCGATCAGGCGAACAGCACCGTGCGGATGCAGTTCGTCGCCGACAACGCCACCGTGGTTCGGACCGGCATCAGCCTCGACATCCAGACTTAGGTCGTGACGTTGATCGGCGTCGTTGAGACGTGGAGGTAGGTGACGCGGGGCGTCCCGCCGAACACCGGCTCGAGGGGGTCAGCACTCGTGAGGGCCTCGTCGAAGTGGACGCCGACGCCGTTGGGGACGGCCGGGACGCGGCCCACGAGGGCGCCGTATATCTGGGCCTGATTGTTGACGTCGATGGTCGCTCCGCTGTTGGTGCCCCGGCCCGGCCCGTAGATGACGCCGACGAAGCGCGCCTTGTTGTTGAGTTCGAACGAGGTGTCGGAGCGCATGTACATCCAGAGCCGCGGTGCATCCTCACCGGGCACGGTGACGTTGGCGTCGTTCTGGAGTTGGACGTAGTCGTCGTTGTAGAAGCGCACGGTGCCACCCCCCTGCACCTCGACGTGCGCGTCGCCCTGAATCTGCACGGGACCGGCGACGGCCACCTCGATGGACCCGTTGGAGGTGTCGAAGACGACGTCGTCCCCGGTGTCGAGTTGAATTCCCGAGAGGTAGTAGCGTCCGTTCTCGATGGTGCAGGTGGTGTCACAGCCCTGTAGCGTGTTCGAACTGATGTTGTTCTCGGCGCCGTTGTCGTTGCTACTGGAGAAGTTCGACAGTTTGCGGTCGACGAGGAAGTTCACCGCGTCCGGCGCCTGCACGGAGGCGTCGTCGGAAATCGTCCCGGTGATGGTGGCCTTGTTGTCCATCGAGAGCGACCCGCCGTAGGAGGCGTTGCCGTCGATGGTGGCCTGATTGTACAGCGAGAGGTCCGCGCCGGCGACCACGTCGCCGTAGATGGTCGCCTTGTTCTGGAGCGTCACGGACCCGGCCGCGACGATGGTGGTGTTTCGCGTGTTCGTCGAACTGTAGTCGCCGGCCGAGGAGTTGTAACTGTCAACGCCGCCCTGATTCTGGAACTGGATCTCGTCGGCGGTGGCCCCGGAGATGATGCCGCCGGCGACCGCGGGTTTCGACTCCTCGGCCACGGGGTCGATGGAGACAGTCTCGTTGGGGTGGTCGTAGGTCACGTTGCCACCGGTGCGCGTCTCGAAGAACCGCCCCCACGCCCGGTAGTAGTCGCTTCGCACGGTGAGGACGATCTGCCCGCTCTGGAGCGGGTTGCTGTGCGTCGCACTGGGGAACTTCGAATCCGTGACCCCGGCCTGCTGAATCCGGGTCGTCCCGACCACGTTGCCGTCACCGCGCACCGTCACCAGCGGCAGGGTGAGCGTATTCTGGCTGTAGTGGACCTCCGGCGGCGATACCATCGTGACGCTTCCGCTCTCCGTCCGCTTCCAGACGCCTCCGCCCTCGTAGGCGATGGTGGTGTCGCCGTTCGTGTACTTCACGGCGCCGAGCGTCGTGTTCAGTACGGTGAAGTTGAGGCCGCCGGTCTTGTTGTACACCTTCACGGTCATCCGACCGGCGTTCGGAAGCACCTGCACCCGTTGGCCCCGACCGCTGGGGAGGGTGGCGATTTGGCTCGTCGAGGCGCCGTGGGCGACCAGACTCGCCTGCGAGTCGAACTCCGTCATCGCGTGTTCGGCGCTCCCGACCTCCATCGCGTGCCGGGAGTTGTCGACGGCCGCGGACCCGAGCACCACGATGCTCGTGACGCCGATGGCCGCGATGCCGACGAGGAGGATGAATCCGAGCGTCTCCGACTGAGCCCGGTCCCCCTGTGGTCCCCCCGCGTGTGTCATCGCTCTACGTACCGCCGCGACGCTGAAAACTGTTGTCGTCGGCGCGGTGACTGTTTCCCTCGCTGGGGTGAATCTGTTCGTCTGCGTAACACATATCCCCGCGTATCACCTACTGAGACAGTGTAGGACGATGTACGACTTGACAGGGTTTCAGCGGGATCTGCTCTACGTCGTCGCGGGTCTCGACGAGCCACACGGCCTCGCCGTCAAGGACGAACTCGAAGAGTACTACGAGGGCGAGATTCACCACGGCCGACTGTATCCGAACCTCGATCAACTCGTCGACAAAGGGCTCGTCGAAAAAGGCGAACTCGACCAGCGCACGAACTACTACTCGCTGACGCGGCGCGGAAGCCGTGAAATCGAGGCCCGCCGCGACTGGGAGGCCCAGTACGTCGACGAGGACGGCCTGCCGAAGACGAAAGCGGAGTGAATCACCGGCCGTCGCCGTAGCACTCCTCACAGACTGCGACTTCCGCGCTGATGGATGGAGCACCGTCGCCCACTTCTCGATACGTCACGGGAACGAACTCCCGACAGTATGCGCACCGCTCGATTGCGCGTGCGGCGTCCATAGCAGTCCCTCATTTTTGTTCTTTAAAGTAGTTCGGATGTGACAGACGGACAACTGTTGCGGCCAATCCACGCTCGTCAGGTGCCGGCACCGCCGTAGGGTCAGGAACCAGCAGTTTTTTGCGGCGACATATCAAACGCATGCCCATGAGTCGGGGTGGAGAGGTGCCGGAGTACAGTCGACAGGACCTCCGCAAGGCGACCCGCTTCGTCGAGGGAGACTACAAGGGAATCAACCCCCGCGAGTTCTACCGACGGCTGAAGCGGAGCCTCGAAGAGATCCAGTCCGGCAACGATTTCAAGTATCAGACGTCGGGCGTACAGGACGAGGACCTCGAAATCAAAAGCGAGGAAGTCGGACAGAAGACGGGACGCGTCGACGGGCGGTTGGTCGCCGAGTCCGACTGGGAACTGGTCGGGAGCGGGGTCCTCGAGTACAAGCCCTACGGGCCACATGGAGCGCTGAGCATCGTCCTCGGACTGCTGTTGGCCGGCGTCGGTGCCCTCGGCAAGCAGATGCCCCTCGCGGGCCTCGGCGTCGTACTCGTCCTCGTGGGCGGCTACTTCTACTTCCAGACGGACACCGAGTCGTTCCCCGTCGTCCGCCGGGACGTGATTCGGGCGCTGATGACCGGCGAGGTGAGCGAACGGACCATCGAGGACACCGACGAGACGCGGACGGACATCTTCGCGAACATGAGCGT
This sequence comes from Halobacteriaceae archaeon, assembly GCA_042216675.1. Lineage (GTDB taxonomy): Archaea > Halobacteriota > Halobacteria > Halobacteriales > Halobacteriaceae > JBDGTS01. Next base: position 8,322 of record JBDGTS010000048.1, on the reverse strand, counting down.
CATCTACGCTGGTGACACGCTGGTGAAGGTGAACACCTCTCGTCTCGACGACCTCGACTGGACGTTCCGACGAGCGCTGGTGAAGCAGGTCAAGGAGTGGCACGACCGCATCGCCACCTCCGACAGTTCGATGCCGGACAAGGTGTTCGACCCCGACGAGGGCTTCACGGACGAGCTTTCGGCGTGGACCGACCGCGACGCGCGCGCCCACCGGCAGAGCATCGAAACCGCGCAGGACCGCATCAATCGGCAGTTCAGTTCGCGCCTGCGGTACACGGACCTGCTCCTCGACCAGCTGCCGGGGCCGGTCCAGAACGAACTCGACGAACAGCAAGATGCGCTGCGGGAGGAACTCGAACACCTCGCGGAGGACATGGACGTGTACGTCGAGCGAGAGGGGCTCACCCGGACGGGGTAGCTACCGAGATTCGACAGTCGGCGTCTCGACGTTCTCGCAATCAGTCAGTTCGAGCGGTTCGCCGTCCTCGGTGCGCAGGACGACGTTCTCCATCGCCCAATCGCGGGCGTGGTTCACGTCGCCGGCCGTCGGCGCCTCGACGTCGACGTTCTCGAAGCGCACGTCGTGAATCGGTTGCTCCTCGTAGCCGTTGGCGTGGAACGCCTGCTGGGTCGTGTCCGTCGCGGTGACGTTCTCTACCGTCACGTCAGAGAACTCGGGGATGCCGCGCTCCGGCGGTTCGACGGGCGTCGTCAGCGTCTCCCAGTGTGGCTGGTGCTCGGACTCGGGCACGTCGTCGGGAATCGTCGGGTAGGAGTAGTCGGGGTGCCAGTCGAGTTCCCACTGGAAGACGGTGCGCACGCCCTCCATCTCCAAGTCGTGGAAGTGGACGTCGCGGATGTGGCCGCCGCGGACTTTCGCGGACTTGAATCGGATGCCGGTGTTCGTGTTCAGGCCCGTGATGTTGTACACCTCGACGTTGCGGACGCCGCCCGCCGTCTCGCTCCCGATGGTGACGAGGCCGCCCCCCTCGTAGGTCACACAGTCGCGGTACACGACGTTCTCGGTGGGGCGGCCGACGCGCAGGCCGTCGGCGTCGCGGCCGGCCTTGATGCAGAGGTTGTCGTCGTTGCCGTCCACGTCGCAGTTCTCGACGAGAACGTCCCGGGAGGAGTCCGTGTTGATGCCGTCGGTGGAGGGACCGTAGCCCCCGAGGTTGCCCCGGACGGAGACGCGGTTGACGTGGACGCGTTCGCTGTAGGTCATCTGGACGGCCCAGAAGCCCTGTCGCTCGACGCGGAAGTCGCCGAGGTACACGTCCTCGGACTCGTAGACGACGAGGGGGCGCACCCGCTCGCAGTCGTAGTCCACGGCCCAGCGGAGGCCCGCGTCCTCGTAGTCGCCGCGCATGTCGTTGAACTTGGACCACCAGTACTCGCCGTTGCCGTCGATGGTGCCCGGCCCCGTCACGCGGACGTTCGACGCCTCGTACACGTTGACGAGGGCGGCGGGCCACTCCATCTCGATGCCCGCGACGCGGGTCTCCTGCGTCGGGTAGGCGTCGTCGTCCTGCACGGCCTTGAGGATGGCCCCGCCGGAGAGGTGGAGGTCGACGTTCGAGCGGAGGAAGAGCGCACCGCTCAGATACGTCCCCTCGGGGAGCGTCACGCGGCCGCCGCCGGCGTCGGCCGCGGCGTCGATGGCGTCCTGAATCGCGTCGGTGTTCACCGTCTCGTCGTCGCCGACGGCCCCGTACTCTGTCGCGTCGAACTTGCGGTCCGGAACGGTCGCGAAGTCGCCGTAGAAGGTGTCTTCGAGGCGCCGAACGAGGTCTGAGTCGCCGTCGTCTGGCATGGAGAATCGTACCGGGGGGCGGCCTATGAATGTGTGGAAGCCGGCCGACCACGAACGCCTATGTAGGTGGCCACCGTCGGCCCGACCGGTGTGGGGGAGATGGACGCGTTTCTGAGGACCGTCGTCGACGACCCGGACGCCGGTCGAGAGCGCCCGACAGCCCTGCTCGCGCGCTTCGACGCCGACGACGAGGCGACGAGGCTGGGTGCGGTGGCGGCGCTCGGCGCGGTCGCCGAGGCCCACCCCGACACGGTGGACTACTTCGCGAGTCGGCTCGCCGACCGACACGACGAGGACGCGCCGGCCGTGGCGGCGGCGCTCCAGTATCTGCTGACGGCCTATCCCGAGCGGACCCGCGAATCGCTGGCCGACCGGGCGGACACCGACGCCGACGAGGTGCGGCCCGTCGGGAGCGTGTCGCTCGACCTCACGCGGACCGGGCGGCGGACGGAGGGGGGCGTCCGGGTCCTCACCGACGCCGGCGACGGCGAGAGCACCGCCGAGCGAGACGCACCCGACGAACGGAGCGACGAAGAGACGAACGACGAGGAGACGCGCGACGACGGAGACGAGCGGTCGGGCTCGCTCGCGGCCGCTCGCGACGTCGCACAGCGAAGCGCCGTCGCGGACGTGGACCAGATAATGCCGGCCGCGGGCCTCCGCCACGCCGATGCCTACGACGCCATCGGGCGCCTCGACGGCGGCACCGAGAACGTGCTGATAAAGCGCTTCGAGAGCGCGGACCCCGCGGCGTTCGAACGCGGCGTCGATGGGTGGGAGCGAGTCGCCGACCACAGGAACGTCGTCGGCGTTCACGACTGGGGGCGCGCCCCGGAACCGTGGGCCGTCGTCGAGTATTCGACGGACACCCTCGCCGGTCGGGAACCGCTTTCGCCCGCGGCGGCCCGCGACGTGACGGTGGCGCTCGCTCGCGCCGTCGCCTACGCCCACCAGCGAGACGTGGTCCACGGCGGCATCGAACCCCGGTCGGTCGTCCTCGCACCGGGAGACGGGACGACGGTGCCGAAACTCACCAACGTCGGCCTCGCACCGGAACTGGAGGGGGGTGTCGACCCGCGCTACGCCGCCCCGGAGTGCTTCGACGACGCACGGGGCGCCGTCGACGCGCGAACGGACACGTACCACCTCGGTGCCCTCGCCTACGCGCTGTTCACCGGGGACCCGCCGTTCGACGGGGACGGGGGGCGCGAGTCGCGCCCGGCGCCGCCGAGCGAGGTGGTGCCGTCGCTCCCCTCGGCGCTCGACGACGTCATCGCCACCGCGACTGCGACCGAAAAGTTTCGCCGGTACCGCTCTGTCGAACGCTTCGCCAACCAACTCGCGGCCGTCGATGGTTGAGATGAGTGTTCCCCTCTCGCTGGCCGACGCGGACGCGGGCCTGCGGCTGATTTTCCTCGTCGGCTTCTGTCTGCTCGGCGCCGTCGGGGCGCGGTTCGCGGTGTACGCCGCGCTGAACTACCGGACGGCCATCGAGACACAGCGGGTCCTCTGGGAGTATCTCACGTTCGCGGGCGCCGTGGCGGCGCTGACGGGTGTGGTCGGAATCGTCGACCTCGCGGTCGGTCCGACGGGCGTCCGCGGTGGGGTGGCGCTGACGCTCCTTCTCCTGTTGGGACTGACCGTCCGCGAGATCCACTACGTCGGCGCCGTGTCAGCGTCCGAACGGCGGCGGGCGGCGGGTTTGACTGACCCGCGCCGACTCACGGAAGTCGGCTTCGTCGGCGTCGCCGTCGCCGTCGTCGCACTCGGCGGCTTCGGCGTCGGGAGCGCGACGCTCCGCGGCGTCGAGGCAGCGGCCGCGGTCCTGTTCGGTGGCTACGGGGCGGCCTTCGCCGTGCGATACCTGCGACACGTCCGCACGCCCGGAACGATGCTCGACGCCGTGTTGCGACATCTCTTTCCGGTCCTCGCGTTCACGGCGCTGTTCGTCGCTATCGACGCCGCGGCTCTCGTCGGCGTCTCGGACACCACCACGGGGGCGCTCCGAGCGACGTTGCTCGTGATGACGGCGACGGCCCTGATGACGGCGACAGTCGAGGTCCACGCCAACGTGCGCGGGCCGGGGTGAGACGAGGCGACTAAGTGCCGCCCCGGAGAGCGCGAAGACGTGACGTGGACCCCGCTTCCGGACGGCGCCGACCCGGCGTTCGACGGCACCGACGCGCCCGCACCGCTGTTTCGGGACCCAGTCTTCGACGGCGCGGCCGACCCCTCGGTCATGTGGAACGCCGCAACTGAGGAGTGGTGGCTCCTCTACACTCAGCGCCGCGCGAACGCCGACGTGCCCGGGAAGGCGTGGATTCACGGCTCCGACGTGGGCATCGCTACCTCCGACGACGGTGGCCGGTCGTGGCTGTATCGCGGCACCCTCGATTTGCACGTCGAACCGGGCCACAACACACTCTGGGCGCCCGAAATCCTCCACCACGACGGCACGTATCACCTGTTCGTCAGTTACATCACCGGCATCCCGCAGACGTGGGACCGGCCGCGCGACGTCGTTCACTTCACGAACGACGGCCTCTCGCTCGGCGGGTGGACGTTCGAAGGGGCCCTCGCGCTCTCCTCGGACCGCGTCATCGACCCAGACGTGCATCGCCTCCCCGACGGGTCGTGGCGGATGTGGTACAAGGACGAACGCGCCGGCAACGCCACGTTCGTCGCCGACAGCGACGACCTGTTCGACTGGACGGCCGCGAGCGAACCCGCGGTGTCGGAGCCACCGCACGAGGCGCCCATCGTCTTCGAGTACGGCGGGTGCTACTGGCTCCTCGCGGACTCGTGGGACGGCCTCACGGCGTGGCGCTCCCCCGACGCCGAGAACTGGACGCGACAGGAGGGGCGCCTGCTGGACGAGGCAGGCGTCCGCGAAGGCGACGACTGGCACGGCGGCCACCCGGACGTAGTCGTCGCAGACGGCGATGCCGATGTCTTCTACCACGTCCACCAGTCGATGGACGAACCCGATGCGAAGGAGGACGCGACGGGGCGCGCCCGACAGACGGCGCTCCAAGTCGCGGACCTCGAAATCGAGGACGGCTGGCTGTCCTGTGACCGGGACGCGTACGCCGAGTGACAGGTGGCGCTACGTCGACGCGAGGTCCCGATACGCCTCGTCGAGTCGCGACCGCTCCCAGTCGGAGAGCGACCATCGCTCGATGCGGTCCCACCCGTCGCCGGAGAGAACCACGGGGACGCTCATCGACACCCCCTCGTAGCCGTACTCCCCGGCCAACGGGACGGAGAGACAGACTGGCGCCTGCGTCCCTCCCTGCACGACCGCGTGGACGACGGTCGCGACGCCGCGCCCCGAGACCCACCGCGAGGACTCCTCGGGGCCGCGCAGTCGCATCACTTCGTACGGGACCTCCCGAACGTGGTCGAGGACTTGCCGCCGTTCCTCGGGGGAGACCTCGATTGGATCGCCCGCCACCGTCGTCTTCGAGAAGACGGGGACCACGTGCTCACCGTGTTGCCCCATCATCGGACAGGACACCTCGCGCGGGTCGGCGTCGCGTAGTCGCCCGAGTTCGGTCGCCGCGCGGGCGGACTCCGACAGCGAGTAGCCCAGAAACGACTCGCGGGGCCACCCCGAGGCCGCCCACAGACGATGGGTGATACGGTCCATCGGATTCGTGACGACGACGACGGGCGTCGGGTCGTTCGGTGCGAGCCAGTCCCCGATCTCGTCCGCGACGGGGCCGTTGGCCTCCCAGTAGCTCTCCCGTCCGCCTCGACCCACGGCGTCTTCGGTCCGGGAGACGTTGTACACGACGACGACGCAGTCGGTGTCTCGGACCGCGTCGGGTCCCGGCGACGCGGTGGTCACGGACCCCGGGCCCCAGTTCGTCGCGTCGGCTATCGCGCGCCCCGCGGCGTGGGTGCCGTGGCGCATCGAGTTCTCGAGGTCGATTGCGTGACCCTCGGCGCCGTCTTCGTCGACGTCCACGAGCCGGAGCGTCAGGTTGGGGACGGTGGTCGCGAGCGTGTACGCGACTGTCGACCCCACGGCCCCCGCACCGCCGATGACCGTGACGTGCATACGGCCCGCGACGTCGCACCGGCTAATTGTAGTTGTGGTCACCCCACTAAGGGCAGTCCTCGACCCGCGTCAGGGGGACGCAGTGCCGGAAGCGCGGACTGTCGGCCGCCGCGAGACCCATTAGAAACCCCACACTTTTATAAAATATTAAGTATTATTAATTATGAAATTTTACTGGCCGCGGAGCCACCCGTTCGCAATGACCGACGACAGCCCAACCACAGACGGCGAAGCGGTATCGAGCGAGGGACCGAGTTCGGAACTGACGCGCCGGAGCGCGATGGCCGCGCTGGGGCTACTGGGCGGAGCCGGGGCGCTCGTTGGCGGCGCTTCCGCCAGTTCCGGCGGAGGCGATCGACCGTGGAGACAGGACGTGGACGCCAACGGACACACGCTCTCGGACCTCGGGGCGCTCTCGACCAGCGCATCGGGGACGTCGATCCGAGACTTCGCGGGCCAACACCTCTCCGTGGACGACGACGGGGTGCTGAACGCGAACGAACTACCGGACTCCGTCCACGTCGTCAACAACTACCCGGGCGAGACCCTAGACCAGAAGCTGACGGCCGCCATCGAGGAGGCCGTCGAGACGGGCGGGACCCAGCCGGGACATCGGATTCTCGTCCCGCCGCCGGCCCCCGACGATCCGGCGTCCATCGACGGCGGGAGCATCTGGCGCTTCGAGAGCCCCGTCGTCATCGACGAGGACGTCGGGAAGCTCACCATCGAGATGGGGTGGACGCTCGCGTTCGCCACCGCGCCCATCGAGAGCTTCTTCGTCGTCGGCCCGGACGAGAAGACCGAGAACGTCACGCTCGATGGCGGCTTCCTCTACGCCCGCGGGAACGTCGAGACGGCCTTCCTCGACGTGCAGGGCATCGGCCACATGGACATCGAGAATCTCTACTGCCAGAGCCTCGAAGGCCGCAACACCGTTCCGGCTGGCATCCGCATCACGACGGAAGGCGGCGGCACGAGCGGCATCGAAATCGAGGGCTGTGAGGTGACGGGCTGTACCCGTGCGCTCCACGCCCGAGGCGTCTTCGACCTCGACGTGTCGAACTGGCGCGGCGGCGGCGGCGAACACAGCATCGTTCTCGACGGCTGCGAGGGTGTCGGACTCCGGGGAATCCAGACCGGCGGCGCGCCCATCCAGTCGGTGACGGGCGACGTGGTCCGCCTCGAGAACGGAGCCGCTCCGAACGACAACGTGACTGTCATCGACGTCCGCGAGGAGAACAACCGCTACGGCTACGCCACGGGCGTGAACGCCGCCGACGTAACCGGCGGCGAGGGCGGCAAACACCGCGGCGTGGACGTGTACGGCGTGAACCTCGAAGCCGCCGAACACAGCACGGACCTCGGTTGGGCGGTGAACTTCGACCAGCAGGCGCTGACGCCGGCCCCCGCGGACGCGAGCGGCGACGGGACGACTCGGTTCTACCACGGGGGGACACAGACGTTCGCCTCGTCTCGCCACGAGTTCCGGGCCGGCGGCGACCCCTCGCTGGTCGTCGGCGAGGACGACGTGGAGGTGGCGGGCGCAGGCAACGGAGCGGTCCTCACGACGCCCGACGGGCAGAACCGGTACCGCCTCCGCGTCGACAACGACGGGACCGTCGTCACCGAGGAGGTGGAAGAGCAGGCCGACCGGTCGGGCGTCGTCGACAGCTTCGAGGACGGCGACCTCTCGGAGTACGCCGGTGCCACGGACGCCTACGAGGTCACGACCGGGGGTCTCGTGGCCGACGGCGACTACAGTCTGAAGAAGACGGCGTCCGGCACCGCCATCTTCGGCTCGGTAGCCGGCCTGTCCCGCTATCCGCAGGCGGGCGATACGTTCTCCGCGGACGCCGCGTGGACGGACGTGGAGCCGAATCTCGGCGTGGCGTTCGGGATGCAGGACCTCCAGAACTTCTACTTCGCGCGCATCTACCCCGGCGGCGACCCGACCAACGACGACCCCGACGACGACCACCGCCTCCAGTTGTACAAGCGCGTCGACGGCGACTACACCCAACTAGACGAGGCAGTCCTCACGGCCGAGAAGGACACGCTGTACGAGTTCGTCGTCGACTGGGGCACGAACGGCGAGATTACCGTGGACGTCAACGCGCCCGACGGGTCGCTCGTCGGGTCCATGTCGGCGATCGACACGACATTCACGGAGGGCGGCGTCGGCGCTCGCCGGACGGGCGTCCTCGACGACATCCGCATCCTGTAGCGGTCGGTCACCCCGTTAAAATCCACGCGTCCGCAGGGCGGACGCTCGGCTCGTCAATTGCTTCGGTCCCCTTAGAAATGGACTCGCCGGGAGTCCCGTGAGCGACCGCAGGGAGCGAACGGGGCGTCGGCGAGGGAACGAACGTGTTCGCGCGGAGCGCGAACCGTGAGTGGACTCGCCGGGATTTGAACCCGGGGCCTTCCCCGTGCCAGGGGGATGATC
>JBDGTS010000011.1:0-20108 GCA_042216675.1 Halobacteriaceae archaeon | reverse complement strand
CCGCTGTAGAAATTTGTTTCGCCTGTCACGAGGAGTGCGAGAGACCGGTCACTCCGTGAAATCGTCGTTTGCTATCGCGATATACGGTTTACTCCCGCAGGCTCCGGACCGTCTCGATGTCGTAGGCGAAGCCCTTGCCCTCGTCGGGTTCGTTGGGCGTTTCGAGGACGAACGGCACGTCGCGCCAGCCCTCGTGGTTGAGGATTGCGCGCATTCCGTCCGCGCCGATTTCGCCCTCGCCGACGTGGGCGTGTTCGTCCTTGTTCGTGCCGCATGCGTGGACGGAGTCGTTGAGGTGGATGCAGCGCAGGTCGTCCAGCCCCACCACGTCGTCGAACTCGGCCACCGTCTCGTCGACGGCCGCGGGCGAGGAGAGGTCGTAGCCCGCGGCGAACACGTGGGCCGTGTCGAGGCAGAACTCGACGTCGAGGGACGTGCGCTCCCGAACCGCGGCGAGGTGTTCGAACTGGTCGCCGAGTTTCGTGCCGGACCCGGCGTCGCTCTCGACGAGGACCGTCACGCCGTCGGGCACGTCGAGGTCGTCGAGTGCGCTCGCGGCGTTGTCGAGGCCGCCCTCGACGCCCGCGCCGGTGTGCGCGCCGAGGTGAACGTTGACGAACTCGATGCCGAGGGCGTCAGCGGCGTCGACTTCGGCCTGCATCGACGCGACGGACTTCTCGCGCAGGTCCTCTTTGGGCGTACAGAGGTTCACCAGATACGAGGCGTGGATGACCCACGGGCCGATGTCGGCCTCGGCGGTGGCCTCGCGGAACGTCTCGGCCTCCCGGTCGCTCACGTCGGGGTCCTGCCACACCTGGGGGGAGTGGGTGAAAATCTGACCGCAGTTGCCCCCCACCTCGGCCTGCAGGTGGACGGCGTTCGCGACCCCGTTGTAGGGTCCCGCGCTCTTCGCGATGGACGTGTGTGCGCCAATCTGCATAGTGCACGTCCGCGAGCGGCCGAGTTAGTGACTTCGGAATCCAACGGAACAGCCAAAAGCCCGGGTTCCGTGGAGGCGGGCATGGTGGAGGGTCCCGGAGTCGCGGTGGGCGAAACGGTTCCCGACGTGGCGGCACCGCTCGTGTACCCCGATGGCGACGTGGAGACAGTCTCCCTCTCTGAGTTATCGGACGAGAAACCGGTTCTCGTGGTCTTCTACACGAACGACTTCAGCCCGGACTGCGTGCGCGAGTGGTGCGCGTTCCGCGACTTCGGCTGGTTCGCCACGACGGGGGACGTGCGCGTCGTCGGCGTCTCTCGGTCCCGGGTGCGCACGCACCGGGCGTTCATCGACCGTCTCGACCTGCCGTTCCCGCTGTACTCCGACCGGGACCTCGACGTCACCGAGGCCTTCGGCGTCCGGTATCGGGTCTTGGGCCTCGTCGCCCGCCCCCACCGCTCGGTGTTCCTCGTCGACGAGGACCTGACGGTGCAGTATCGGTGGCTCGCGGACCACCCCGTCGACCCGACGCGCGACGCGCCGGACGTGTCCGCGATTCACGAGGCGGTACAAGACTACCTCTCGGACTGAGTCGGGGCCGTCCGCTCGCGGGTCCACGCCGCCGAGCGGTACTTCTCGTCGGCCAGCGCTCGCGCGTCCGCGAGTTCGGCCTCGGTCCACGACCCCTCCTCGGCGCCCGCCCAGTTCCGCAGGGCGTCTTCGAGGGCCGTCACCGCTCGCGCGCGGGACGCATCGGCGCACCCAGCGATGCTCGCCACCTCGTCGAAGGCGTCGGGGGCGTCGGCGAACACCCGCCGGTGGCGCTCCGGACGGGTGGCGTACGTCAGCGAGCCGTGTTGGACGACAGCGTCGTGTTGCCGGTACTGCGCGTTGCCGCTTATCTTGCGCCCGTCGACGACGACGTCGTGGGCTGGGTTGCGCCCCCGGAGGTAGCAGGCCGGCTGATACGTCCCCTCGGCGGCCTCGCTCGCGAACTCGGCGTCGACGCCGAGCGCCGCGAACGCGTCGAAAATCGGCTCGCAGAGGTCGTGATAGCAGTCCAGCAGGTCACCCGGGAACTCGCCGGCCGGCGCGGCGATGGCGTAGGAGATGTCGCCGACGGGGTCGTGGTAGATGCCGCCGCCGCCCGTCGGTCGCCGGACCACGTCGACGCCGGCGTCGTCGCAGTAGTCCCAGTCCACCGTGGCGGGGTCCTGCCGGTAGCCGAGCGAGAGTGTCCCGGGGTCCCAGCGGTAGACGCGGACGGTGCGCGGGCCGCCCTCGGCGGCGGTGCGAGCCGCCACCTCGTCGAGCGCCATGTTGAGAGCGCCCTCGCGGGCCTCCTCGCGCACGAGACGCCACTCGGTCATACCTGCACTCGCGGGTCAGCGCCCAAAACGGGTTCGCTACGCGCTCGGTCGGTGCGCGGCGAGCGTCTCCTGCACCGCGGCCCACTCGACGGGCGGTTCGTGGGCGTCGAGGGCGTCTTCGGCCGCGGCGAGACGGTCAGCGTACCGCTCGCGCCACGCCGAGTCGGCGACGGCGTCGAGGCGCTCGTCCAGCGTCTCGTGTCGCTCCGCGAGGCCCTCGATGCGGTCCGCGGCGTCGGCCGCGCGGTCCGGGGCGTCGGCGTCGGGCCACGCCCGGAAGTCACGACGGTCCGCGCGCAGGTCCGCGAGGAGCAGCGACACGACGCGGTGGCGCAAGGTGGCGTCGAACCAGCGGCGGGCCGGGTCGGTCGCCGTCCCGTCGTCGAGGGCCGCGGCCTCCTCGGCCACGTCGTCGAGGAAGGCGACGAGGGCGTCGAGGTCCGCGGCGAGTTCGTCGTAGCGGACGGTGGGGTCGTCGAGCCACGTCTCGAAGTCGTCGACGTCGAACTGGAGTTCGTCCGCGGCCGCCTGCGTGCGGTTCCCCCGCGCTCGGAGGCGACGCACGTCTTCCGCGACGGCGAGGACGTCCGGGTCGTCGGTCCGGCTGAGGAGGTCCTCGAGGCTCGCGTGGAGGTCCGCCACCGTCGCCTCCACGTCGTCGAGCCGGCGCTCGAAGCGGGCGAGGCGCGCGGCGACGGCGTCGAGGTGAGAGACGGGCGCGGCCGCCTCGCGGGCGTCGGCGACGTCCACTGCGGCGATCTCGGCCCGGGTCTCCGCCGTCGAGACGGCGCCCGCGGCGTCGCCCACAGCGTCCTCGACGGCGGCCTCGGAGACGACGCCGTCCTCGGCGACGGGTTCGAGCGCCGCCCGGACGGCGTCGGGGTCCCGGTCGTCCCCTGCGAGCGTCTCCGCGGCCGCGTCGAGTGGTGTCCCGTACAGGCCCTCTGTCATGGCCGACCGTTGCCCGCGCTGACTGTTATGCGTTCCGTCACGTCAGCGTCTATATATCCCTCTATGTCCATCATATCCGAATATAGTGGCATGTTCGGGTACCCATCGGGACTTATTGCTGCCCATCTGTAGTGACCACTATTATAAACCGGTTTAATGTATAACCCCCTTCTCTCACTCGATGACGCGTGACTCCAAGCGTCTGGACGGGCCGGTATCACGGCGGAAATTCCTCGCGGCGACTGGCGTCGCGGGCGTGACGGGGCTGGCTGGCTGTTCCGGCGGGAACGGCGGCGACGACGCCACAGCGACGGAGACGGCCACGAACACACCGCAGTCCGGCGGCGAGACGCAGACGACGAGCAAGTCGAGCCAGAAGAACTACGAGCCGCTGAAGGCCGGCGGCTCCTCCACGGTGTACCCCATCATGAACACAGCGTCGGGCTACTGGGGGTCCGACTTCCCCGCCTCGGACGCCGAGTACTGGATCGGCACGGGCGACAAGCGAAACGACATCACGCTGGCGCGCGACGACAGCCAGATCAAGACCCAGAAGTCCCTCGCGGACTACTGGGCGGCCTTCTACGAGTACGGCAACGAGGAGTCCACGGGCAGGCCGGGGACGCCCCCGTTCCTGTTCACGGCCAACGTGAGCCACTCCGGGACGGGCTGTGAGAACCTCTACAAGGGTCTGCTCGACATCGGCGACTCCAGTGCCCCCGTCAGCGCGGAGAAGCCCGACTGGCCCCAGTCGCGCCGCGACAAGTTCGTGGACCACGTCGTCGGCGTCGACGGCCAGCCCATCGTCGTCTCGCAGGAGGTCAAGGACGCGGGCCTCACCGAAATCAGCGGTGACGAACTCAAGGGCCTCTACAAGGGCGAGTACTCCAACTGGAGCGAACTCGGCGGCCCGGACAGGCCGATTCAGGTCCTCGGCCGCGCCCGCGACTCTGGCACCCGCACCGCGTTCGTCTCGAACGTCTTCGGCGACCCCAACGCCCAGACGCAGGTGGCACAGCGCTACGGCAAGAACCAGCAGCTCGCGCGCGCCGTCGGCGACGCCGACAACGCCATCTCGTACCTCGCGCTCGCGTTCGTCGACTCGCCGGGCGTCGCGCCCATCGACCTGAACTGGAACGGCACCACCTACTCCTACGGCAAGAACCTCGGCGCCAAGGAGTACCCGCTCTCCCGTGACCTCCACGCGTACACGTGGGAGGACACCTCCGAGAAGGAGGCCGTCATCCTCAACATGGTGCTGGAGAACTTCGGTCAGTCCACCTTCGTCGAGTCGAACAACTACTTCAAGCTGCCCAGCGACCGGCAGCAGAAACAGCTGGAGAAACTGCCCGAACCCGCCCAGATCCCGTCGTAACCGACGGCTGGCGGGGCATCGACATCGACCGCTTTCGCTTTCAATACAGTATTCAACGTAATGCAACTCCGAACCGAATTCGACCGCCGGATGGGTGCGAACCTCGACGTCGACCTGTCGGCGCTCGTCGCCGGCCTCGCGGGTGCGGGGTCGCTCGTCGCCGCCGTCGCCGTCCTGTTTCTCGGCGACCCGGCGACGGCCACGTACCCGCTGCTCGCGTTCGCGGCCGTCGCCGCGTACGGCTGGGTGTTCCACCGCTCGCTCGCCGCCCGCTCGCTCACCTTCGTCGCCACGATGTCCACGCTCCTGATTCTGGGGCTCATCGTCGTGTTCCTGTTCAAGCGGGCGTGGCACGCCTTCGACGCGCACGGACTGACGCTGCTGACGAAGTCCAGCGGGCGCCTCTGGGCGCCGGGCCTGCAGAAACTGTCCCTGTTCCCGGCCATCGTGGGCACGGTGATGCTGACCGCCGTCGCGGTGACGGTGGCCGCGCCGCTGGGCGTCGCGGGGGCGCTGTTCGTCAACGAAGTCGCGTCCGACCCGGTCCGTGAAGTAGTGAAGCCGGGCATCGAGATACTGGCGGGCATCCCCTCCATCGTCTACGGCTTCCTCGGGTTCACCGTGCTGAGCAACTTCTTTCGCGACGCGATGCTCGACTCTGTGAAGGGGAGTTTCCTCCTCGCCGGCATCGTCGTGGGCGTCATGGCGCTCCCCACCGTCGTCTCCGTCGCCGAGGACGCCCTCGAGAGCGTCCCCGACGCGATGGCCGACGGATCGGTGGCGCTCGGCGCGACGGACTGGCAGACGATGAAGAGCGTGAGCATCCCGGCAGCGTTCTCGGGCGTCTCGGCGGCCGTCCTGCTCGGCATCGGCCGGGCCGTCGGGGAGACGATGGCCGCGGCGGCCATCCTCGGCGCGTCCTACGAGCTGCCGGTCCCGTTCTTCGACGCCTACGACGAGGGACAGACGCTCACGACGCTCATCGCGAATTTCTACGGCAACGCCTCGGAGACGGGGATGGACGCGCTGTTCGCGGCGGGCGTCGTCCTCTTCGTCATCGTGAGCGGGCTCAGCATCGCCTCACAGGTCGTCGAGGCGCGGATGGCCGAACGGCTGGGTGGTGAGTCGTGAGCGACGTCCACGCCACCGCGACGGGCGAGGCGTCGCTCGTGCGCGACGACGAAACCCCCTACGAGCGGCTGACGCTCCTCGTCACCGTCGTCTCGGTCGGACTCGTGCTGGCGCCGGTCGCCGTCCTGTTCGGGTGGCTCCCGCTCGCGGATGCCCCGACGACGCGGGTCTTCGGCGGGCTGTTGGTCCTCGCTGGCCTCTCGGTCGTCGGCTTCGGCGTCGCGTCCCGCCTCGACGCCGTGGACACCAACCCCGACCACGCGGCGGGGGTCGTCACCGGCCTCGGCGTCGGCGCGGTGACGTTCGCGACGGTGGCCCTCGCCGCCTCCCAGACGTTCGGCGTCGGCAACACGGGTCTGCTCTGGTATCTCGTCTGGGGCGCGTTCGGCGTCGGCGCCGCGGGCGTCGTCGGTCTCTCCGCCGCCACGAGCGTCGTCGGGTGGACCCGCACCCGATTCGACGCGAGCGACCGGACCACGGGCGTCGTCGGCGCGGCGTCGCTCGTCGCCGCGGCGGTCGGGGCCGGGGCGATGGTCGTCGGCTTCGGCGGCCTGCTCCCGCCAGCGACGCTGGCGGCGGGCCTGTTCGTCGGCGTCCCGGCGGTCGCACTCGTGCGTTACGACCGGCGCGACGCGGTCCTCCGCGACGGGGCCGTCGTCCTCGCGGGCGTCGGCGGCCTCGCGGGCCTCTACTACGGGTGGCAGGACGCCGCCGGCGTATTCGGCTGGAGCGCACTCGGCTTCCTCGGCGCCGCCGTCGCCGTCGCGGCGACGCTCGGCCCGCGCGAGGACGTCGGCTCGACGCTCCCGACGGGTCTGTTCGCGGTGTTCGTCGGCGCGGTGTTTCTCACCGGCGTCATCGGCCCGTCGTGGGTGTGGGACGTGACAAACGTGCCACACACGGCGAGCACGAACGCCGGTGCCGGGGGCGGCGTCACCGGCACGGTCGCGGTCCCGGGCCTGACGATACTCGCGGCCGTCCTCGTCGGGTGGGCGGCGGCGAAGGCCCGCGCCGGGTTCGGCGCCGAGGGCCGGGAGCGGGGCGCGTTCTTGCTGATGTACCTCAACGCCGGCGCCATGATCGGCGCGATGCTGTTCGTCGTCGGCTTCGTCGTCGTCCGCGGCGCGGGGCCGGCGCTGAAGGGGTCCTCCGTCGGCGTCGGCTCCCTGACCGTCGCCGAACTCGGCGTCTCGGTCCCGATACTGGACGTTCGCTGGCCGTTCGTCGAGTTGGGCTACTCCTTCGTGCCCGAAATCCCCAACGGCATCCTCCCGCCCCTGCTCGGGACGTTCTGGATCGTCCTCGGGGCGGTGCTCATCGGCGTCCCCCTCGCCGTCGGCGCGGCGGTGTACCTCTCGGAGTTCGCCGAGCAGTCCGGCTTCACCCGCGTGGTGGAGACGGCGACGAACGCGCTCTGGTCCACGCCGAGCGTGGTGTACGGGCTGTTCGCGTTCTCGTTTATCGTCCTCGAACTCGGCATCAGCCAGTCGATTCTGGCGGGCCAACTCGTGTTGGCTTTCATGCTGATTCCGCTGGTGCTCATCACGGCCCGCGAGGCCATCATCGCCGTGCCCGACGAGTACCGGGACGCGAGCGCCGCCCTCGGCGTGACGAAGTGGCAGACGATTCGGAGCGTCGTCCTGCCGGCGGCGATGCCGGGCATCCTCACGGGCGTCATCCTCGGCATCGGCCGCATCGCGGGCGAGACGGCGCCGATCCTGCTCGTCGTGAGCAGTCGGCTCAACGCCCGCGAGGCGCCCCACGTCCTGCGCGGCTTCCGCTTCGTCGGGGAGCCGCCGTTTATCGCCAACGACGCCCTGTTGAGCAGTTCCGGGGCGCTCCCGCTCCGCATCTGGACCATCATCTCCCACGGCGTCTCGGCGCCCATCGAGCAGGGGTGGGGCGCGGCGTTCGTGCTCCTCCTGTTGGTGCTGTCGTTCTACGCCGTCGGCATCGCGATGCGCAAACACTTCCGCCGCAAACTGAACCATGAATGAAACCGTTCAGGCCACCGAGCCACGACGCACGAGGACCGAGACCGAGAGCGACGAGGAGACACAGAGCGCATGGAGCGAGTACGAGTTCGACGGCGACTCGAAACTGTCCGTCGACTCCCTCGACGTCCACTACGGCGACAACCACGCGCTGAAGGGGGTGTCGATGGACATCCCCGCCGAGAGCATCACCGCGCTGGTCGGCCCCTCCGGGTGTGGGAAGTCGACGTTCCTGCGCTGTCTGAACCGGATGAACGACCGCATCGACGCCGCTAGCGTCGACGGGTCGGTGGAACTCGACGGCAAGGAGATATACGACGAGAACATCGACCTCGTGGAACTGCGCAAGCGGGTCGGGATGGTGTTCCAGTCGCCGAACCCGTTCCCGAAGTCGATTCGGGACAACGTCACCTACGGCCCGCGCAAGCACGGCGACCTCGAACGCGGCCTGCTGGCGCGTTTGACCGGGCGGGCGACCATCGAGAAGGAGGAGGAACTGCTCGAATCGGCGCTCCGCGACGCCGCCCTCTGGGACGAGGTGAACGACCGCCTCGACGACAACGCGCTCGGCCTCTCCGGCGGCCAGCAACAGCGGCTGTGTCTCGCCCGGTGTCTCGCGGTCGACCCCGAAGTCATCCTGATGGACGAACCCGCGAGCGCCCTCGACCCCGTCGCGACGAGCAAAATCGAAGACCTCATCGAGGGGCTCGCGGAGGAGTACACCGTCGTCATCGTCACCCACAACATGCAACAGGCCTCGCGCATCTCCGACCAGACGGCCGTCTTCCTCACCGGCGGCGAACTCGTCGAGTACGACGACACCGAGAAGATCTTCGAGAACCCGGAGAGTCAACGCGTCGAGGACTACGTCACCGGGAAGTTCGGGTGATGCAGGTGAGCGAGGGAGAGACGCGGAAACTGCAGGCCGTGGGCGGCGGCACCGTGACGGTGTCGCTCCCGAAGCAGTGGGCGACCGAGCAGGGACTGGACGCGGGCGCGGAGGTAAACCTCTACCGGCACGCCGACGGCGCCATCGTCGTGCGCGGACCGGACGCCGACGCCGAGGCGCTGACCGCCGTCCACGTCACCGTCGAGAGCGACGCCCCCGAACGAGTCCGACGCGCCCTCCGGGCCACCCACGACGCCGGCTTCGAGACGGCGACGCTCAGCCACGCGTCGTCGTTCACGGACGAGCAACGGCGCGCCGCGCGCCGCGTCGCCACGCACCTCACCGGCGCGGAGGTTCGGACCACCGACGAGGAGACGATTCGCCTGCAGACGCTGCTGGACCCCCGCGACGTGTCCGTCCAGCAGTCGGTAGCCCAACTCCGCTTTCTCGCCCTCTCGGTCCACCGCGAGGGGACGGAAGCGGCCGTCGAGGGCGACGCCGACGCGGACGAGCGACTCGCCGACAGGGCGGCCGCGGCGGCGCGCCTGCACCGCATGGTCGGGCGGCACCTCGAGCGTTCGCTGGTGTCGCTCGGCGAGACGGACGCGCTGGGCGTCTCCCGGCCGACGCTCCGGGACTACGCCGTCGCGGCCCGAGCGCTCGACGGCGTGGCGCGACAGGGCGTTCGCATCGCGCGGGCCGCGTCGTCGGACCCGCTCCCCGAGGACGAGGCGGCCCGGGTTCGGGCCCGTGCGAGCGCCGCGCGCGACGCCGTCGACGACGCGACGGACGCGGTGTTCCGGGACGGCGACGTGGCGGCGGCTCACGACGCCCTCGACGGTGCGTCGGAGACAGTCGCCGCGGTGGACGAGACGGCGGCCGAGACGCCCCGCGGCGGGCGCGTGCTGGAGTGTCTGGCGCGGACCGCCGGCACCGGCGAGACGATTGCGCGGGCGGCGCTCCGGGCGGACGTGCGCGAGGAGTGAGTTACGCCGCCTCGCGGTAGCCCGCGACGAACTGGACGCTGACGGCGATGACGAAGACGACGGCGACGAAGGCCCAGAAGCCGGCCCAGATGGTGCCCTCGACGCGGCCGCCCGTGTACCAGACGGCGCCGGCGGCGACGACGGCCGCCACGAGGGGTGCGAGAAACACCGCCGTGGCGAGGGGGCCGCCCTCCGGGCGGTGCTCGGTGACGTAAATCAGGGGTGCCCAGATGACGAAGACGGCCCCGAGCCCCGACAGGAGTGCGGAGAGGACGGTGGCGACAGTGACTGCGTCGGCTTCCACCGCCGACAGACCCGCGCCCGTGGCGAAGGCGGCGGCGAGCACCAGAGCGACGAGCGACCGGCGTTCCATGGCCGATAATGTGACAGCAATCGGAAAATTGTGGCGCCCCGCGGGACTTTTACCCGCCCCTCGCCTAGCGGGGGCAACATGGTCCAGAACGTCGCTCCGGTCGTCGCGGAACTGGAGCCTGAGGACTTCTATCTCCTCTCCGGCGTGGAACACGGCATGCGCTTCTCGGAGTGGGTCCAGCGTGAGAAGCTGACCCAGTTCGCCCGCCTCAACGCCGAGGAGGTGGACTACCGCATCGACAGAACGCTCGACGAGGACCTCATCGAGCGAAACACCATCCAGTACGAGGGGTACAAACTCACCGCCGAGGGGTACGACGTGCTGGCGCTCCACACCTTCGCGGAGCGGGACAGCATCGAGGGCGTCGGCGCGCCTCTCGGCGTCGGCAAGGAGAGCGACGTGGTGGAGGTGCGCTCGTACCGGCCCCTCGCCCTGAAGTTCCACCGCGAGGGGTACACGAACTTCCGGGAGGTCCACCGCGGCCGGGACTACACCAGCGACAAGGAGCACACGTCGTGGCTCTACACCGCGCGCATCGCCGCCGAACGGGAGTACGACGCCCTCGAAGCGCTCTACCCCGACGTGTCGGTGCCACGGCCCGTCGACCACAATCGCCACGCGGTGTTGATGGACCGGATGGAAGGCGTCGAACTGTCGACGGCGAATCTGGACCCGAAACAGGCCGCGGGCGTCCTCGACTTGATTCTGCGCGAGGTGGCCGCCGCCTACCGCGAGGGGTACGTCCACGCCGACGTGAGCGAGTACAACGTCTTCGTCAGCGAGGACGGCGTCACCCTCTTCGACTGGCCGCAGGCCGTCCCCACCGACCACGAGAACGCGCGGGAGTTTCTCACCCGCGACGTGGAGAACATCGTCGGCTACTTCGAGCGGAAGTATCCCGGTGCGACGCCGGAGGCCGACCCCGAGCGCATCGCCGAGGCGGTGGCCGCCGACGAGTTCGAGACGACGGCGGCACTCGCCGACTAAAACGGCTTCCACGCCGTCGCGCCGCGGGGCCCGCCGACGACGCGCGCCTCGCGGGTGCCGTCGCGCTCTCTGAGTTCACACACCCTGTCGAACAGCGACGTCAGTGAGTTCACCGCTCGCTCCTCGTGGGTCGTCGGGTCGAGGGTGAACACGCCGAGGCGGTCCTCTGCGGCGATGCGGCCCGAGAGGACGTGCGTGAAACTGAACGTGCGGTCCAGCGACCCGTACTGGAGAATCGTCGAGAGCGAGAGGACCGCGACGCGCGTCGGGTCCGCCGCCGCGATGTCGCGGCCGGCCTTGACGACGCCCATCCCGATGCCGGTGAGGTCCCCCGGCGATGACACCCACTCTCGCTCGTACTCGCTCTCGGCGCTGGTGCCCGAGCAGTTCACGACGCGGAACAGCTCGGGGTCGGGGTCGGCGCCGAAGCTCTCGGCGTACTCGCGGCCCAACTGCCGCGCGCTCCGGTCCGCGGAGACGACGATGGCCGGTTCCCCAGTTCGAAAGCCCGCGTCGAGGATGGAGAGGGCGACGCGGCGCGGCGCGGTGGCGCGGCCGCCGCTGACGAGGACGTTCGACCCGGGCGGCACGGGGCCGCCGGGGAGGGCCTCGCCGAGCGCGAACTCCTCAGGCATCCTCATCATCCGTGAGGTCACGGAGCGCCGAGACGAAGGCCACGTCGTCGGCCAGCGGTTCGCTCTCCGCCTGCAGTTCCGCCCGAAGCGCCTCGATGTCGTCTCTCAGCCGTCCGAACGCGTCGTTGGCCGCCAGTTGCTCGGGGCTCTTCTCGGCTTCGAGGAGCGCCTTCTTTCGAATCAGCGTGCGGAGCCGGCGGACGTCTCGCTCGTACGTCGCGCGTTCGAGGAGTTCCGCGACAGTCTCCAGCAGTTCGTCGCGACGGGGCGGCTTGGCCACGTAGTCGTCGAAGCCCATCTCGATGACGTCGAAGCCCGGGTCGACGGCGGACACCATCGCCACGGGGCAGTCGATGCCGCGGTCGCGCATCTCGCGCAACACCTCGTCGCCGGGGGTGCCCGGCATCATCCGGTCGAGGAGAATCACGTCGACCTCGTCGTCGACGAGTTCGAGGGCGTCGTCGCCTGACTCGGCGCGCCTGACCTCGTACTCGTCGGCCAGCCAGAACTCGTAGGTTTCGGCCACGTCGGGTTCGTCCTCCACGACGAGGACGACGGGCCGGCCGTCGTCTGTCATTCAGTTCTCCTTTCGTCGCACGGCATATTACTGTGCCGGCGCCGCGGGGGGCGGACGAACGCGACACCCACGGCGAGGCCCGCGCCCGCCCCCGCGACGACCCACCGCCGGTGTCTCGTGTGCCAGTCCGCGGGAGGCCCGTAGACGGGGCGGGCGTGAGACGCGGCCAGCGGGACGGGTCCGAAGCGCTTAACCCGGTGTCGGGGGTAGAACCGGTAACTCGCTGGCGGACGGGCGACCAGCGGGCACCCGTTTCGACGGGACGGAATGTGGGCGAGGTGGCGCGACGCGCCGCCGCAACTGCGCGCGGGACTCCCCGTGGGCGGCCTGAACCGCAAGCGCCCGTGGTGACACACATGGCACGAAGCTTCTACTCCCACATCAAGGACGCCTGGCGGGACCCCGACGAGGGGAAGTTGGGCGAACTGCAGTGGCAACGAAAGCAGGAGTGGCGCGACGAGGGCGCCCTCGAACGCATCGAACGACCGACGCGACTGGACAAGGCCCGCGAACAGGGCTACAAGGCCAAGCAGGGCATCATCGTGGTGCGGGCCAGCGTCCGCAAGGGCAACGCCCGGAAGGTCCGGCACAAGGCCGGCCGACGCTCGAAGCGACAGGGCGTCAACCGCATCGGCCGCAAGAAGAACATCCAGCGCATCGCCGAGGAGCGCTCGACCCGCAAGTACCCGAACCTCCGGGTGCTGAACTCCTACTGGGTCGGGGAAGACGGCTCCCAGAAGTGGTTCGAAGTGATTCTCGTGGACCCGAACCACCCCGCGATTCAGAACGACGACGACCTGAACTGGATCTGCGACGAGACGCACAAGAACCGCGCCCTGCGCGGCAAGACCGGCACGGGTCGCAAGAACCGCGGCCTCGGCGGCAAGGGCAAGGGCCACGAGCGGACCCGCCCGAGCCAGTCGAGCGCGGACGAGTAACGTCGTCGCCTCCTTTCGGTTCTCACGCCCGATAGCGGCGGCCCCGAGCCGCAAGGGCAGAGTCTTTAGGACTCGGCCGCCAGTAGCCGCCATGCACCAGCGACGCCGGAACCGGATTCGAGGGTGGTCCCCGTGACCGGCATCGTCGAGGAGTACCTCGCGTTGGCCGAGGAGGCCGACGCGGACTTGCTGGCGATGCAGGTGGGAGACTTCTACGAGTTCTTCGCTGACGACGCGCGCACCGTCGCCGACGAACTCGGCCTGAAGGTGTCCGAGAAGTCGAGCCACGGCGCGTCGTACCCGATGGCCGGCGTGCCCGTCGACGATTTGACGGCCTACCTCACCCAGCTCGTGGAGCGGGGCTACCGCGTCGCCGTCGCCGACCAGCGGAGCTCCGAGGACACCACCCGAGAAGTCGTGCGCGTCGTCACGCCGGGCACCCTGCTCGAAACCGACGCCGCGGCCGCGCAGTACCTCGCCACGGCGGTCGAACACGACGGGGAGTTCGGGGTGGCGTTCGCCGACGTGACGACGGGCCGCTTCCGCGTGACGACAGTCCCGGACGAGGGTGACCTGTTGGGCGAACTCCGGCGCTTCGCGCCCGTCGAAGTCCTGCCGGGGCCGTCGCTCCGAGACGGGGGATTCGCCGCCGACGCCGCGACAGCGCTCGACGCGACGGTGACGGACCACGACGCGGAGGCGTTCGCGCCGGGCCGGGCCGCGCACACCGTGCGCGAGCAGTTCGGCGACGCCGCCGCCGAGAGCGTGGGCCTCGACCCGGAGGGGGCCGCCGTCGTCGCCGCGGGCGCGGCCCTCGACTACGTGCGCGAGACGCGGGGCGACGTGCTGGGATCGCTCTCGCGCCTCCAGCCGTACCGCGTCGGCGAGCAGGTGGCCCTCGACGCGACGACGCGGCGCAACCTCGAACTCGTGGAGACGATGGAGGGCGAGCGATCGGGGTCGCTGTTCGACACGCTGGACCACACCGTCACCGCCGCGGGCGGCCGACTGCTTCGGGAGTGGCTCCAGCGTCCCCGACAGGACGCCCCGGAACTCCGGCGCCGGGCCGACGCCGTCGAGGCGCTTGCGGACACACCGCTCGGCCGCGACGCCGTGCGCGAGGAACTGGAGGCGGCATACGACCTCGAACGCCTCGCCTCGGCCGCGGCGGGCGGCACCGCCGACGCCCGGGACCTGTTGCGCGTGCGGGACACCCTCGCCTGCATCCCGGCGCTGAGAGACGCCGTCGCGGGGACGCCGGACCTCGCCGAGTCGCCCCTCGCCGCCGTCTTGGACCGCGCCGACCCGGACCGGGCGTCGGCGCTTCGCGAGGAGATCGACGCCGCACTCGTCGAGGACCCGCCGGGCACGACGACGGAGGGCGGCCTGTTCCGCGAGGGCTACGACGAAGAACTGGACGACCTCATCGCCCGCCAGCGCGAACTGGAGAACTGGCTCGACGAGTTCGAGGCCGAGGCCAAGGCCGAGCACGGCATCACGCACCTCCAGATAGACCGCAACCGCACGGACGGCTACTACGTGCAGGTCGGCAACAGCGAGACGGGGAAGGTGCCCGAGGCGTTCCGCGAGATAAAGGACCTGAAGAACTCGACGCGCTACACCACCGACGAACTCGACGAGGTGGAGCGTGACCTCCTGCGCGTCGAGGAGCGACGGGCCGAACTGGAGACCGAACTCTTCGACGCCCTGCGGGACCGCGTCGCCGCGGAGGCGGCCCTCCTGCAGGACGCCGGGCGCGCAGTCGCGGAGGTGGACGTGCTGGCGAGTTTCGCCGCGCACGCCGCCGCGAACCGCTGGACGCGCCCCGAACTGCGCGAGGGGGGCGGCGTGGACGTGGTGGCGGGGCGCCACCCCGTCGTGGAGCAGACGACGGAGTTCGTGCCGAACGACGCGCGCCTCGGAAACGGGAGCGCCAGATTTCTCGTGGTGACTGGCCCCAACATGTCCGGCAAGTCCACCTACATGCGGCAGGTGGCGCTCATCGTCCTCCTCGCGCAGGTGGGGAGTTTCGTGCCCGCCGACGAGGCGCGCGTGGGCCTCGTGGACGGCATCTACACCCGCGTCGGCGCCCTCGACGAACTCGCGGAGGGGCGCTCGACGTTCATGGTCGAGATGCAGGAACTGTCGAACATCCTCCACTCCGCCACGGAGGATTCGCTCGTGGTCCTCGACGAGGTGGGCCGGGGGACGGCCACCTACGACGGCATCTCCATCGCGTGGGCGGCGACGGAGTACATCCACAACCGCGTGAACGCGCTGACGCTGTTCGCGACGCACTACCACGAACTGACGGCGCTCGCGGACCACCTCGACAGAGTGGCGAACGTCCACGTCGCCGCGCGCGAGGAGGACGGCGACGTGACCTTCCTGCGGACGATTCGGGAAGGGGCGACCGACCGCTCCTACGGCATCCACGTCGCGGACCTCGCGGGCGTCCCCGACCCAGTGGTGGACCGCGCCGACGAGGTGCTGGACCGCCTGCGCGAGGAGAAGGCCGTCGAGGCCCGCGGGGCGGGCGAGAGCGAGACGGTACAGGCCGTCTTCGACGTGGGGAGCGGCGAGTTCCGGGGCAGCGCGGCCTCCGACGGCGGCGACCCCGGCCCCGACCCCGACCCCGACCCCGAAGTCGAAGCCGTCGCGGAGGAACTTCGGGAGGTGGACGTGGCCGAGACGGCGCCGGTCGAACTGCTCGAACAAGTACAGGAGTGGCAACGGAGACTGGACGAATGAGCGACCCCGACATCCACGAACTCGACGACCGGACCGTCGAACAGATCGCCGCCGGCGAAGTGGTCGAACGCCCCGCCTCGGCGGTCAAGGAACTGGTCGAGAACAGCCTCGACGCGGACGCAGAGCAGGTGGACGTGACCGTCGAAGCCGGCGGTACCGAGCGAATCGCCGTCGCCGACGACGGCCACGGGATGAGCGAAGCGGCAGTGCGTCAGGCGGTGCGCCAGCACACCACCTCGAAGATTTCGGGCATCGAGGACCTCGAAGCCGGCGTCTCGACGCTGGGCTTCCGCGGCGAAGCGCTCTCCACCATCGGCGCCGTCTCGCGGATGACCATCACCACGCGCCCCCGGGGCGCCGACACGGGGACCCGACTGGAGATGGCCGGCGGCGAGGTGCAGGCCGTCGACCCCGCGGGCCGCGCGCCGGGCACCACCGTCGAAGTGACGGACCTGTTCTACAACACGCCGGCCCGCCGGAAGTTCCTCAAGGCCGAGAGCACCGAGTTCGGCCACGTCAACCGCGTCGTCACGCGCTACGCCCTCGCGAATCCGGACGTGGCGGTGTCGCTGACCCACGGCGACCGCGAGACGTTCGCCACCACGGGGCAGGGCGACCGCCGGGGCGCCATCATGGCCGTCTACGGCCGCGACGTGGCCGAGTCGATGCGCGAAGTGGACCGCGGCGGCGAGGTGAGCGTCCACGGCTACGTCTCCGACCCCGAGACGACGCGCTCGACTCGCGAGTACCTCGCCACCTACGTCAACGGCCGCTACGTCACCGACTCGGCGCTCCGAGAAGCGATTCTGTCGGCCTACGGCACCCAACTCGCGCCCGACCGCTTCCCGTTCGCGGTGCTGTTCGTCGAGGTACCCCCCGGCGGCGTGGACGTGAACGTCCACCCGCGCAAGACGGCGGTGCGCTTCGACGACGAGAGCGCCGTGCGCGAGGCCGTCACCGAGGCCGTCGCTGACGCGCTTCTGGACGAGGGGCTGGTCCGCTCGGGCGCGCCCCGGGGCCGGTCCGCGCCCGACGAGGCGACGGTCGAACCGGAGCGACCGAGCGACGACGCGGACGCGAAACAGGGGGCGGCGACCGAAGACCGAACCGAGAGCGGCGCGACGGACGCGAACCGGCGGCGCGACGCCGAGAACGCGAAAGGGCGGCCCGCCGCGGCCAGTCGAACGCCGGAGACGGACTCGGCGGACGACGACTCAGAATCCGACGCCGACCGGCGCTTCGCGGCCACCGAGAACGCGACGCTCCCCGGACTCGACGACGCGCCCGACGACGACTTCGACCGCCTCCCGTCGATGGACGTGCTGGGCCAACTGGACGACACGTACCTCGTCGCCGCGGCGGCGGGGGGCCTCGTGGTCATCGACCAGCACGCCGCCGACGAGCGCGTGAACTACGAGCGCCTGCGAGATGCGCTTGGCGACGGCGGCGACTCGCAGGCCCTCGTGCGGCCGGTGACGCTCGAACTCACCGCCGCCGAGGCCGCCGTCTTCGACGACCTGCGCCCGGCGCTCAGCGAACTCGGCTTCGAGGCCGACCTCGACGGGCGCGAGGCCGTCGTCACCGCCGTCCCGGCCGTCTTCGACGACGCGCTGGACCCGGCCCTCCTGCGCGACGTGCTGGCGTCGGCGCTCTCGGCGGCCGGCGACGACCCGGTGGCCGACGCGGCGGACGCCCTGCTCGCGGACTTGGCCTGTTACCCCTCTATCACCGGCAACACGTCGCTCAGCGAGGGGTCGGCGGTGGCCCTGCTGTCGGCGCTGGACGACTGCGAGAACCCCTTCGCCTGCCCGCACGGCCGCCCCGTCGTGGTCGAGGTGAGCGCGGACGAACTCGCCGACCGGTTCGAGCGCGACTACCCGGGCCACCAGCACCGCCGCCCGGAGTGAGCGCGAACCGGGCGTATTATTTCCCGCTCGCTCGTCGCCGTTGCCATGACTGACCTCGTCACCTTCGGAGAGACGATGCTCCGGTTCTCCCCGGCCGGACAGGAGCGACTCGAAGTCGCCACGGACCTCGATTTGCGCGTCGCCGGCGCGGAGAGCAACGTCGCCACCGCCGCGAGTCGCCTCGGCGCGGACGCAACGTGGACGTCGAAACTGCCGGACTCGCCGCTCGGCCGCAAGGTCGTCTCGGAACTCCGGCGCTACGGCCTCGACGCCGACGTGGTGTGGAGCGACGAGGGGCGGCAGGGCACCTACTACATCGAACAGGGCGGCGACCCGCGCGGCACGAACGTCGTCTACGACCGGGCCGGCGCCGCGGTGACGACGGCCACTGCCGACGAACTGCCAACCGACCGCATCGCCGCCGCCGACGCGTTCCAGACCACGGGCATCACCCCGGCGCTCTCGGACACCCTGCGCGAGACGACGGCGGACCTGCTGGCCCACGCCCGCGAACACGGCACGCGGACCTACTTCGACGTGAACTACCGGTCGAAGCTCTGGGACCCCGCCGAGGCGCGCGAGACGTTGACGGGGCTCCTCGACGACGTGGACGTCCTCGTGACCGGCATCGCCGACGCGGCCAGCGTCCTCGACGTGGAGGGCGACGCGGCCGACGTGGCCGAAGAACTCGCGGCGGTCCACGGCCACGAGACTGTCGTCGTCACGCGCGGCGCCGAGGGCGCGCTGGCGTACCACGACGGCGAAATCATCGACCAGCCGGCGTTCCCGTCCGAGACGCACGACCCAATCGGCACCGGCGACGCCTTCGTCGGCGCGTTCATCGCACGCCGCCTCGACGGCGACGACGTGGCCGACGCGCTCCGCTACGCCGCGGCGACGGCGGCGCTCAAGCGCACGATTCCCGGCGACGTGGCGACGGTCACACCCGCCGAAGTCGAGGCCGTCATCGCCGACGAGGGCCGCGACATCTCCCGCTAGCGCTTTGCCATCCACGCACCGGCGTCGTCGGCCTCGGCGTCGTCGATGCGATGTCCAGTCTCGTAGGTCCGTTCGGTCACGTCACAGCCCACCTCCCTGAGCCGGTCGGCCGCGCGTTCGGCGCGCTCCGGCGGGACGACGGCGTCCACGGCGCCACCGCTGACGAACACCGGGCGGTCGATGCGCTCCGCGGGCACGCAGTCGTCGGGGTAGAAGCCGTGTGCGGCGACGGCCCACGCGTAGCGCTCGGGCGCCTCGACGAGCGACCCCATCCCGAGCACGGCGCCCTGACTGAAGCCAAAGAGGCCCACCCGCTCGGCGTCGAGGCCGTAGCGCTCGACGGCGGCGTCGACGAACCGGTCGAGCAAGTCACGACTCCGCCGGAAGTCCTCGGCGACGGGCCGCGCGTCGGCGGGGTCCCCCCCATCGAAGTCGAACCACGAGAAGCCGGGGCCGTGCGGGTCCGGTGCGCGGACGCTCAGCACGTGGTGGCCGTCGGGGAAGCGCGTGGCAAGCGGGAGCAGGTCGCCCTCGTCGGCGCCGAGACCGTGGACCACGACGGCGGCGGGCGACGGGTCGCCGGTGTGCGTCTCCGGCGGGCGCGAGCGGTGTTCGAGCGGTAGGTCGGCCATGGCCGACGATTGGGCGCCGACGCCGAAGCCGTTGTGGTCCAAACGCCGAAGTCGCTCGCGGCCCAAGCGCGAGTATGGCCACCTGCACCTACTGCGGGAGCGACCTCTCGGACTACGACCCCGTCGTCGCCGTCACCGAGGCGTACGCCGACGGCACCGAGTCGCTGACCGGGCGCTTCTGCAACTACGCCTGTCTCACCCAACACGTCGAAGAGGAGGACCTGACCGCGGGGGCGTGCTGTCAGGTCGATATCGCACAGGACCCCTCGTAGGTCACCTCGCCGACTGAGTCGATGGGGTCCGTCCCACACACCGGGCAGTCGGGGTCCGGGCGCACCGTCACCTCGTCGACGTCGAGGCCCATCGCGTCGTAGCAGAGCAGGCGGCCGTCCAGCGACTCGCCCGCGCCGAGGAGCATCTTAAGGGCCTCCGTCGCCTGCAGAGTGCCGACGGTGCCCGGCACGACGCCCAGCACGCCCGCCTCGGCGCAGTTCGGCACCGCGCCCTCCGGGGGCGCCTCGGGAAACAGACAGCGGTAGCAGGGACCCTCGCCGGTGAACGTGGTCACCTGTCCCTCGAACTTGAACACGGCGCCGTGGGTGAACGGGACGCCCGCCAGCGTGCAGGCGTCGTTGACGAGGAAGCGCGCCCGGAAGTTGTCGGTGGCGTCCAC
>JBDGTS010000026.1:0-20770 GCA_042216675.1 Halobacteriaceae archaeon | reverse complement strand
CGCCCGGAACACTAACGACCGGCCTCATCCCGAGGCGGCGTGCCGCGTCGGCCGGGAAACCCTCGTGCCGGGCGGGTGGCGCACCGCGCCACCAGATGCCCAGTCGGCTGACGCCGACTCGGCGGGAGGCTGAGCCTCCAGTCCGCAGATGTCGCGTGCCCGGGTTGGCCGCGCGTCATCGCGCCCCGAAAGGGGGTCTCGGGCGGAGACGTGAGGCACGCACCGGAGATAGGTGCGAGTGAGGATTAAGTCCTCCGCCTACGGCTCCGCCGTCGCCTCCTGCAGTTCGTACACCGTCTCCTTCGTCGAGCAGACGCCACAGACTGAGGCGACGCGGCCGCGGTCCTCCAGTTCGGCGAGCGCTTGGCTGGCGGCGCCGCGGTCGATACACGCCTCCTCTGCGACCTCGCTGGGCGAGAGCGGCCCGCAGTTCGCGAGGACCACCCGCACGAGTTTCGCCGTACAGGAGAGGTCGCTCGACTCGCTCATCACGTCAACCTACGCACGGGACGGAAAAACCCTTGTCAAAGCGGCCGGGCCTGCCACGACCGACGGGTCAGGCCAGAAAGCCCGTCTGCCCGCTGAACGCGAGGTACAGCGAGAAGACGGTCACGGCGACGGCGATGCCCATCTCCGCGTAGAGGACCATCCGTCCCCAGCGATACCAGTCGTCGTAGTCGCTCATTCGTCGTCACCCCCGTCGGTGACGGCCTCCGGCCGGGTGCCGAGCCACCGCTGTGCGGAGCCGATACCGTGTTCGCGGGGGTCGTCGTCGTGGCGCATCGTCCAGACGAAAAAGAGGATGAACGGGACGAAGAACACGATGGCGACGGCGGCGTAGCCCACGTGGATGTTCGGCACGTAGCCGTAGACCAGCGGGTAGACGATGCCGCCGCTGGTGGAGATGCCGCCGATGAATCCGGACGCAGTGCCCGGTCGGTCCTCGAACAGAATCGGCACGATGGCGAAGACGCCGCCGGTGCCGAAACTGACGGTGACGCCGAAGATGGCGAGGACGACGACGGACGCGGGCAGAATGCCGGCGAGGCCCGCGACGGTCAGAAGGACCATCATCACGGTGATGAGGATGAGCGCCGTCATCAGCCAGTGGACGCGGGGTGAGTAGGACTGGCGCTTCGAGAGCACCGGGTACGGCGTCCACCCCTTGCGTTGCCAGAGGTCGGACATGTAGCCCGAGAATGGCCGAAACAGCGAGGCGTTGAACGACTGGACGGCCGCGAACGTGCCCGCCGCAGTCTGAATCGCCGCCGTCTCGGTGAAGCCGAGGTCCGAAATGGCGCCCTCGAAGCCCTGTGAATAGTAGCTCGGGAGCCACGAGTTCATCGCGATCTCAAGCCCGAAGGACATCGCGTGGCCGAACATCAACGCGATGGCGGCGTAGCGCGTCCAGACGTACAGCGTGTCGCCCAGCGAGGTGTTCTGCCGTGCGATTTCCGCCGTTTCGGCGTCGCGTGCTGGCTCGCCGCGCCACTGATACAGCGCGGCGATGAGAAGCGCCCCAACACCGAGGTGGAGGAACGCGTCCGAGAAGTTCACGCCGTACATGCGGGGGAGGAGGAGTGCGCCGACGCCCGCACCGACGTTGCCCGTGCCGGCGTACAGGCCCTCGGCGGTCCCCATCTCGGCCTCGTCGAACCACTGTGCGACGTGCTGGATGCCGACGACGAAGCTGATGCCCGCGGACGCCACGATGAGGCGTTCCACGAACAGCACGTCGTAGCTCTGCGCGAACGACGACGCGATGCTGACGACGCCGGAGTAGGCGAGGATGACGGTGAACACGTTGTGCGCGCCGACTCTGTCGGCGGCCCAGCCGGCCAGCACCCGGCCCGGCGGTGCCAGCCAGATGGCTGAACTGGCGAGGAGGGCGAGCTGGCCCGTCGTGAGACCGTAGTACGACCCGATGCTGGGGCTGAACGCGGCCGTCGAGAACCACATCAGGAAGGCCCAGAAGAACCCGAGCGTGGCGATGATGAGCTGTTCGACTTTGTTCGTCACGGCAGGACACCCCCCGCGCCACGACTAGATGATTCGTCGGATACGAGTGCCTGCGTCGCCCGTTCAGCCAAGTCGGGATTTTCTTTCCGGTCGAATACGCACATTTTCTACGGATTTGTGCATGGAACAGCACTAATTAAACCTGTCTCTTGAAATATATGGTTCATAGGCGACGTTCGGTCGACGAACGGCGAGAAGATTATCGGCTGTGACGAGGGCTATGGTGTCCCCTAATACAGATATTAGGGGCCTAAATCGAATGGTGCCGTCCTTTACCGGCGCCGCCGCTGAACGGACGGTGAGCGAGCGGTGAAAAACGTGGACGTCTCCGCGGAACGGCCGCTACAGGTCGCCGCGCTCGCTGAGCAGTTCCCCGTTGAGGAGACTCGCGCCCGCGGCGCCGCGGATGGTGTTGTGCGCGAGGACGTCGAAGAGGACGCCCGTCGACGTCTCCTGCACCGGGCCGACGGCGATGGCCTGCCCGCCCTCGATGTTCCGGTCGAGACGCGGCTGGGGTCGGTTCGGGTCCTCGAACACTTTGATGAAGTGCTCGGGCGCGGACGGCAGGTCGATGCCCGCCGCCTCTCGGAACGCGGTCTCCACCTCGTCGGCGGTGGGGTCCTCGGCGAGGTCCGCCCAGACGTTTTCGAGGTGGCCGTCGAGGGTGCCGACGCGGTTGCAGTTCGCGGAGACGTCGGCCCCGTGCCACGCCACCTCGTCGCCGTCGAGGTCGCCGAGCAGTTTCCGGCTCTCGGTCTCCATCTTCTCCTCCTCGCCGCCGATGTGGGGGAGGACGTTGTCGATGATCTCCATCGAGGTGACGCCGTCGTAGCCCGCGCCGGAGACGGCCTGCAGGGTGGAGACGCGCACGGATTCGAGGCCGAACTGATCGAGGACCGCGAGCGTCGGGACCATCGTGATAGTCGAGCAGTTCGGGTTCTTCACGATGGCGCCGTCCCAGCCGCGGCGGTCGCGTTGCGCGTCGATGAGGTCGAGGTGGTCGGCGTTGATTTCGGGGATGACGAGGGGGATGTCCTCGTCGAGGCGGCCGTTCGAGGAGTTCGAGGAGAGGACGTAGCCCGCCTCGGCGAAGTCGGGTTCCACCTCCTCGCCGACGGAAGAGGGCAGCGAGGAGAACAGCAGGTCCACGTCGTCGGGGACCGCCGCGGGGTCCGTGGCGCCGACCTCCATGTCGGCCACGTCGGACGGGATGGGCGCGTCGATGCGCCACTTCGCGGCCTCGCTGTAGGGGAGACCGGCGGAGTCCTCGCTGGCCGTGAGGGCCGCGAGTTGGAAAGTCTCGTGACCGTCGAGAAGTTGGATGAGACGCTGTCCGACCGCACCGGTCGCGCCGAGAACGCCGACTCGAAGGCTCATTGCCGATGCTCAGGCATCGCCGGGCAAAACGGTTTGGATTCCGCTCAGGCCTCGACGGCTTCGTTGGACTGTTTTCGTGTGACGTAGCCGGCGATGCGGTTGCGAACGCCCTTGGACTCGATGTTGGTGAGTTCCTCGACGCTGTCCTTGTTGTGCTCGAAGTCCGTGCCGAACGCCTCGGGATAGCGCTCCAGCAGGATCTTTCCCGTCTTCTTGACGTAGTCGGGCTTGATGGCCATGTTCCGGGGTTCGCTCGCCGGCGGTTAAAATGGTTCGTTCCGCGACGCGCCCCGGTCCCAGTCGCTCAGCGCGGCCACCCGGTCTATCGCCGTGCGCTCGCGTGCGCCGCCACACCGTCTGACGACGCCGTCGAAGTAGTCGAGGCGCGCCCGGAGCCGAGCGTCGTCGTAGCCGGCGACACCGAGTCGCGAGGCGGCCACAGTCGCCTCCACCACGGCGCCGTAGCCGCGGTTCGTCGTCGGCACGGTTCGTTTCTCGACGGCGCTCTCCGCGGGCGACAGCGCCCACTCGACCCACTCGGTGCCATCCGTGACCCCCGAGTCCACGCGCGCCACCTCGACCTGCGCCCACGCGTCGGCGGCGTCCAAAATCGGCTCCGAAACCTCGCGCACGCCGAGGGCCGCCTCCGCGAACAGCACCGGGTCGCGGACGAACTGGACGTACCCCCCGCTCTCTCGCTCGAAGTTGCGGCGGGTCCGGGTGCCGCCCCACGTTTTCGCCGTCGCCGGGTCGCCGGCGTGGACCCCCAGCGCCGCGGCGTTCCACGCGCCGTCGGGCCCACGCGTCGTCGTCACCGTCTCCGTCACACCCCGGAGAGCGACGGGCCAGTCGGTCACACCGACACCCCCCGTTGGAGCGCCACGAACAGGCCCGCCGCGACGAGGTCCGCTGTCGTACCGGGGTTGACGCCGCGTTCGACCAGTTCGTCGGCGAACGCCTCGACGGCGGCCCGGTCCGCACCGAGCAGTTCGGCCGCTCGCTCCCGCACCTCGCTGGCCGTCTCGGGGCCGGCCCGCGTCGCGACGAGGGTGTCGGGCTTCTCGGCCAACAGTTCGAGATACGCCGTCGCCGCACGGTCCCCGAGCGACCCCTCGGCGTCGGCTATCAGGTCCGCGGCGCGGAAGGTGCGGTCGAAGTTGCCCGTCCACTCCGCGGCCACGTCGTCGCTCTCGGCGCCGAGGGCCATCACGTCGTGGAGAGTCAACCCGCGCTCTCGGACCGCCGGCACCGCGTCCGCACCGCGGCGCACGTCCACGTCGTCGGCGTCGGCCGGCGGGTCACCCGCGTGGACGTCGACGTGTTCGAAGGCGCGGTAGAAGGCGGCGGCGTCGCCGACAGTCGTCCCCTCGGTCACGGCGGGTGCGTCGGCCACGTCGCCCTCGCTCGCGGCACGGACGAGTGGCACGAGGAGGAGGAGCGCCCCGAACTGCGTGTTCCTGCCCTCTTGGTCGGCCATCCCGGCGACGGCCGTCTCGAAGGCGTCCCCGACCGGCGCGCCGTCCTCGGCGGCCCGGAGGCCCGCGCCCGCGCCGACGGCGCCCGCGAGGAAGTGCTCGAAGCGGAGGTCCGGCAGGTCCCGCACACGGTCCACGTTGCCGGGTTTGGGGGTGCCCGCCACCTCCGCCAGCAAAGCGAGTTGCGCGTTCTCGGCGGGGGTTCGCATGGGGCGGGGTTCGGTGCGCCCCGTCAAGAATCGTCCGGGACGGCCGCGGCCACGCGGGCCAACACGTCGGGGTCGTCGCTCGGTCGACCGACGCTCACGGCGTCGGCGCCGTAGTCGAGGTACTCGCTGACCGTCTCGGCGTCGCGCACGCCGTTGTTGGCCACGAGGAAGCAGTCCGCGGCGTCGGCCACGTCCGCGATAACGGGTTCGGAGTCCATCGCGTCGACGTGGAGGACGGCCGCGCCGGCGTCGGCGAGGCGCGCGCCGAGTTCGGGCAGGTCTACGCCCTCGACTTCGGTGCGAACTTTCACGCTCACGTCGGCGCCCGCGTCGGCCGCGGCGGCGACCAGTTCCGCGAGGCGCGCGCCGTCCTGCAGGAGCGACTCGCCCGCCCCGGCCGCGCACATCTCGTCCTGTCGGCAGTGAGCGTTCACCTCGCAGATGGCGCCGTGGTCAGCGCAGACGGCCGCCGCCTCGCGCACCGGGGCGGGCCGCGTCGCGCGGACGTTGAACGCCGGCCGGAGGGGCGCGTCAGAGAGCGCCCCGAGTTCGCGGTCCACGAAGGCGAGGGGGTCGTCGGGCAGGAACTCCGTCCGGTCGCGGTCACGGACCATCCGCCGGGCCGCGTCGCGCGTGGGGTCGTCGAGGGCGATGCCGCCGAGGAACGCCGCGCCCGCGTACGCGGCGCCGGCGCGGGCCCACTCGGCGTCGGACTCGCCGCTGAGGCTGGCGAGTGCGAGACGCGGCGCGAACATCAGGCCACCTCCAGCGCCGCCCGGACGGCCTCGGCGACCCGCCGGGCGTCCGCGCCGTCGTGCATCTCGGTGTCCGTGGAGACGGCGGGCCTGTCCAGCTCGGTGCCGTCGGCGTCGTCCAGAACGAAGGCGTCGGCGAAGGGGTAGGTCGCGGCGACGCCCGCCGTCGAGGGGTCGCGCCCCGTCGCGGCCATGAGGTCGGCGGCCGGGCCGGAGAACACGTCGTCCTCGACGAAGGGCGAGACGGCGACGACGGTCGTCTCGGCGAGGGCCTCGCGGATGCCGTCGAGGGCCAGCATCGGCCCGATGCTCGTCACCGGGTTCGACGGGCCGACGACGACGGGGCCGTCGCGGATGGCCTCGACGGCGGCCGGGGCCGCCGCGGCGTCCTCGGCGCCGCGGAACTCCACGTCCGCGATTTCGGGTTCGCCGCCGTGACCGACCCAGAACGCCTGAAAGTGCATCTCGCCGTCGGGCGTGTGGACGATAGTCGCCACCGGGTCGTCGCTCATCGGCACCACGTCGGCCGTCACGTCGAAGGCGTCCGCGAGCGTCCGGGTGGCCTCGGTCAGCGTGTGCCCCTCGTCGAGGAGGCTCGTCCGCGTGACGTGGACCGCACGGTCCCTGTCGCCGATGTGCATGAACTCTGCGACGCCGGAGAAGCGCCGCCAGCGGGCGATGTCGCGGCCCGCCGTCTGCGCCTCGGCGTCGAGGTAGCGCGGCCCGCCGTCGAGACCCGCCGCGTCCGCGAGAGCGCGGAGTTCGTCGTGCGTGGTCGCGGTGTCGCCGGCGATGCCCCACCACGTCTCCCTGTCGAGGACGTCACCGCCCTCGAACAGGACGGTGTCCACGTCGGGGCAGACGAGGAGGCCGCCGAGTTCCACGTCGTCGCCGGTGTTGCAGACGACTGTCGCCTCGGCGGGGTCGAAGACGTCCCGGGCGCCCGCGAGCAGTTTCGGGGTCCCCGTGCCCCCGGCGAGAAACGTCACCATACGCGTTCGGGGGTGCCGCGGCCGCTAAACGCTTGCGCCCCGCGGCCGACGTTTATGGGACCGGGCGCACCAGTTCGGGCCATGGTCACCATCAAGGACAGCGTCCACGACCACATCTCCGTGGAGGGCGTCGCGGCGGCCCTCCTCGACACGCCGCCCGTCCAGCGACTCCGCCGCATCCGGCAGTTGGGCACTGTCTCGCTGGTCTATCCCTCCGCGAACCACACTCGCTTCGAGCACTCGCTTGGCGTCTACCACCTCGCCTGTCAGGCCCTCGCCCACCTCGGCGTCGACGGCACCGACGCCGAGCGTGTGCGCGCGGCCGCCATCCTCCACGACGTGGGTCACGGGCCGTTCAGCCACACCATCGAGGACCTGCTCCACCGCCGGACCGGGAAGTACCACGACGACGTCGAGGACTTGCTCTCGCGGGGCGCCGTCGCCCGCGTCCTCGACGACCACGGTCTCTCGCCGACGCGCGTCGCCGCGCTGGTCCGCGGCGAGGGGCGACTCGGCCAACTGGTCGCGGGCGAACTCGACGTGGACCGGATGGACTACCTCGTGCGCGACGCCCACCACACCGGCGTCCCCTACGGCACCATCGACCACGGACGCCTCGTCCGGGCGCTGGACTTCGCCGACAGAAATCTCGTGTTGGGTGCGGGCAACGTCCAGACGGCCGAGAGCCTCCTGCTGGCGCGGGCGCTGATGAACCCGACCGTCTACACCCACCACGTCGCCCGCATCAGCAAGGCGATGCTCCGGCGCGCGGCCGAGCGACTCGTCGCCGCGGGCGACGTGGACGCCGACACCCTCCGACGGATGGACGACGCGGCGCTTCGGGTGTCGATTCGGGAGGAACCGGCGGCCGCGGACCTCGGGGAGCGACTGGCGACTCGCGACCTGTACAAGCGGGCCGTCTGGGTCGAGATGGACGCCGTGCCGGACGCGGTGGTGGACGCCGACCACGACGCCGTGCGGGCGCACGAGGAGGCCATCGCGGACCGGGCCGACGTGGCCGAGGATTCGGTCATCCTCGACGTGCCCGACAGGCCGCGGATGCGCGAATCCACGACGCGAGTCCTCGTGGGCGGCGAGGCGCGCCCCCTCGACGAGCAGTCACCCCTCGTCGCGGCGCTCAGGGAGGCCCAGCGTCAGCAGTGGCGCCTCGGCGTCTACGCGCCGGCGGAGACGACGGAGCGAGTCGGGGCCGCGGCGGCGGCGGAACTCGGCCTCGACACGGACCGACCGCTCGTTGCCGAACGAGGGGACGCGACGCGGCACGCGACGCTCAGCGACTTCGAGTAATCTATGGCCCGGGGGGCCGAGGACCACACCATGCAGATCGAGGGAACGATTCTCCGCGGGCGCGACTTCGAGGCCGTCGAGGGGCGCGTCATCGTCGAGGACGGCGAAATCGAGGCCATCGAGGAGACGGCAGTCGAGAGCGACGACGTCGTCTGTCCGGCGTTCGTCAACGCACACACCCACATCGGCGATTCCATCGCGAAGGAGGCCGGGCGGGGACTCTCGCTGGACGAACTCGTAGCGCCGCCGGACGGCCTCAAGCACCGCCTGCTCCGAGCCGCGTCCCGCGAGGAGATGGTCGATGCGATGGCCGAGTCGCTGTCGTTCATGGCGCAGACGGGCACCGCGTCCTGTCTAGAGTTCCGCGAGGGCGGCGTCGAGGGCGTCTACGCCATCCGCGAGGCGGCGGAGGGGATGGACATCGACCCCGTCGTCCTCGGGCGCGAGTCGGTCAAGGCGCTCGAAGCCGGCGACGGCTACGGCGCCAGCGGCGCCCGCCACGGCGACTTCGGCCGGGAGCGCAACGCCGCCCGCGAGGCTGACAAACTGTTCGCCATTCACGCCGGGGAGCGCGACCCCGCCGACATCAATCCCGCGCTGGACCTCCGGCCGGACCTGCTCGTCCACATGGTCCACGCCCAGCCGATTCACCTCGACAGAGTCGAGGACGAGGACATTCCTATCGCCGTCTGCCCCCGGTCGAATCTCGTGACGGACGTGGGCCTCCCGCCCATCCGGGAACTCCTCGACCGGACGACGGTTGCGCTCGGCACGGACAACGTGATGCTCAACAGCCCCTCGATGTTCCGCGAGATGGAGTTCGCGGCGAAGTGCTGTGACGTGACGGCCGTCGAAGTCCTGCGGATGGCGACCATCGCGGGCGCGGAGATTGCTGGCCTGAACTGCGGCCTCATCGAACCCGGCCGCGACGCGAAACTGTTCGTTCTGGACGGCGACACGCCGAACCTCTCGGGCGTCCGCGACCCGGTGCGGGCCGTCGTCCGCCGCGCCGGCGCCGCCGACGTGAAGCGGCTGGTGCTGTAGCCCCACCGAAACTGTCATACCGCTGTCTCTCCGGACTGTCGACGTGAGCAGTCGCCGAAACCGCTCGGTCGTCGCTCTCGCCGGCGTGGCCGGCGGGGTTCTCACCGCCGTTCAAGGGACGGTCAGGATGGCGTGGGAGTGGCGCGCCGAGATGCTGACGGAGGCGGCGCCGCTCCTCGTCGCTCTGCTCGTCGTGGTCCCGGCGCTCCTCGCCGCCGCGTTCTGGACCGGACGCGACGGTGCCCTCGTCGGCGTCCCGGGCGTCGCCGTCGGCCTCTTCGCCGCGTTCCGGGCGGTGATGAACGACGCGCTCGACGCGCCGTCGGGGTGTGTCGGTCCGGGCGGATGCGTGCCGCCGCCCGACCCGTGGACCGTCGAGTGGCTGCTGACGCATCCGGCGTGGCGCGCCGTGGCCACCGCCGGCGCCGTCTGCTTCGTCGCCGCCGCCGTCGGGGCCATCGTCGCCCGAGTGCGGGGCTGACCGCGGCGCGGAGGAAGGACTATACGCGCCGGTCGCCAAGCGTGACACACGGGACCGATGTACGAACGGATTCTCGTCCCGACGGACGGGTCGGCGGCCAGCGACGACGCCATCGCCCACGCGTTCGACCTCGCGACGGTCCACGACGCCGAGGTCCACGCGGTGTACGTCGTCGACGCCGCGAGCGCCGCCGGCATCTCGATGGAGGCGACGTGGGAGGGGGTCAGCGACATGCTGTACCGCGAGGGCGGGTCCGCGCTGGAGGACGTCGAACGCCGCGGTGAGGACCGAGGCATCGCCGTCGAGACGGCCGTCGTGGAGGGGTCACCGGCGCAAGAAATCGTGCGCTACGCGGAGCGTGAGGACTGCGACGTCATCGTGATGGGGACCCACGGCCGCGGCGGCATCGACAGACTGCTTCTGGGGAGCGTCGCTGAGAAGGTGGTGCGCGCGTCCAGCGTCCCCGTTCTCACCGTCGGTCTCACGTCGGCCTGAGGTGTTCGCAGTCGCCGGCGTGGACCGTCTCGCGGCCGTCATCGGTGTCGACGACGAGCGCACCGGCGTCGGTCACGTCCACCGCCTCCCCCTCGATTGCGCCCGAGGGCGTGTCGACGCGCACCCGGCGACCGAGGGTATCGGCGTACTCACGCCACAACTCGAGGGCGCGGTCCGGGTCGTCGCGCACGTCGTCGAAGGCGTCGAGGATGCGCCGAACGAGTGCGCGCCGGTCCACCTCTCCGACGGCGGCCTGTAGACTCGTCGCTCCCTCGGGGAGCGACGCGGCGTCGACGTTCGCGTTCAGGCCGATTCCGAGGACGACCCACGAGACGCGGTCGGCCTCGCCCTCCATCTCCGTGAGGACGCCGGCCAGTTTCTCGCCGTCGAGGAGGACGTCGTTGGGCCACTTGATGCCCGCGTCGACGCCCAACTCGCGGACGGCCTCGGTGACGGCGACGGCCGCGGCGAGGGTCAGGACGGGCACCCGCGGCGCGGGCAGGGCCGGGCGCACGAGGACGCTCATCCA
Organism: Halobacteriaceae archaeon; assembly: GCA_042216675.1. Classification (GTDB taxonomy): domain Archaea; phylum Halobacteriota; class Halobacteria; order Halobacteriales; family Halobacteriaceae; genus JBDGTS01. Next base: position 10,086 of record JBDGTS010000026.1, on the reverse strand, counting down.
GACGCCGCCGGTCGGCGACGCCCACTCGCGGTCGAGGCGCCCCCGACCCGCGGTTTGTCTGTCGGCGAGGACCACCACGTCCGTCTCGCCATCGGCGGCCAGTTCCCGCGCCCGTTCGTTCGTGCTGTCGAGGGCCTCGTGGTACTCGACGCTGAACGGCGCGTCGAGACCGTACTCGACGGCGAGAGCGCCGTAGTCGGGCACGTCGGTGATTTCGTACCCCTCGTCGCCGCTCTCGACGCTGAAGCCCGCGTCCCGGAGCGCCTCGACGTGTTTCCAGACGGCGGCCCGCGAGATGCCGAGTCGGTCCGCGAGTTTCGGACCGGGCACGGGGCCGTCCGCGAGGGCCGCGAGGACCGCGCGCCGCGTCTCGGACATCTACTCCAACACCACCAGCAGGTCGCCCATGTCGACGCTCTCGCCCTCGGACGTGGCGATGCGGGAGACGGTGCCGCCGCGGGACGACACCACGTCGTTCTCCATCTTCATCGCTTCCAGCACACAGACCACGTCGCCGGCGGCCACCTCGTCGCCCTCCTCGACGTCGACGGAGAGGATGGTGCCCTGCATCTCGGCGGTGATCTCCTCGCCGCCCTCGCCGCTCGCGGCCGTCTCCTCGCCGCCGGCCCGTGCGGGGGGTTCGGCGGGCGACGGTTCGGTCGCGGCCGTGACCCCCGGCGGGTCGTGTTCCTCTACGTCCACCTCGAAGCGCTTCCCGTCGACTTCGACGGTGAAGGTGCGTTCGACGGTGTCCGCCTCCTCGGCCTCGGGGCGGCCGCCCGTGCCCCACCGCTCGACGGCCTCCGCGATGCGCGTCGGGTCGAGTTTCTGGTCGAGATACTTCGTCGAGTGCTCCCCGGCGAGGAACGTCTCGTCGGTGAGCATCAGGCGGTGGAACGGGATGATGGTCGTCACGCCCTCCACGTCGTACTCTCGGAGGGCCCTGTCGGCGCGCGCGACGCACTCGTCTCGGTCGCTCCCGTGGACGATGAGTTTCGCCACCATCGAGTCGTAGTCGGTCACGAGTTCGTCGCCCTGCCGGAGGGCGTCGTCGACGCGCACGCCGATGCCGCCCGGCGGGTCGTACGTGTCGAGGGAGCCGCCGACGACCGGTTGGAAGTCGTCGGCGGCGTGTTCGGCGTTGATGCGGAACTCCATCGCGTGCCCGGTGAGGCTCACGTCCCCTTGGTCGAAGGCGAGTTCGTCGCCGGCGGCGATGCGAAGTTGCCACTTCACGATGTCGATGCCTGTCAGCATCTCCGTGACGGTGTGCTCGACCTGGATCCGGGTGTTCACCTCCATGAAGTAGAACTCGCCGTCCTCGACGAGGAACTCCACGGTGGCCGCGTTGGCGTAGTCGGCCGCGGCGATGCCCCGGCGCGCCGCGGCCCCGATTTCAGAGCGCGTGGCGGCGTCGAGGGCGGGGCTGGGACCCTCCTCGATGACCTTCTGGTGGCGACGCTGGAGCGAGCAGTCGCGCTCTCCGAGGTGGCGGACGTTGCCGTGGTGGTCGGCGAGAATCTGAACCTCGATGTGGCGCGGGTCAGCGAGGTACTTCTCGACGTAGACGGAGGGGTCGTCGAAGTACGCCTCGCCCTCGCGCTTGGCGCTCTCGAAGGCCTCCTCGACGGACTCGGGTTCGCGGACGACCTTCAAGCCGCGGCCGCCGCCTCCGCCCTCGGCCTTGATGGCGATGGGATAGCCGAACTCCTCGCCGAGTTCGCGCACCGCCTCCGGACTCTCGACGGGGTCGGTGGTCCCGGGGACGACGGGCACGTCGGCCTCCTGCATCAGCGTGCGCGCCTTCGTCTTCTCCCCCAGCGTCTCCATCGCGTCGCTGGGCGGGCCGATCCATGTGATGGGCGAGTCCTCGACGCGGCGGGCGAAGTCGGCGTTCTCCGCGAGGAAGCCGTAGCCCGGGTGGATGGCCTCGGCGCCGGCCCGCTTTGCGGCGTCGATGATGGCCTCGCCGTCGAGATAGGAGTCGGCGGACCGCGCCGGCCCGACGTTGTAGGCCTCGTCGGCGTAGCGGACGTGCCCCGCCTGCTTGTCCGCGTCGCTGTACACGGCGACGGTGTTCACCCCCAACTCCTCACAGGCCCGCATCACGCGAACCGCGATCTCGCCCCGGTTGGCGACGAGAACCTTGTGAAACATACGGGCGTCTCTGACAGGGAGATACCTGACTCTATCGGTCGCCCTTCAAAAGCGGTCCGCGCGGCCCGCGGCCGTCCACGCGTCCGTCGGCGCCCCCTCGGGAACTCTGGCCGACCGACCGTCAGTCGCGGCGACGCGTCCCGCGAAGCGCCAGCGCTCGCCGTCCCACGACTCGGCACCCTCGCCCGCCGTGGCGGCCGCGGCGGCGCGTTCGGCCTGCAGATGCGCACCGACGGCGGCGGCGATGGCGGCCGCCTCCTCGTCGGTGGCGGTGTCGGGGACGTGGAGGTCAGTCATAGCGGGATGTTGCCGTGTTTCTTGTCCGGCCCGTCCACGCGCTTGCTCGACAGCATCTCCAAGTCGTCGATGAGGCGGGGGCGCGTCTCCGTCGGTTCGATGACGTCGTCGAGGAAGCCCCGGTCGGCCGCCGTGTACGGGTTGGCGAACTCCTCGCGGTACTCCTCGATGAGTTGGTCCCGAAGTTCGTCGGGGTCGTCGGCGGCCTCCAGTTCGTCGCTGTAGAGGAGGTTGACTGCGCCCTGTGGCCCCATCACCGCGATTTCGGCGGTGGGCCACGCGTAGTTCACGTCCGCGCCGAGATGTTTCGACGCCATGACGCAGTACGCGCCGCCGTAGGCCTTCCGCGTGATGACCGTCAGCAGGGGCACCGTCGCCTCCGAGTACGCGTAGAGCAGTTTCGCGCCGTGACGGATGATTCCCCGGTGTTCCTGCTCGGTACCGGGCATGTAGCCGGGCACGTCGACGAACGTCACGATGGGGATGTTAAACGAGTCACAGAAGCGGACGAAGCGAGAGCCCTTCAGCGAGGAGTCGACGGTGAGGGTGCCGGCGTTGACCCGCGGTTGGTTCGCGACGACGCCCACCGAGCGCCCGTCGAGGCGCGCGAAGCCGACGACGAGGTTCTTGGCGAAGTTTCCCCCCACCTCGAAGAACGACCCCTCGTCCACGACGCCGCCCACCACGTCCGTCATGTCGTAGGGCTGTTGTGGGCTGTCGGGGACGACCGTTTCGAGCGATTCGTCGCGGCGCTCCGGGTCGTCCCACGGGTCCACGCGCGGCGGGTCCTCGACGTTGTTCTGTGGCAGGTAGGAGAGCAGGCGCCGGATGCCGTCGAGAGCGGCCTCCTCGTCCTCCGCGGCCACGTCCGCGATGCCCGTCTTCGAGGCGTGGGTCATCGCGCCCCCGAGTTCCTCGTGGGTCACGTCCTCACCGGTCACCGTCTTCGTGACGCCGGGGCCGGTGATGTACATGTGGCTGGTGTCCTGCACCATGAAGATGAAGTCCGTGATGGAGGGGGAGTAGACGGCCCCGCCAGCGCACGGCCCCATGATGGCCGAAATCTGGGGCACGACGCCGCTGGCCTGTTGGTTGCGGTGGAAGATCTCCGTGAAGCCCGCCAGCGCGTCGACGCCCTCCTGAATCCGGGCGCCCGCGGAGTCGTTCAGACCGATGATGGGCGCGCCGACTTCCATCGCCGTGTCCATCACCTTCGTCACCTTCTCCGCGAGGACTTCCCCGAGCGACCCGCCGAACACGGTGAAGTCGTGCGCGAAGACGAACACCTTCCGGCCGTCCACGTCGCCGTAGCCGGTGACGACGCCGTCCCCGGGAATCTGGCACTCCTCCATCCCGAAATTGTGGTTCCGGTGCGTGCGGAGTTGGTCGAACTCGTGGAACGTGCCGTCGTCGAGGAAGTAGTCGATGCGCTCGCGCGCGGTCATCTTCCCCTTCTCGTGCTGTCGCTCGATGCGCTCCTCGCCGCCGCCCTTGAGTGCCTCCCGGCGGCGCTCCCGGAGGTCCTCGATGCGGTCCTCCATCGTCATCGTTGCACGGACAATCAGCCACCGTACTCAAAAGGATTCCGAGGGACCCTCAGAGTCCGACGAACGAGGCCAACCGCAGGGCCAACGTGGCGACGACGGCGAACAGCACCACCGTGCGGACGAGCCACAGCCACGCCGGTCCGAGTCGCTCGGCGCCGTCGGTGCCCTGCCGAATCTCGTCGAGAGCGTCCGCGGCGTACACCCAGCCGACGAAGATGACGACGAGGGCGGTGCCCAACGGGAGCAAGACGTTGCTCGCGACGGTGTCGAACTGCCCGAGCGTCGCGTTGCTCCACGCCGAGGGGATGCCGAGGAGGAAGATGACGCCGCCGATGGCGGCCGTCACCAGGCGCCGCGGGTGCGCGGTGTTGTCGACGAAGTAGGAGACGACGACCTCCAGCAGACTGATCGCCGACGAGAGCGCCGCCAGCCCCACGATGGCGAAGAAGATGACGCCGACGAGGCGCCCGAAGGGGACCTGCTGGAACGCCGTCGCCATGCTGATGAAGATGGCGCCGGCGCCGGCGTCACCGTACTCGACGCCCTGCGCGGCCAGCAGGGGGAAGACGACGAAGCCGGCGAGGACCCCGACGAACGTGTTGAGAAGCGCGATGGAGAGGCCGTCGAAGCCCAGATTGTCGTCGCGCCCGAGGTAGGAGGCGTACGTCACCATCACACCCATCCCGAGCGAGAGCGAGAACAGCGCCTGTCCGACGGCAGCGGGTGCCACCGTGCCGATGTTGTCCACGATGGTGCTCACGTCCGGGCTGAGATAGAAGTCGTAACCCGCGCTCGCGCCGCCGAGCGTCGCCGCCCAGACGGCGAGAATTACCATCAGCAGGACGATGGAGGGGACCATCAGTTTCGCGCTCCACTCGATGCCCTGTTCGATGCCGAAGGCGACGATGCCGACGGTGACGGCCATGAACAGGAAGTGAAAGAGAACGGCCTCCGGGCCCGCCGAGACGGCGGTGAAGTACCCGCCGGGGTCGCCGAAGTAGGCGCCGGTGGCGCTCCCGAAGATGTAGCGAAGCACCCACCCCCCGACGACGGAGTAGTACGAGAGAATCCAGAAGCCGGTGAGAACGCCGAGAGCGCCGGCGAACCGCCACGTCGGGTGGCCGACCCGTTCGTACACGTCCACGATGTTGCGCTGGCCCCGCCGGCCGATGCTGAACTCCGCGAGCATCGCCGGCAGGCCGACGACCAGCACCGCCAGCAGGTAGACGACGAGGAACGCGGCGCCGCCGTTCTCCGCGGTGACGTACGGGAACCGCCACACGTTCCCGAGGCCGACGGCACTCCCGACGGCGGCGAGGATGAAGCCGATTCTGGTCGCCCACGATTCGCGTTCGGACATGGCCGACTGTCCGCGCGGCCGCCTGAAATGCTGTGTGGCCGCCGCGGCCCCCGCCGGAACCGAAACCGACGGTTCAGGTCCCGCTGTGCCGCCGTGCGACCCGTTCGAGGAACTCCTCGGGCAGTTCCTCGATGTTGCCCACCTGCACGCTCCAGAGGTTCGCGTACAGGCCGTCCTCGTCCAACAGTTCCTCGTGGGTCCCCCGCTCGACGATTTCGCCGTCTTCGAGGACGAGAATCTGGTCGGCGTCCCGCACCGTCGAGAGGCGGTGGGCGATGGTGAACGTCGTCCGGTCCTCGGAGACGCGGTCCAACCCGCGCTTGATGAGGACCTCCGTCTCCGTGTCCACGTCGGAGGTGGCCTCGTCGAGGACGAGGATGTCCGGGTCCGAGAGGACGACGCGAGCGATGGAGATGCGCTGGCGCTGGCCGCCCGAGAGTTTCACGCCGCGCTCACCGACTTCGGTGTCGTAGCCCTCGGGCAGGTCCTGAATGAAGTCGTGGGCTTCCGCCACCTTCGCGGCCTCCCGAATCTCCTCGTCGCTCGCGTCGAAGGTGCCGTAGGCGACGTTCTCGCGGATGGTGCCACCGAAGAGGAACGCCTCCTGCCCGACGTAGCCGACGTGGCGGCGCAGGCTGTGAAGCGAGAGGTCCGTCACGTCGTGGCCGTCGACGCGCACCGCGCCCTCGTCGGCGTCGTAGAAGCGCAAGAGGAGTTTCATCACCGTGGACTTGCCCGCGCCCGTCGGGCCGACGAGCGCCACCGTCTCTCCGGGGTCGGCGTCGAAGTTCAGGTTCTGCAGGACCGGTTCGTCGTCGTACCCGAAAGACACGTCGTCGTACTCGACGTGCCCCTCGACGCCGTCGAGTTCCACCGGGTCGTCGGCCTCCTGCACGCGGACGGGCATGTCCAGCAGGGCGAACACGCGCTTCCCGGAGGCCCGCGCGTTCTCGTAGTGGTTGATGACCGTGCTGATGCGCCGGAGCGGCCCGGTGAACCGCTGGCTCATGAACAGGAACGTGACGAACGCGCCGACGCTCAGGTCGCCGGTGAGAAACAGCGGCGCCTGTCCGGTCGACACCCAGTAGCCGCCGACGAGGAACGTCACCCAGAACGAGCCGTTCGAGATGACGCGCATCCCGGGGTAGTACAGCATCTCCAGCTTGATTCGGTGCCAGTTCGTCGAGAAGTACTCCCACGAGGCCTCATCGACGCGTTCGTTCTCGTGGCTCTCGGTGGCGGCGCTCTTGATGAGGTGGATGCCCCCGAGGTTGTTCTCGAGGCGGGTGTTCAGCGTGCCGACGGAGGAGCGGATGGCGTCGTAGGCGGGTTCGACGCGTCGCATGAACCACATCGTGAACAGCGTCAGGAACGGGACGACGAACAGCGTCACCGTCGCCAGTTGGGGGTTCAGCGAGAACAGGATGACGACGACGCCGAGCAGAACGGCGGCGATACGCACCGCCTGTCCGAGGGCATCGTCGAAGAACCGCTCGAAGTTCGACACGTCGTTGTTGAGGACGCTCATCAGTTCCCCCGTCTCCTCGGCGTCGAAGACGGCCATGTCGAGTTGCTGGAGGCGCTCGTAGGTGGCCGTCCGCACGTCGTGCATCAGCCGGTGGGAGTAGTAGTCCAGCGACAGTTGGCGGGCCGCCAGCAGGACGGCCGAGGAGAGGAACGCAGCGCCGATGAGGACGACGGAGAACCAGAACTGACCCACGTCCCCGCCGGGAATCCAGCCGTCGGGCACCAGCGGGAGGGTGTAGGGCTGGTCGTCTGTGATGACGGCGTCGATGGCCACGCCGAGCAGATACGGCGGGAGAAGAGAGAGGCCCCGCTCCAGCACCGAGAGCAAGAGGCCGAGGACGAAGACGCCGAAGCGGTCGCGGCCGTACGTCTCGAACAGTCGCCACAGCGGCCACTCCACCCGGTCCCGGTACGTCTCGAAGCGGTCCAGCGTCCCCTCCCGACTCATGGCTCACGAAGAGTCAGAAGCGACAATAACGCCTTCGAAGACGGAACACGCGTTCCGGTTACGGCTCGACGACGAGTTTGCCGAAGAAGCTGTCCTCGGCGACCGCTCGCTGGGCCGCCGCGGCCTCCTCTAACTCGTACAGGTCAGACACTTCCGGCACCACGTCGCCCGCGGCCACGAGGTCACCGATGCGGTCGAGGACGGCTGGCACGTCGGGCGTGTTGAACACGCTTATCAGGTCGAGCGACAGCTCCCGCGCTCGGGCGCCGGCCACGTCGTTGAATCCGGCCGCCGCCTCGGTGTTGCCGATGCCGACGACGCGACAGCCACGGGTTCCGACCTCGGCGTCCAGCGAGAGGTAGTCGTCGAGGCGGTGGTCGAGAATCACGTCCGGCGGACCGGCGGCCCGGAGGGCGTCCGCGAGGCCGTCGACGCGGTAGTCGACGACGTGGTCCGCGCCGATGGCGGCGAGTCGGTCGTGGTACGTCGGCCGGGCCGTCGTCACGACGCGGGCGCCCGACGAGGCGGCCAGTTGGACCGCGACGTGGCCGACCCCGCCGTTGCCGCCGTGGACGAGGACCGTCTCCGCGGGGTCGAGGTTCGCGTGCGAGACGAGGGCACGCCACGCCGTCGCGCCGACCAGCGCGACCGCCGCGCCCTCGCTGAACGCGACGCCGTCGGGGAGGTGTGCCGCGCGGTTCGCCGGTGCGACGATCTCCGCGGCGTAGGTGCCCTGCCGGTCGTTGCCGAGGTTCGTGCCGAAGACCCGGTCGCCCACCTCGAACCGCGTGACGCCGGGGCCGACCTCGTCGACGACGCCCGCGAAGTCGGACCCGGGAACCATCGGCAGTTCCGGCGGGACGTAGGCGCCCTCGCGGAAGTACGTGTCCACCGGGTTGACCGACGCGGCCTCGACTGCGACGCGAATCTCGCCGTGGCCGGGGTCGGGCGTCGGAATCTCGTCGACGCGGAGGACCCCCGGCCCGCCGTGTTCGTGGTAGCGGACTGCGCGCATGGGCGGTCGTTCGCAGGGGGACGAAATAAAGCCCCCCGGGGTGAAGGCGGGCCATGGTCCGGGAGATAGCCCACCGGGGGTACGCCGACCGGAACGCCGAGAACACCGTGTCGGCGGTGCGCGCGGCCGCGGAGACGGCAGACTGCGTGGAGGTGGACGTGCGGCGCTGTGCCGACGACGTGGTCGTGTGCCACGACGACACGGTGGACCGCGTGACCGAGGACAACGGTCGCGTCGCCGACCTGACGGCGGCGGAACTCGACGCCCTCTCGGTGTTCGGAAGCGACGAGGGCGTGCCCCGCCTCGCGGCCGTCCTCGACGCCGTGCCCGACGACGTGGGCCTCGTCCTCGAACTGAAAGAGCGCGGAGTGGCGGCCGATGCGCTGGCGCTGGCGGCCGCGGCGGGCAACGACGTGGTCGTCTCCTCGTTCGACGCGGCGGCGTTGCGGACGGCGCGCGAGGCCGACCCGAGCGTACCGCGGGCGTATCTCACCGCCGACGGGCCTCGCGAGAGCGTCCGAACCGCTCGCGAACTCGGCTGCACGGCCGTCCATCCCGACGCGAGCCTCTGTCTGCGCTCGCGAATCGTCTCTCGCGCGCACGCTTTCGGCCTGTCCGTGGCGGCGTGGACCGTCCGCTCCCGTCTCATGGCGTGGCTCCTCGCGAGACGCGGCGTGGACGCCGTCATCGCGGACGCCCCGGAGACGAGCCGTGACTGGCTGTAAACCCGGGTATCGACCGTTATAGATGGACGAACCGTGGGGTATTTTGACGGGGCGGGTTTCCGTCGGAGTAGGCAATGAAACTCCACGAGTATCAGGCGAAGAACGTCTTCGCCGAAGCGGGCATTCCGACGCCGCCGTCGGCGCTGGCGACGACAGCGGACGAAGTCGTCGAACAGGCCGACGACATCGGCTATCCGGTCGCGGTGAAGGCACAGGTACACGTCGGCGGCCGGGGCAAGGCCGGCGGCATCGAGTTGGTCGAGGACGCCGACGAGGCCCGCGCGGCCGCCGAGGCCATCCTCGGGATGGACCTCAAGGGCTACACCGTCGAGTCCGTTCTCGTCGAGGGCGCCGTCGACTTCGTGAACGAACTGTACGTCGGCGTCACGATGGACCGCGGCGAGGGCGAACCCGTCGCCATGGTCTCCACGCGCGGCGGCGTCAACATCGAGGAAGTCGCCGAGGAGGACCCCGAGGCCATCGCGCGGGAGCACGTCGACCCCGCATTCGGCATGCACCCCTATCAGGCCCGCAAGGTCGTGTACGAGGCGGGCGTCGACCAGTCCGTCGCCCGCGACGTGGCGAGCATCCTCCAGACGCTCTACGAACTGTGGGACGCCCGCGACGCCAGCGACGCCGAAATCAACCCCCTGATGGTCACCGCGGACGACGAGGTCATCGCCGCCGACGCCGTCCTCAACATCGACGACGACGCGCTGTTCCGCCAGCCGGAGCTCGCGGAGATGGAGGAGGAGGCCTACGAGGACGACCTCGAGCGCAAGGCCGCCGAGTACGACTTCGACTACGTGCGCCTGGACGGCAACGTCGGCATCATCGGCAACGGCGCCGGCCTCGTGATGGCGACGCTGGACCTCGTGGACCACTTCGGCGGCGAACCCGCCAACTTCCTCGACATCGGCGGCGGCGCGAAGGCCGACCGCGTGGCGAACGCGCTGGACATGGTGTTCTCCGACGAGAACGTCGACGCCGTCGTGTTCAACATCTTCGGC
>JBDGTS010000025.1:0-21668 GCA_042216675.1 Halobacteriaceae archaeon | reverse complement strand
CGTCGAGTTGCGGGTAGAGGATGTCCGCCATCTGCGTGACGACGCTCTGCATGTGCGAGATTTCGGTCTCGCCGTCGAAGCCGTAGATGGCCTCGAACTCCGAGAAGTTCGCCTCGGACCCCAACTCGAAGGCGAGGTCCTGCACCTCGCGGTTGTCGGACTGGCGGTACAGTTCGCCGTCCTCGGGGTCGAAGCCGAGCGCCAGCAGGGAGAGCAGGTAGTCCTCGGCGTGGTCGTCGATTTCGTCCCACGAGAGGCCGCGGGCGCTGTGGGCCTCTAAGTCGGCGATGAGGCCGTAGGCGTCGCCGCCCTGCTCCTGATGCCAGATGATTTCGTCGAACACCATCTTGTGACCGATATGGGGGTCGCCGGTGGGCATGAAGCCGGAGAGCGCGGCGAACGGTTCGTCCTCGCGCATCGCCGTCAGCACCCGGCGGTAGTCGCGGTGGCCGAAGATGATGGCCCGCCGCATCAGATAGTGGGGGTTCGGCACCGAGTCGAGGACGTCCTCGAACGCCTCGATGCCGAACTCCTCGAACAGCGAGCGGTAGTCGGCGATAGTCGAGGACCCCCACGGGTCGAGAGTGGCCTCGTCGGCGCCGGCGGCCGTCTCGCTCCCGCCGTCGGTCAGTGTGTGCGTCGATTCCTCGGTGGCTGAGTCTGTGTCGCGTGTCATGCGTGGTCTGGGCGCGGTGGTCGAAGTCGGTGCGTGGAAAAAGCGGAGTGAGCGACGCGTTCGCGGCGTGGGTCAGCCCCCCGCCGGGACCGCGACACTGTCCACTTCCGAACCGTGTGGCCACCGCCAGCCGGAAGTGGACTCCATGTCCTCACTCTCCGCCGAGAAGGCCTTAATCGTTGGCATCTACGGTGTCAGGCGGCTCACCGAGAGCCACGAGGGACGCTCCCCGTCGCCGTGGCGCGCGAACAGCATCTCCTTGCGGACGCCGTGGGCGAGGCGCACGTCGAGCGCCAAGTCCCGCGGTTCGAAGTCGTAGTCGGCGGGGAGGACGCGCACCAGAAACTCGGCGTGCCCGAGGTCGTCCACCGTCTCGACGGTGGCGTAGACGCGGAAGTCGGCCCCGAACTTGAACCCCGTCTTGGGGACGAGGCCGCCGTCCCGGAGCGCTCGGTAGGTGCGCAGGCGCCGGTCGAAGCGGTCGCCCTCGACGGCCCGCCCGCGTTCGACGACGCGCCGGAGGTCCAGCGACAGCGCCCCCTCCGCGGCGAGGTAGGCGGCCTCGATGAGCGACAACTGAAGCGGCGAGTCCGCGGACTCGTCTCTGCCTTCCAGCGGTCGGCCGTAGAAGCCCCGGTGGTGCAGGTCCTCGGGCGGGTCCCAGAGGACGGCCCGGTCGTCGAGGAGGGTGCCCGACACGTCGCTGGGGGGCGTGTACTCGGTGCCGCCGGTTGGCGTCGGCTCGGCCGTCTGGAGGTAGGTGATGTCGCTCTCCTCGTCGACGACGGCGAGGACGCAGTCGCCCACCCCGGCGGCAGACACCGGCGCGCGTTCCCCGACGGCCCGAATCCGGTACAGTACGTCCTCGTCCCACGGCCCCTTGCCGCGGGGGTAGACGACGAAGTCCACGTCGTCGCGGGGGTCGGTGACCCACCCTTCGCGGGCGGGCGAGAGATAGAAGCCGCGGTCCCGCAGGTCCTTGTAGACGAGAAACCGGGGCGCGAAGCCCGCCTCGGCGTCGGAGAGGAACTCGCGGAATCCCCGGCCGTCCACGGAGACGAGGTCCCCGCGGAACAGCAAGTGGGCCGCCTCGACGCGGGTGAGAGCGAGCGAGTCGCCGTCGAGCGGACGCCCGTAGCCGCGGGCGTCGTGGAAGCGCTGACGCGCGTCGCCGTCGACGACGATTTCCCCGTCGCGTTCCCGTCCGTCCATGTCGGTGACGTGCCGCCGGGCAGGCAAAGAGGCTACGGTGTCGCCGCCGCGCAGTCCGGGTCCGGACAGCGCGCCCCGTCGCCCGTGTCGAACAGGGGGAGTCCACAGTCACAGTCGCCGGCGACTGTGCCCACTGGCACCCGGAGGCGGCGCTCGCAGTCGGGACACACCGCGCGGAGACCGCGCTCTCGGCGAATCCGCATCCCCCGTCCGCAGTCGGGACAGGGCCACTCGCCGTCGAATCGTTCGCCGACGGCCTCGGCTAACGGCTGACAGTGCCGGTCCACGCAGACGGTCAGTTCGGCGCCGCGTTCGACGCGCACAGTCGGCAGGCCACAGTCCGGGCACGCCTCGTCGGTCACCGCGGCGTCCCGGGGAATCGGGTAGCGGGAGCGACAGTCCGTGCACGCGATTTCGTCGCCGTCGCGGACCATCGGCGCGCGGCAGTCGGGACAGTCGCCGACGGGCGGCCCAGCGGCGGAGACGGGGAAGCGGACCCGTCCGAACGTCTCGTGGCTCTCCACCGCGAGGCGCGTTCCGCCGTCCCCGGCCACGAGGCGGAAGTCGTCTCCCTCGCGGCTGACCGCCACCGTGTCCGCGCGGGTGAGCCACGCCGCCGGGCGGTAGCCGTCGGCGTCGTGAACGAGCACCGTGCCGTCGGGTTTGATTGCGACCACCACGCGCCCCCGCTGAGTTCGGGTACCCTCGTCGTCCTCGTACGTCACCGTGCAGTCGCCGGCCAACACCCTGAGCGTGTCCTGCATGGCCGGGCGTGGCCGCGCTCCCGGCCTTGAACCCCCGGACCACAGCGTTTATCATCGACTAATACAACCTAGTTATCCATGCCCCGGACACAGATGCAGCGAGCGCGGGCCGGCGAGGTGACCCCGGCGATGGAACGGGTCGCCGAACGGGAGAACCGCGACCCCGAGTTCGTGCGCGAACAGGTCGCCGAGGGACAGGCGGTCATCCCGGCGAACCACGCCCACGATAGCCTCGACCCGATGATAATCGGGCGGGAGTTCTCGACGAAGGTCAACGCCAACATCGGCAACAGCGAGGAGACGAGCGACGTGGAGGGCGAACTGGAGAAACTCCACAGCGCCGTCCACTACGGCGCGGACACGGTGATGGACCTCTCGACGGGCAGCGACCTCGACCGCATCCGCGAGGCCAACGTCGCCCACTCCCCGGTCCCCGTCGGCACGGTCCCAATCTACGAGGCCGTCAAGCGCGCCGAGAGCGCCGAAGACATCACCCACGAACTCCTCCTCGACGTCATCGAGAAGCAGGCCGAACAGGGCGTCGACTACATGACCATCCACGCGGGCGTCCTGATGGAACATCTCCCCCTCACCGACGGGCGCAAGACGGGCATCGTCTCGCGCGGCGGGTCCATCCTCGCGCAGTGGATGGAGGAGAACGGCATGCAGAACCCCCTGTACGCGGCGTTCGAAGACATCTGTGAGATTTTCGCGGAACACGACGTGACCTTCAGCCTCGGCGACGGCCTCCGGCCGGGGTGTCTCGCCGACGCCAGCGACGAGGCCCAGTTCGCCGAACTGGAGACGCTCGGCGAGTTGACGCGCACCGCGTGGGACCACGGCGTGCAGGTGATGGTCGAGGGGCCGGGTCACGTCCCGATGGACGAGGTGGCCGACAACGTCGAACGCCAACAGGAGGAGTGCGACGGCGCGCCCTTCTACGTCCTCGGGCCACTCGTCACCGACGTGGCGCCCGGCTACGACCACATCACCAGCGCCATCGGCGCGACGGAGGCGGCCCGGGCCGGCGCGGCGATGCTCTGCTACGTCACGCCCAAGGAGCATCTGGGCCTCCCCGACGCGGAGGACGTGCGCGACGGCCTCGCGGCCTACCGCATCGCCGCCCACGCCGCCGACGTGGCGAACGGGCGGCCGGGCGCCCGCGACTGGGACGACGCCCTCTCGGAGGCCCGCTACGACTTCGACTGGCGCCGCCAGTTCGAGTTGGCCCTCGACCCGGAACGCGCCCGCGAGTACCACGACCAGACGCTCCCGGGTGACAACTACAAGGAGGCCCGCTTCTGCTCGATGTGCGGCGTGGAGTTCTGCTCGATGCGCATCGACCAGGACGCCCGCGACGCCGACGGCGAGATGGACGCCATCGCGGACGAGACGGACCTCGCCGCCTCCGACGCCGCGGCCGTGAACCGCCCGCCAGTGGGCGACCACGACACCAGCGGCGTGCCCGACGAGGTGGAGATCGGCGGCGTGACGTTCACGCCGGCCGACGACTAGTCGATGAGGTCCAGCGTCGTCGCCACGGCCTCCTCCGCGCTCTCCCCGAGGACGTAGGTGATGGGTTCGATACCGAAGGCGCCCCCGTGGTAGACGACCCGGGGCACCGCCCCGCGCTCGGCGAATCGCTCGCGCAGTCGCTCCCCCCTGTTCTCGTAGCCCGCGTCGAATTCGAGGGGGTCGATGCCGGCCGCACGCGCCGCATCGAGCAGTTCCTCCGAGGTGGCGAGGTTGATGGCGCCCCGCACGGCCGGGTCGGCCTCCATCGCCGCCAGCAGCATCCCCGCGACGTGCTGTGAGCCGCCGAATTCGGGGTTCGCGGGAACGTCGACGCGCCCCCGCATCGCGTGGAGGCGCCCCGGGACGGCGGCCACGTCCGTCGGGTCGCTCGCGTCCGGAAGCGCCATCGCGACGTTCGTGCCGACGTTCGGGACGTGGGCGGGCGCGGCGTCGGCGTCGGCGAAGCGCCGGACGGCGCGGCGCACGTTCGACAGCACGTCCCGCTCGGTTTCGACGGCGCGGTCCCGCCCGCGAACGCAGAGGTCACAGCCGAGTCCCGCGAGCGCGGGCATCTCCTCCTCGTGAATCGCGCAGATGGGGCCGCGGTCCTCGAACTCGCGGACGAGGGCCAGCAGTTCCGCCAGCGCCTCGTACTCGTCCATCGTGCCGTCGGCGAACCCGTCGGCGATGCGCTCGACCGTGTCCTGCATCCGTTCGTCCTCGCGGAGACGCGGGTCGCCCGCCGGGCCCTCGGAGAGATACTTGCTCACCGCGGCCTGTGAGACGCCGAGGCGGTCGGCCACCGCGCGCTGTGCGAACCCGCGGTCCGCGAGGGCGACGGCGAGCATCGACCGCACGGCGGGGACGAAGCGCTCGGCGACGATTTCGCTCGGCAACTGAAGCGTCACGGCCCCCGCTCGGTGGGGGGAGAACTTAGGGCTTATCCGCGCACGTCGACGGTCCGCTCCTCGCTCGCGGGACAGACCGGAATCTCGGGGAAGACGACTTCGACGCAGATGTCGAGGCTGTCCGCGTCGGCGCCGAACACGCCGACGGGCACGGTGACCCGGTCGGCGAGGTACGTCTCCGTCGTCGTCATCTCGACGCCGTTGACCGTCACGCGCACCGCCGCGTTGACGCCGCCACCGTCGTTGACGACGGTTACCTCCCGAAAGTCGCTCTCGCCGGCGCCGACGGCGTCGGGGAAGTCGCCCCACTCGACGGACACGTCGGGCAAATCGGTCGCCGCCTCGACCACGCGTTCGGCCGCGCCCTCCGTGAGGCCAGCGTCGACGAGGCCCGCGGTCCCCGCCGCCCGCACGTCGGCAGGCGTCGTCAGCCCCTCGGACGCGAGTTTCGAGGCGCGTCCCGACCCAACGCCCTCGACGGCGGTGAGCCCCACCGCCGCGGCGTCGACGCCGTGTTCGATGCGCGCTTCGAGTCGCCGGGTTCGGTTGGCGGCCCGCGGCGCGTCGAAGGCGTCGAGGAGCGCCGAGAAGGCCGAGAGCAGACGCGTCGCGTTGCGCCGGATGGCCCACGCGTCGCTCCCGAGTTCGGAGGGCGTCGTCCCGTCCATCCCGGTCCGCAGGACGGCGAGGACCTTCCGCGTGCCGTCGGGGAGGCCGTGGGCGTCCACGGCGTCGTCGATGGCCCCCCGCTCGCTCGACCGGGCGGTGACGCTGTCGAACTCGGCGGCGCGCGCGACGGCGCGCAAGATTTCGTCGTCGTCCGGGTCGCCGTCCGCGAGCGACCGGAACCGCTCGGCCGTGTCGAGGCGGAGGTAGTACTGCGAGACGAGGCGTCCCAACCGCGTCGGTTCGAGGGCGTCGCCGTCGCGCGCGACGAAGCCGCGGTCCACGAGGTCGTCGAGGACCGTCTCCACGCGCTCTCGGCGCCCCGCGAAGTCGTAGCGGGCGGGCGCCGCTTCCGCGCGGACGGCGTAGAACGTGGTGTCCAGCCACTCGTGGACGTCGGCCACGTCGTCGATGGTGCCGACCGCGATTTCGGCGTTGAGATGCTCTTCGAGGTCGTCGGCGAGGTGGGACTCGATGTCGGTCCCCTCGCGGAGCAGGCGGCGGTACTTGTCGGCGTCGTCGGGCGAGCAGACGACCCAGCCGTAGCCCACGTCGTCGTAACCGGGGCGGCCCGCGCGCCCGAGCATCTGCAGGACGTCGAGAGGGTTCATGTCCACCTCGCCCTCGAGCGGGTCGTGGAACTTCGTGTCCCGGAGGACCACGCATCGGGCGGGGAGGTTCACGCCCCACGCGAGCGTCGTCGTGGCGAACAGCAACTCCACTGTGCCCTGCTTGAACCACTCCTCGACGCGGTTCTTGTCGTCGCGCGAGAGGCCGGCGTGGTGGAAGCCGACGCCGTCGAGAACGGACTGCCGGAGCGTCTGGTTTTCGAGGGCGTCCGTCTCGGTGTGGAAGTCGTAGTCGCCGCGGGCGCCCATCGGCACGTCTCGCTGGACGAGTTCGTCGCGGGCCTTCTCGGCGGCGCGCACGGCGTCCTGCCGCGACGCGACGAAGACGAGGGCCTGCCCGTCCTCGCGGAGGTGGGGTTCGGCGATGTCGAGGGCGGTGTAGAGCCGCCGGTACTTGTCGGCGAAGTCGTTCTCGCCGTGGCTGTAGGTTCGCACGTCGGCGTGCAGGTCCACGGGCCGGTACTCGTCGTCGAAGGAGAACGTCGTCGCCTCGGGGGCGTCGAGCCACGCCGCAACGTCGTCCACGTTCGGCATCGTCGCGGAGAGCGCGACGATGCGCGGGTCACAGAGCCGCCGGAGGCGGGAAATAGTCGCCTCCAGCACCGCGCCGCGCTTCTCCGAGTCGAGGAGATGCACCTCGTCCACGACGACGGTGTCCACGTCGTCGATGAACGCGTACCGCGGCGAGTCGTGTTTCCGGGTCGCCGAGTCCACCTTCTCGGGCGTCATCACCAGCACGTCGGCGCGTTCGGCGCGCGACGGCGACAGGTCGCGTTCGCCGGTGACGACGTACACCGAGTAGCCAAGCGACTCGAAGCGCTCCCACTCGCTCTCCTTCTCGTTGGTGAGCGC
Organism: Halobacteriaceae archaeon; assembly: GCA_042216675.1. Taxonomy (GTDB): domain Archaea; phylum Halobacteriota; class Halobacteria; order Halobacteriales; family Halobacteriaceae; genus JBDGTS01. Next base: position 14,446 of record JBDGTS010000025.1, on the reverse strand, counting down.
ACGCAGGGGCGCGACGAACAGGGCGGTGCCGCCGTCCTGCAGCGTCCGGCAGATGGCGAGTTCCGCCAGCGCCGTCTTGCCACTGGCGGTGGGCGCACTCGCGACGACGTTCTCGGTGCCGTCCAGAAGCGCCGGCAGGACCTCGCGTTGCATCTCGTTGAACTCGTCGAACGCGAAGGCGTCGGCGAACTCGGGGACGACCTCTGCGACCTCCATCGGGGAGACGGTGGGGCTACCGCGTCAAAGGAGTTTCTACCCGGCGGCGACGGCGTACACCGTCACGTCGCCCCACGACCCCACGCGGGTCAGCCGCGGGTCCGCGCCGAAGTCGGCCACGTCGTAGCGACTGCGCTCGTGGGGGCCGAGGACGACGAAGCGCACGTCGTACCGGTCGAGCAGTGCGTGCCGGGTGGCCGGGCCCCCCTCGTAGATGCGCCGGACCTCGTCGGCGCGTCGGGCGAACCCCGCCTCCGAGTGGTAGTCGGCGGCGTGGGTCCACCCCGCTATTGTCGGCAGGCCGGTGAAACTCGACACCGGCGCCGCGCGGAACGTGAACATCACCGACTCGGGCACCGCGGCCTCCACGACGTGTGGCTGTCCGGGCCGGGCGTCGAGGTAGTCGATGGCCCCCGCGTAGTCGGGGTGCCACGTGTCGAGGTAGGCGGTGGCGTCGAGGGACTTCTCGGGCCCGTCGACGGTCGTCTCGGTGACGACGAGGCCGCCGTACACCAGCGTCGTGCAGACGAGGGCGGCCGCGACGACGGCCCGGCCAGTCGCGAGCGACGGCGCGCGGCGGACGCCCCGGACGAGGACGCCGCTGAGCGCCACGCCCGCCGCGGCGGACCAGAACAGCCACACCTGACTGCTGACCTTGTAAACGGTGTTGTACCGGCCGAACGCGGCCCCACCGCGCAGATACACCAGTTCGACCAGCAGGAGGAGGCCCGCGCCCGCGAGGACGAGGACCCCGAGATAGCCCACGTCGGGGTCGCGGCGGGTGAGCCACCACGCGACGGCGAGAACGGGCGCGACGAACGCCAGCGCCGCGACGCCGGGTGCGAACGGGACGAGGGCGAACGCGGCGACGGCGCCGAGAAGTGCGCCCCGTGCCCGGTGTCCGAGGCGCGGCACCAGCGCAAGCGCGAACGCGAGCAGGATGGCCCCGTACTGGACGACGTACGTCGCGGCGGGAGTGCGCCACGCCGGGTGGACGCCCCGGAGCGGGCGGGTCACGTCGGTGCCGAGGACGAACGGCGCGGCGAAGGCGACCCCGGCGGCGGCGACTGCGGCCCCGGCGACGCCGCCGCCGACGTAGCGCGAGAGTTCGCGGCGGACCGGTCCGTCGGGGACGGGGCGGCCGACGAGCGACGCGGGATGGGCGGGCGCGAACGCGACGGCAAGGGCGGCGACGCCCGCGACGGCGGGGAGACTCCACGCGTTCGTCAGCGCCACCAGCCCCGCGACGGGCGCGACGGCGGCGAGGCGGACGGCGCGGGCGCGGCGCCCCTCGGCCTGCACCGCCGCGAACAGGAGGCCCGCCGCGAGGAGCGTGTACGGTTGGCTCAGGACGTGCGCGTGGAAACTCCCGATGCGGACTGAGTAGAGGGGCACGTCCGTCGGGAACGTCGCGAAGTGCGTCGCCTCGCCCGCGGCGAAGGGGCCGGCGAGTCCGTCGGCGGCGAGGCCGAGCGTCTCGCGGAGCGTCCGGGCGGGTCCGGCGGGAAGCGCCCCGACGAGCCCACGAATCGGCTCGTAGAGGTTCCCGCCGAGGCCGACGAGGAGGGCGGTCAGCGCACCCGTGACGCGCCGGCCGTGGCCGCGCGCCGCGCCGACGGACCCGCCGAGGTCGTAGGCGCCGACGACGAGCATCGCGTAGAACAGCGGCACGGCGAGATTCGGCGCGAGCGACGGCGGCGTGGCCGTCGCCAGCGTCCACGCTGCGATGGCGAGGTGGCCGCCGTAGTAGTACTGGACCGGGTGGCCGGCGTACCACATGTCGGCGGGCGGGAGCGCCCCGGCGCGGAGCAGGGACTTCAGGAGGCCGAAGTTGAGCGCCCCCTCGGCCCAAATCTCCAGCGACGGGTCGGCGGCGCGAATCCGCACCGCGAGCAGGAAGGCGACGGCGAGGACGGCGCCCGCCTCGGCGAAGCGTCGGGTCGGCACCGTGACGCCCGCCCGGAGTGCCATCGCGGACCCCGCGGCGAGGAGCGCGAGCGGGACGACGAGCGTCCCGACGCCGAAGGAGAGGTGGCCGACCCAGAACGTGACGAGCGTGACGACGGCCGTCGCGAGCGCGAACGCGAAGCCGGCGCCGCGGCTGGCCGTCGGGGCGAACAGCCATGCCGAGAGCGGAAGCGCGACGGCGCCAAGCAGGAGGGCGCCCGCCAGCCATCGGAGGACGAGGGCGACGTCCACGTAGCACCGGTGACACGTCGCGGCGCAAAGAACCTGCCGTTAGAAAAACGCCCGCCGTCGCCTACACAAGGCCTATTAATCGGCTGTCGAAACGTCAGTCCAATCCGATGTCTGGTCTCCCCGTGCCGCGGCCGATTCGCGAGCGGCCGGTGCCCGCGGCGCTCGTCGCGTTGACCCTCCTCGCCCTCGCGATGCGCCTCGTCGAGTTGGGCCACCGCGTCTTCTACTACGACGAGGCGTGGTTCGGCTACTGGATTCTGCGCTTCGTCGACACCGGCGTCTGGCACTACCGCCCCATCCTGCACGGCCCGTTCTACACCCGCGTCAACTCGGCGGTGTTCATGCTCGTCGGCGCGAACGACTTCACCGCGCGCCTCGTCGGCGCCGTCGTCGGGGGCCTGCTCCCCCTCTCGGCGTGGCTGTTCCGCGAGCGACTGCGCGACGTGGAGGTGGTGGCGCTCGGGGTCATCCTCACGCTCAATCCCCTCCTGCTCTACTACGCGCGGTTCATGCGCAAGGACATGCCGCTGGCGGCGTTCATGCTCGTCACGCTGGGACTGCTGGTGCGCACCCTCGACACGCGCCGGCCGCGCTACCTCTACGCCGCGGCGGTGACGCTGGGACTGGCCTTCACGACGAAGGAGAGTGTCCTCCTCTGGGTTCTGACGTGGCTCGGAGCGGCGACGCTCCTCTTGGACCGGCGACTGCTCCGCGCGCGCGACACCGGGTCCGGGGCCCGGGCGGCGCTGGCGTCGCTGGGTCGCCGCGGCCTCGCCGGCCTCGAACGCTGGTGGCGCCACCTGCTCGGCGCGACGGCGCTGTTCTTCGTCGTCGTGGTCTACTTCTACGCGCCGCGGGCCCACGGCGTCCCCGGGCCGGGCCTCTGGAAGGCGCTCGGCGGCCGGTTCGGGATGCTCCCCGCCGTCGTCGAGGACGCGACGGTGACGGCGCTCTCTGACGCCATCGACCACTGGGTGAAGGGAGGGAAACAGGGCCACCCCTACCTCCCGTACTTCCGCGACACGCTCCGCACCCTCGCCGCGGGCGCGGGCGGCGTCTGCCTGCTCGCGGCGGTGGGCTTCCTCGCCGACCGGTACAGCGGCGACGCGCCCCGTGACCTCGTGGCCTTCAACTTCTACTGCGGCGCGGCGGCCGTCGTCGGCTATCCGCTGGCGAACAACTTCCCGGTGCCGTGGTCCACCGTCCACGCCGTCGTGCCGTTCGCCGTCCCGGCCGCAGTCGGCGCGGGCCTCGTCGTCCGGTGGGCGCGCGGCGAGGTGGGCGCGGACCTGCACCCGGACTGGGACGTACCGTGGCACGTCGTCAGAAGCGGCCTCGCGGCCAGCGTTCTGACTCTGCTCGTCGTCTCGGCGGGGGTCACGGCGGTCCAGACGAGTTTCGTCGCGCCATACGAGAGCCCAAAGGGGCCGGACGGCGGGCACGAAATCGTCTACTACGCACAGGCGCCCGGCGACTTGCGACAGGGGGTGAACGCCATCGCCGACGCGACGGCGACGGGCGGGGACGACGTGGACGTGTTGTACGTCGGGCCGCGCCTCACGCCGCCAGCGCATCTGAGCGAGGAGACCATCGGCGGAAGCGGGACGTGGCACGCCAGAATGCCGATTCCGTGGTACACCGAGGCGCTGGACGCCGACGTGGCGAGCACGGCGTCCCCGCAGAACGTGACCGCGGCGGACGCGCCGCCGGTGGTCATCGCGCAACCCGGCGTCGCGGACGCGGTGGCGAATCGACTCCCGACCTACGACCGGCGGCGACAGCCACTGGACGACGTGGCCGACCGCACCGTCGTCTTCTTCGTGAAGCGATGAATCCGGCCGTTCCACGAGGCTTTTCTACGCGGGGGGGTAACGACCGGTGATGAGTGGCGACGTGGGTGTCGTGGTCCCCGCCTACCGGCCGGACGTGGACACCCTGCTGTCGTATCTCGACGCCCTCCGCGAGACGGTTCACCCGGCGACGATTCGCGTCGAACTCGACGCGCCCGGCGCCGGCGTCGCAGAGGCCCTCCGCGAGTCGGGCGCGACGGTCCACGTCGCCGACGGCCGCCGCGGCAAGGGCGCGGCCATCACGAACGGGTTCGAGGCGCTGGAGACCGACGTCCTCGCGTTCGCGGACGCCGACGGGAGCACCGAGGCCGCGTCCGTCGCGGACGTGGTGGCGGCGATTCACGACGGCGCCGACGTGGCCGTGGGGTCCCGACGCCACCCCGACGCCGAGGTGACCGCCCACCAGTCGCTCCTCCGGCGGCGCTTCGGCGACAGCTTCGCGAAACTCGCCCGCGCGGCCCTCGGCGTCGACGTCCACGACTTCCAGTGTGGCGCGAAGGCGCTCACCCGCGCGGCGTGGCAGGGGGTCCGCGGCCACGTCTTCGAGTCCGGATTCGCGTGGGACTTCGAGGTGCTGGCCATCGCGGACGCGCTGGGCTACGACGTGCGGGAGGTGCCGGTCCAGTGGACGGACCACCCCGACTCGACGGTGCCGCCCATCCGCACCTCGCTTTCCTTCCTCCGGGCGCTCGGGGTGGTGCGCCACCGCGCCGAAGCGCTCCGGGGGAGCGGCCTGCACAGGGCGACGACCGCCGACCGCACCCCACTCGTGGAGGACGATGCCATCGGAGACGAGTGAGGGGCGCGTCGGCGCCCTCGCCTCCCGCGCCAGATTCGGGAAGTTCGTCTCGGTTGGCGCCATCGGGGCCGTCTTCGATCTGAGCGTCAGCACCGTCCTCAGCGTCGGCCTCGGCGTGCCGCCGGAGTACGCGAAACTCGTCGGCGCGGAGGTGGCCATCGTCGTGATGTTCGCCGTCAACGAGCGGTGGACGTTCGCGGACCACGGCCTCGACGGGTGGCCGAACGCCCTCCGGCGGTTCCTGAAGTCGAATCTGGTCCGCTCGGGCGGCCTCGCGACCCAGTTTCTCGTCGTCCAGTTCCTCTCCGGCCTGTCGGTGGCCGTCGTCGTCGGCGGCTTCGACCTCTGGCGGGTCATCCCGTTCCCCGTCGCCATCGCGGCGTCGATGCTCCTGAACTACGTGTTCGAGAGCCTGTTCACGTGGCGGGTCCACCGCTGAACCACACGCCCTTTTAGCGGGGCGACCGACCGGGGCGTATGAGCAGGCGGCGCAAGCCCGACTGGCTGAAGGTCCGGCCGCCGTCGGGCGAGCGGTTCACGGACATCAAGGCGACCCTCCGGGAGCACGACCTGCACACCGTGTGCGAGGAGGCGTCGTGTCCAAACATGGGTGAGTGCTGGTCGGGCCGCGACGGCCCCGGCACGGCGACGGTGATGTTGATGGGCGACCGCTGTTCGCGTGGCTGTTCGTTCTGCGACGTGGCGACGGGCGGGATGGACCCCCTCGACCCCGAGGAACCCGCGAACGTCGCGGCCGCCGTCGCCGACATCGGCCTCGATTACGTGGTGTTGACCTCCGTCGACCGCGACGACCTCGACGGGCAGGGCGCTGGTCACTTCGCGGAGACCATCCGCGAAATCAAGCGCCAGGACCCCTCGATGCTGGTCGAGGCGCTGGTGCCGGACTTCCGGGGCGACCCCGACCTCGTGGCCGAGGTCCTCGACGCCGGCCCGGACGTGTTCGCGCACAACGTCGAAACCGTCGAGCGACGCCAACAGCCGGTTCGGGACCCCCGCGCGGGCTACGAGCAGTCGCTCTCGGTCCTCGAACAGGCCGCCGACTCCGAGGCCCACGTCAAGACGAGCCTGATGCTCGGCGTCGGCGAGCGACCCGACGAGGTGTACGAGACGCTGGCGGACTGCCGCGAGGCGGGCGTCGAGGTGGTGACGCTGGGCCAGTATCTCCGGCCCTCCGGCGACCACCTGCCCGTCGAGGAGTACGTCCACCCCGCGACGTTCGAGACGTGGCGCGCCGTCGCGGAGGAGGAACTCGGCTTCGCCTACTGCGCCAGCGGCCCCCTCGTACGCTCCTCGTACCGGGCCGGCGAAGTGTTCGTCGAGGCGCTGACGACGGGCGAGTCGGTGGCCGAGGCCCGGCGCACGGCGCGACGCGGGCCGGCACAGGATTGAGGGGGCTGGCCCGCGAAGCCGGCGGTGTGAGTGCCCCCTACGCCGCCGGCTTCCGAACGCTCGACGAGGAAGTGTCGGAGCGTCGGCTTCCGGTCGAGGGTGACCTCCCGTCGTGGCTCGACGGCGTCCTCGTCAGGAACGGCCCCGGCGCGTTCGAGGCGGGCGGCGAATCCTTCGACCACTGGTTCGACGGCCTCGGAATGCTCCGCCGGTTCGCCGTCGCCGACGGTGCGGTGACGTACACGAACCGCTTTCTCCGGTCGGAGACGTACGAGCGGGCACGGGAGGGTGCGTACGCCGGCCAGTTCGGCACGAGCGCCACCGGGAACGGCCTCCGCGAGCGACTCAGGGCGGCACTCGTGCCCCGCGCCACCGACAACGCGAACGTCCACGTCCAGCGAGTCGGGGACCGCGCAGTCGCGACGACCGAAACCACGCGCGCCGTCGAATTCGACCCGGCGACGCTCGACGCGCGCGGCGAGTGGACCTTCGACGACGACCTGACGGCGCACCACCGGTGTTCGCATCCGATACGCGACCCGGAGACGGGCGCGATGTGGAACGTGGCGACGCGCTTTGGCCGGCAGTCCACCTACAGCGTCCGTCGCCGCGCGGCGGGCGAGACGGCGCGGACGGAGGTGGCGACGGTCCCGGTGGACCGGCCCGCGTACGTCCACAGTTTCGCGCTCTCGGAGTCGCACGTCGTCATCGTCGAGTCGCCGCTGGTCGTCCATCCGCTCCGCCTCCTCGCGCCCGGCACGACGCCGTTCATCGAGCGCTACCGGTGGCGGCCCGCCCGGGGCACCCGATTCACCGTCGTTGACCGCGCGACGGGCGAGGTGGTCGGCCGGCCGCGCGCGCCGCCGTTCTTCTGCTTCCATCAGGTCGGCGCGTTCGAGGACGGCGACGACGTGGTGGTGGACCTCGTGGCGTTCGAGGACGCGAGTGCAGTCTCGGCGCTCTCTCTCGACGCGCTCCGGGCCGGCGACGCGCCGGGCCTCGCCGGGTCGCTCCTGCGCTGTCGGGTGCCCCTCGACGGCGACGCCGACGCCGTGGACGTGGAGCGGCGACACGAGGGCATCACGCTCCCGCGCATCGCTCCGGGCCGGCACACGCGGGGCTACCGCTACGCCTACGGCCAGTCCCCCGGCGACGCGGGGTTCGCGACGGGCGTGGTGAAGGTGGACGTGCCGAACGGCACCGCGACGACGTGGCGACCCGACGGCGAGACGTATCCCGGCGAACCGGTATTCGTGCCCCGGCCCGGCGGCACGGCCGAGGACGACGGCGTGCTTCTCGTGGTGGCTCTCGACGGTGAGGCCGAGCGGTCGGTGCTGCACTGCCTCGACGCACAGACGCTCGCCGAGACGGGGCGGGCACCGCTCCCGCACGTCCTGCCCTTCGACTTCCACGGGCGATTCTGGTCCCGATAAACCCTTGCCGGGGCGCGCCGTCGGCCCGGGCATGAACCTGCCCGCGGAGACGGACCTCGCCGTCGTCGGCGGCGGCCCCGGCGGCTACGTCGCCGCGGTCCGGGCCGCCGAGAACGGCGCGGACGTGACGCTGATAGAGCGCGACGCGCCGGGGGGCGTCTGCCTAAACCACGGCTGTATCCCCTCGAAGGCGCTCCTCTCGGCGACGGGGCTGGCCCACCGCGCGGGGAATGCCGAGCGGATGGGCGTCTACGCCGACCCGCGCATCGCGGCCGAGGAGACGCGGCGCTGGACGGACCGCGTGGTCCGACGGCTGACCCGCGGCGTCGAACTGCTCTGTGAGCGGGCGGGCGTCACCGTCGTCGACGGCACCGCGACGTTCGAGAGCGCGGACGCCCTCCGCGTCAGCGACCAGACGCTCTCCTTCGAGCGAGCGGTGGTCGCCACCGGAAGCCGCCCGATCGAACTGCCGTCGATGCCCTTCGACGCGCCCGGCGTCCTCGACTCACGGGCGGCGCTCGCACTCGACCCGGTGCCCGACAGCCTCGTCGTCGTCGGCGGCGGCTACGTCGGGATGGAACTCGCCACCGTGTTCGCGCGCCTCGGCACCGACGTCGTCGTCGCGGAGATGCTGGACGAGGTGCTGCCGGGCTTCCCCGCCGACCTCGCCGAACCGGTCCGGAAGCGCGCGGCCGACGCGGGCGTCGCGTTCCACCTGAACCACCGGGCGGTCGGCCACCGGGAGACTGACGACGGCGTCGCGGTGACCCTCGACGGCCCCGACGGCGAGCGCACGGTCACGGGCGACGTGGCGCTGGTGGCCGTGGGCCGCGAACCGGTGACGGACACGGTGAATCCGGCGGCGGCGGGGCTGCCGGTCGAGGACGGCGCGTTCCCGACGGACGACCGGCAGGAGACGCCCGTCGACGGCATCTACGCCGTCGGCGACGCGGCGGGCGACCCGATGCTGGCCCACGCCGCGATGCACGAGGGGCGCATCGCTGCCGCGGACGCGACTGGCGCCGAGGCGGTGCCGCCCGCACGGGCCGTGCCCGCCGTCGCGTTCACCGACCCCGAGGTGGCGACGGTGGGGACGACGAGCGAGGCGGCACCTGACGACGCCCTCGTCGGCGAGTACCCGTTCCGGGCGAGCGGTCGGGCGCTGACCGCAAACGAGCGCGAGGGGTTCGTGCGCGTCGTCGCCGACGCGGCGGGGACGGTCATCGGCGGCGAAGTCGTCGGTCCCGAAGCGTCGGAAGTCGTGGCGGAACTCGGCCTCGCCGTCGCGACGGGGGCGACGCTCGACGACGTGGCGGCGACGGTCCACGCCCACCCGACGCTCGCGGAGGCGACGCTGGAGGCGGCGACGGACGCACTCGGCCGGGGCGTCCACGGCGGGTGACGCTCCGACGGGCTTTTTGAGGGCGCGGGCCGACGCTGACGTATGCGAATCGTCACGCTGGGTCCGACCGGAAGCTACTCCCACCGGGTCGCCGAGGCCGTCGACGGCGACCCCGAGGACGAAATCGGCTTCCGCGAGACGAAGACGGACATCGTCGCCGCCGTCGCCGACGGCGAGTTCGACCGGGGCGTCGTCCCCATCGAGAACAGCATCGAGGGCGGCGTCACGGAGAGCCTCGACGCCCTCGCCGACCACGACGTGGCCATCGTGCGCGAGGTGGTGACCCCCATCAACCACGCGCTCATCGCCCAGCACGAGGAGTTCGACACCGTCGCGAGCCACCCGCAGGCGCTCGCGCAGTGCCGGGACTACCTCGCCGAGCACTACCCCGACGCCGAACAGGAGGCCGTCGCCTCCACCGCGCGCGGCGTCGAACTCGCCCGCGAGGACGAGACGGTGGCGGCCATCGCCCACCCGGACAACGCCGACGACGGCCTGCAGGTCCTCGCCGAGGAGATTCAGGACCGCGCCTCGAACTCGACGCGCTTCTTCGTCATCGCACCCCCCGAGGAGCGCACGGAGGCCGGCGGCAAGTCCACCTTCGTCGTCTACCCGGGCACGGACTACCCGGGGCTGCTCCTCCGCCTGCTGGAGCCGTTCGCGGACCGCGACATCAACCTCACCCGCGTCGAGTCCCGCCCCAGCGGCGAGCGACTCGGCGACTACGTGTTCCACATCGACGTGGAGGCGGGGCGCTACGAGGCCCGCACCGACGAGGCAGTTCAGGAGTTGGAGGACCTCTCCGCCGAGGGGTGGGTCCGGTGGCTCGGCTCCTACGACGTGGAACACGTCGTGTGAACGGCCCGAGCGTTTAGGGCCGTTGCGCGCCTACGGACAGTCGATGTCAGGACGAAACCCGTTCGACGAGTTCGAGCGTCTGCTCGACCGGTTCGGCGAGGAGTTCGACGAGACACTGCTGACCGGCGGCGACGTGGCCGTCGACGTGGAGGACCGGGCCGGCGCCTACGTCGTGCGCGCCGACCTGCCGGGCTACGACCGGGCGGACATCGACGTGGAAGTCGGCGACGGCTACCTCACCGTCAGCGCCGAGCGGTCCTCGGAGGCGGAGACGGCGCGGGGCGAGTTCGTCCGCCGGGAGCGCACACAGGAGTCCGTGAGCCGAACGCTCGACCTTCCGGGGCTGGTGGCGGCCGGCGAGGCGAGCGCCACCTACGACGAGGGCGTCCTCACCGTGACGCTCCCGAAGGCCGAGGGCGGGAGCGGCCACGAAATCGAAATCGAGTAGCGGCGAGCGCGGAGGGCGGGGTTTTTGGTTGCGGCCCTCCCGAGTGAGCGGTATGGACTACGACCCCCTCGCCATCGAGGAGAAGTGGCGCAGTCGGTGGGCGGAGAACGGCCGCTACGAGGCCGACCCCGACCCCGACGAGGAGGCCACCTTCGTCACGGTTCCTTACCCCTACCCCAGCGGCGGGATGCACGTCGGTCACTGCCGGACCTACACCGTTCCGGACGTGTACGCCCGCTACCGCCGCCTGCAGGGCGACAACGTCCTCTTTCCCATCGGCTGGCACGTCACCGGCACACCCATCGTGGGCGCCGTCGAGCGACTGAAGAAGGGGAACGAGGACCAGATCAGCACGCTCAAGGACGCGTTCAACGTCCCCGAGTCGGACCTGCAGGACCTCGAAACCCCGATGGGGTACGCCCGCTACTTCATCGAGGAAGCCGAGTCGAGTTACAAGCGCGGGATGAAGTCGCTCGGCCTCTCCATCGACTGGCGCCGGGAGTTCACGACGAACGACGAGCGCTACTCGAAGTTCATCGAGTGGCAGTACCGGACCCTGAAGGACCGAGGCCTCCTCGAACAGGGCCTCCACCCGGTGAAGTACTGCACCAACGAGGAGCAACCGGTCACCACCCACGACTTGCTGGAGGGCGAGGAGGCCGAGTATCAGGAGTACACGCTGGTGAAATTCCGCGCCGACGACGCCACCATCCCGATGGCCACCCTGCGCCCCGAGACGGTGCGCGGCGTCACGAACGCCTTCATCAACCCCGACGGCGACTACGTCGAGGCCAGCGTCGACGGCGAGACGTGGTACGTCTCAGAGGCGGCCGTCGCGAAACTCCGCCTGCAGGCCCACGACGTGACAGTCGAGGACCGATTCGACGGGGCGGACCTCGTCGGGAGCCACGTCACGAACCCCGTCACCGACGAGGACGTGTTGCTCCTCCCCGCGGACTTCGTGGACCCCGAGAACGCGACGGGCGTCGTGATGTCCGTGCCGGCCCACAGCCCCGACGACTACGTGGCCTTACAGGAGGTGCAGGCCCGCGCGGACGAGTTGACCGAGTACGGCATCGACCCCGAGGAGGTGCGAGCCATCGAACCCGTCCCCATCCTCACCATCGAGGGCTACGGCGAGATTCCGGCCGCCGACGTCATCGCGGAGTACGGCATCGAGTCCTCCGCGGAGGAAGCCCTCGAAGAGGCGACGCAGGAACTGTACGGCGACGAGTTCCGCGCGGGTCGTCTCGTCGAGGCGTACGGCGACTTCGCCGACCGAACCGTCGAGAACGTCCGCGAGGAGTTCCGCGACCACTACCGCGAGGAGGGCGTCTTCGACCTGCTGTACGAGTTCACAGAGGACGTCGTCTGTCGCTGTGGCGGCGCCGTCGAGGTGGCCGAACAGGACACGTGGTTCATTCGCTACGACGACGACGACTGGAAGGCGAAGGCTCACGAGGCCGTCCGGCAACTCGACGCCATTCCGGAGAACACCCGCGACCAGTACGACCACACGGTCGATTGGCTCGAAGAGTGGCCCGCCATCCGGAACTACGGGCTGGGCACCCGCCTGCCGTGGGACGAGGACTTCGTCATCGAACCCCTCTCGGACTCGACTATCTACATGTCCTACTACACCATCGCCCACCGCCTGCAGGACGTGCCCCCCGAGGAGATGGACCGGGCGTTCTTCGACACCCTGTTCTACGGCGAAGACGCCGTCGAGAACCCGAGCGAGGCGGCCCTCGACCTCCGCGAGGAGTGGGACTACTGGTACCCCGTCGACTACCGGTGCTCGGGCAACGACCTCATCAACAACCACCTCACCTTCTTCCTGTTCCACCACGCCGAACTGTTCGACGAGTCGAACTGGCCGGAGGGCATCACCGTGATGGGCATGGGCCTGCTGGAGGGCGAGAAGATGTCGTCCTCGAAGGGCCACGTCGTCCTGCCCACCGAAGCCATCGAGAAGTACGGGGCCGACACCGTGCGCTTCTTCCTGCTGAACTCCGCGGAGCCGTGGCAGGACTACGACTGGCGCGCCGACGAGGTGGAGAGCACCCGCGACCAACTCGAACGCTTCTGGGAGGAGGCCGAGAGCGTCATCGACGCCGACGTGCCCGACGAGCGGCCGTCGCTCTCGCGCCCGGACCGCTGGATCCTGTCGCGGCTTCAGCACGCCGTCCGGGAGGCGACGGCGGCGCTGGACGACTTCGAGACGCGCCGGGCGAGCCAAGAGGTGTTCTACCGCTTCGCCGAGGACCTGCGCTGGTACCGCCGGCGCACCGACACCGACCGGCCGGGCGCGAAGTGGACCCTCCGAGAAGTCCTCCGCACCCGCCTCCGCCTGCTGGCGCCCTTCGTCCCGTTCATGGCGAACGAACTCCACGAGCGTCTGACCGGGACGCCGGTCGAGGAGGCGGCGTGGCCCGAGGTGGACGGCGACTTCGAGAGCACCCGCGTCGAGGTCGAGGAGGACCTCGTGGAGAGCCTGAGCGGCGACGTTCGGGACATCATCGAGGTGACGGGCACGGACCCCGACGAGATTCGCATCTACACCGCCGCGGACTGGAAGCGCCGCGTCTTCGAGGCCGTCGTCGAGGCCGGCCCGAACGTCGGCGAGGCGATGAGCCAAGCGATGCAACACGAGTCGCTCCGCGAACGCGGCGACGAGGTGAACCAACTCGTGCAGGAGTTCGTCGAGACGGTGCGCGAACGTGACGACGAGGAACTCGCGGCCCTCGTGGCTCTCGACGAGGGGGACGTGTACGAGAGCGCGCGGTCGTTCTTCGCCGAGGAGTTCGACGCCGACGTGGACGTGATTCCCGAGGACGAGGCGGACGACGAGAAGGCCGGCGACGCCGTGCCGTTCCGGCCGGCCATCCGCCTCGACTAGACGCCCAGCAGGTCCGTCGAGGTCCCCTCGTCAGCGTCGGTGGCACCCTCGTAGGCGACGCGGGCCGCCGCCACGTCCTGAATCGCGAGGCCGGTGCTGTCGAAGACGGTGACGGCGTCGGCGGGCGTGCGCCCCGTCGCGTCGCCGGCGACGACTTCGCCCATCGAGGCGTGGACGTCGTCGTCGCCGAGGACGCCCGCCGCGTAGGGGACGTTTATCTCGCCGGAGTGGGTCGCCTGCGCCCGGTCGTCGACGACGATTTTCGCCGCCGTCAGTATCTCGTCCGCGAGTTCGTGCTTTCCGGGCGCGTCGGCGCCGATGGCGTTGACGTGCGTCGCCGGGCCGAGGTCGTCGGGGCCGACGATTGGCTCCTCGACGGGCGTCACCGTCGAGAGCACGTCGCAGTGACCCGCCTCCGAGATGGTGCCGCCGCGCACGTCGTACTCGTCCTCGTAGGCCTCGACGAACGCCGCGACGCGGTCCTCGTTCCGGTCGGCGACGACCACCTCCGACACGTCGCGCACGACGGAGACGGCATCGAGTTGGGTGTAGGCCTGCGCGCCCGCGCCGACGACACCGAACGACTCGGCGTCCGTCCGCGCGAGGTAGTCGGTAGCGACGGCCGCGGCGGCGCCGGTACGCAGGCGCGTGAGTTCCGTGCCGTCCATCACCGCGAGCGGAAAGCCGTTGCGCGGGTCGCTGTATATCATCGTCGCCATCACCGTCGGCAGGCCGAAGGCGGCGCCGTTGTTCGGGTGGACGTTGACCCACTTGCACCCCGCCGCCGACCAGTCGTCGGTGCCGACGTAGGCCGGCATCGCCCGGAAGTCGCCGTCAACGTCGGGCACGTTCACGTACGTCTTGGTGGGCATCACCACGTCGCCGGCCGCGTGGGCCGCGAACGCCGATTCCACCGCGTCGACGACTGCGGG
>JBDGTS010000004.1:0-22560 GCA_042216675.1 Halobacteriaceae archaeon | reverse complement strand
GAAGTGCGCCAACCGGGGAGTCCCGTGAGCGAAGCGAACGGGACGTCGGTTGGCAAATGACCGAAGGAAGTGCGCCAACCGGGAATTGAACCCGGATCGCTGGCTTGGAAGGCCAGAGTCTTGCCGTTAGACCATTGGCGCTCGCGTTCGCACCGGAATTTTCCGCCGGTCGAATAAGGGCCTTGCCCTTTCAGTCGTCGCCGGGGCTAAAGGAGCGGGCGGCGTCGCGGAGGGGCGCGTCGATGCCGGGCGCCTCCGAGGGGGCGACGGGCCCCTCGGCCTCGATCTCCTCCAGCGAGCGCGGGAACTCGCGGAGGTCCATGTGGATGGCGATACCGGCCTTCGCGCCCTCGCCGATGGCGACCGGAATCTGGTTGTGGCCGGGCGTGAGGTCGCCGACGGCGAACACGCCGTCCTCGCTCGTGCGGCCGTGGTCGTCCACCTCGACGGTGCCGTCGTCGGTGACGTCACAGCCGAGACCGGCCGCGAGTTCGTTCGTGTAGTCCGACCCGTACATCGCGAAGCCGCCCTTGTACTCGCGGACCGCGCCGTCCGCGAACTCGAAGGACTCAAGCCAGCCGTCGTCGCCGGTGGTCATCCCCGTCACCTCCTCGCTGATGACGTCGACGGGGTGGCCCCGAACGAGACGGTCCGTCTCGTCGCTCCACGTCGGCTCCTCCCCGCGGAGCAACAGGTCCACGTCGTCGGTGAAGTTCAGCATTATCATCGCGACGTGGGCGGCGCTGTCGCCGTGGCCCATCACGTAGACGGGTTCGTCGACGAACATGTAGGCGTCACAGTGCAGGCAGTAGTGGAGGCCGCGGCCCGTCCGGGGGAGCGGCGGGTCCGGGCGCACGTCGTTGAACCCCGTCGCGATGACGACGCGGTCCGCGGTGAGGTCCACCTCGCCGCCGACGAGGTGGAAGCCGTCGTCGGTTCGCTCCACGTCTTCGACGAGGTCGCGGTAGAAGTCGGTGCCGTACTCGTCCAGTTGCTCGCGGGCCGTGGCCAGAAACTCGTTGCCCGAGACGGACTCGGGCGTGCCCACGAGGTTGTGCGTGTCAAGCATCATCGCCGCGCGGCCGCCGCCGCGGTCGACCACGGCTGTCCGGTGTCCGAGTCGCGTCGTGTACAGCGCCGCCGACAGTCCGGCGGGGCCGCCGCCGATGACGGCCACGTCGTAGTCGTCCGTGTCGTCCATACCCGCTCTAGGGCGTGGCCCCCTTTAACTCCGGGCTTACCCCGGCGAAACCCCGGGGCCGACGACGGCGTAGCAGTTGCCACTCGACACCGTGGTGCGCTCGACGGCCAGCGCCGAGTCGGCGAGGAGCGCACGGAAGTCCGCGGGCGTGGAGATGTGATAGAAGCGTTCGACCGTCTCGCCGCCGGGGAGCGTCCAGTCGAGGGTGGTGTCGAAGCTCTCGGTCCGGTCGAATCGGTCGTGGGCGGTGGCCCACGTGCTGACGAGAGCGCGGCCACCGGGCGCAAGCACCCGCGCGAGTTCGTCGAGGCTGGCGCGGCGCGCCTCGGCCGTCGGCAGGTGGTGGAGCGTCGCCACGAAGACGGCGAGGGCGGCGCAGTCATCGGCCACGGGCAGGCGCGAGGCGTCGCCCTGCAGGAGCGAGACGGTGGGGGCGCGGGCGCGCGCCTCCGCGAGGAGTCCGCGGCTGACGTCGACGCCGACGACGCGCTCGGCGTGGTCGGTCAGCAGTTCGGCGTGCCGCCCGTTGCCACACCCTACGTCGAGGCCGAGAGCGCCCGACCGGTCCGCCAGAAACGACTCCACCTCGGGCCACGGGTACTCGCGGGTCTGCGAGAAGTGGGCGGCGATGCGCTCGTAGGTGTCCCGGACGCCGCGGCGGGAGGGCATCAGGCCAACACCACGAAGACGCCGTAGCCGACGAGGAGCATCCCCGTCGCGTGCTTCGCACCGGCGCTGATGCTGTTCTCGCCCATCTGGCCGGCCACCAGTCCCGAGCAGACGGCCTGCACGAGCGACGCGTGGAAGAAGAGCAGTTGGTACTCCGCCCGCTCGGCCTCGGTGAGTTGGCCGATGTTGCCGAGTTGGCCGCCCACCTGCTCCCCGAACTCCCCGGCGGTGGGGACGCTGGGGACGAAGTAGACGTTCAGCGAGACGACGATGGCGAGGAAGACGAAAAAGGAGATGTAGATGACGACGGAGTAGGTGAGCATCTCCTGTCGGCGCTCGCGGGCGAGGCGGCGGGCGGCGTTGGCCTCGTCGGCGGCGATGCGGAGGACCGGCCCCACGTCGCCGCTGGCCCGGAGCGCGTTCGTGATCAGCGTCACCGCCCGCGTGATCGGGGCCGAGCGGACCCGCCGGTCGAAGCGCGCGAGGGCCGTCTCGATGCGGGCGCCCCACTCCACGTCGGTCCACGTCCGCGCGAGTTCCGTGTTGAGTGCGCCCACGTCGCTTCGCACCACCTGTCCGAAACTCTCCGCGATGGGCATCCCCGCCTCGTTGACGCTGGCGAGTCTGTCGAGGAAGTCCGGCACCGCGCGCTCGATGGCCCGGAGTTGGCGCTGGCGCGCCTCGTAGGCGACGGTGAACGTGGTCCCGACGAACAGGACGCCGTGGACCAACAGGTCGTCGACGGCCGTGACGGCCGGAATCTGGCCGGCGGACAGCGTGGGCCAGAGCCCCCAGACGACGTACAGTATCGACAGCGGAACCGTGACGGCCAACAGCGTCTCCGGGCGTCGGAGGACGTGTGCCACCGGGTCGGCGAGGAACTGGGTCGCCCACTTCGTCCGGCGATGCACGTCGAGTCGGGCCTCGTTGGCGTCGCGGTCGGCCGGCACGCCGCCGTCGGTGGCCGACTCGGTCTCGGTTTCCGGGATGTCCTCGAAGCCGCCGAAGGTGGCGTCGACGGACGTGCCGAACTCCGGTTCGACGCCGCCGGTGACCGAGAGGCTGTCGAGGTAGACGAGGATGCCCACCGTCGCGAGCGGAATGACGAAGTAGACGATGACCGCGATGAGCGGCTTCGTGCCGCCCGTGATGAGGCCGACGACCATCAGAATCGTGAGCAGGAACAGCGGCCCGGCGACGAAGACGGTCACGTACCCCTCCGCGACGGTACCCAGCAGGTCGAGGAACTGGCGCTGGCGCGCCTCGGCCTCGGCCTGGTACTGCTCGTGTTCGTCGCGGAGGAAGTCCCCGAGGTCCCGGCCGCTCCGGAGGACGCTCCCGAGGTTGTCACAGAAGTCGCCGAACTCGTCGCTGGGGGTGCGCTCGGAGAGCTGTTGGAGCGCCTCGTGGAGGTCAGCGCCGAACAGGTCGATTTCGCGGACGACCACTTCGAACTCCGTCGCGGCCTCGCCGTACACGTCCTGATTGCGCACGACGATGCGCATCACCTCCGGAAACGACATGCCGGACCGCGAGAGGGCGTAGAGGAACGCCACCGTGCGCTCGATGGACGCGTCGATTTGCCGCGCTCGGGCGTTGGCCTGCGTGCGCGGCCGCCACCACCGGAGTTGGTAGATGACGGCGGCCGTCAGGACACCGATGGTGGCACTAGAGAACACGAAGAGCGCAAACGCCTCCCCGACGGAGAGCGTGGGGACGGAGAGCGGGTCGGCGAGGAAGCCGAGCGACGCGGGCAGGGATCGGCGGAGTTGGGCCGCGGGGACGTTCAGCAGCGAGACGACGGCGTAGACGAGGTAGACGGCGATGATGCTCCCGGAGAGCGCACCGAGGGTGGCGTAGAGCAGGGTCTTCGCGGCGTACATCCGGTACGTGGTGTGCCGCCGCGCGGCGCGGAGCGCGGCCTTGCGGTCAGACCGGGAGGCCGACGTCGCGGCGCCCGCCTCGCGCCGGACGTATCGTCCGAACACGCGGAGGGCGATGCGGCCGAAAATCCGGTCGAGGCGGGCGCTCGCAGACACCGACGTGAGCAACAGCGCCATGAACAGCGCCAGCGCGAGCGGAAGATAGGGGCCGGGGTCCATCGGTCACTCCACCGGGGCCACGTCGGCCTCGAGCTGTTCGGAGACGCGAGACATCACGCGCTCGGGGTGGGCGTAGTACTCGTTGACGACGGCCGTGAACTCCCGGTAGTCGGTGATGTCCTGTTCGACGAGGTACCGGAGGACCCGCTTGCGGTTGCGGTACTCCCGCAGGAGCTCCCCCCGGGACCAGCCCATGTCCTCCTGAATCTCGTCGAGGACGATGCTGTCGCCGCGTTCGAACGTGTCGTCGCTCGGGTCCCACGTGAACGCCGTCGAGTAGTCGAGGTCGCCCGTCCGCGGGTCGATGCCCTCGATTTCAGCTATCACACGCGTGCGGCGGACCCGGTCGTCCCCGACGTGGGTGAGCGTCTGAACGCTGAGGATGTCGAGCGACTGCACCATCGCCCGCGGGACGTTGATTGGTTCGTTTTCGAGGCGGTTGATGACCGTCTGCACGGAGTCGGCGTGCATCGTCGAGTAGGTGGTGTGGCCGGTGTTCATCGCCTGAAACAGCGTGATGGCCTCCTGTCCGCGCACCTCGCCGACGACGATGTACTCCGGGCGGTGGCGGAGCGCCGACCGGAGCAGGTCGTACATGCTGACCTCCGACCCCTCGCCGATGCCCTCGCGGGTGATGGACGCGAGCCAGTTGTCGTGGTACAGCGTGAGTTCGCGGGTGTCTTCGATCGTCAGCACCTTCGAGCGCGGGGTGATGAACATCGAGACGGCGTTCATCGAGGTGGTCTTCCCCGACGCGGTGCCGCCCGCGAAGATGAGCGACTTGTTGTTCTCGATGGCGAGCCACAGGTACGCCATCTGGTCGAGGTCGAACGTGCCGTAGTTGATGAGGTCGACCGGGGTGAACGGCTCCTCGGAGTACTGGCGGATGGTGAACGCCGAACCGCGGGGAGTGACCTCCTCGCCCAACGCGAGCTCCGCGCGAGAGCCGTTGGGGAGGGTGATTTCGGCCACCGGGTCGCCGATGCTGACGTGGCGCCCGGACTGCTGAGCGAGGCGAACGACGAAACTGTCGAGTTCGTCCTGGCCGAACGCGATGTTCGTCTCCACGTCGCTGTACTCGTCGTGGTAGACGAACACCGGAAGGTCGTAGCCGTCACAGGAGATGTCCTCGACGTGTGGGTCGTAGGTCAGCGGGTCGAGTTTCTCGTACCCCTCGAACGCCCGGTAGAGGTAGTAGAACAGCCGATAGAATGCGTTCGTGTCGAGGACGACGCCGTACTCGGAGAGCAGGTCCGCCATGCCGTCGAGGAGCGCCTGCTCGGCCTGATCGGCCTCGTACTCGGCGCCGTACACCAGCGAATTGCGGAGATCCGAGCGCAGGTCCGAGAGCAGGTCACGTTCGAACTCGTCGAGCGCTGGTTCGACGACGTGGTACAGATGCTCGTTGGCGTCGGAGTCGTAGTTGATGGAGGCGAACGCGAAGGGGGCATTGAGCCAGTAGCGGTCCACTTCCTCGTAGCCCGAGCGGCCGCTGAAGGTGACGAGGGGGCCGTGTTCGTCGGACCGGTAGTGTTCCACGTCGACGCGCGTTCCACGGAGGCTCTCGACCGCACGCGCGAGCCGCCACCGGAGGTCCTCGATGCCCTCCCGCAGTGACTCCGGGGCGTCTACCATGGCGAAGCGGTTGCACCCCGACGGCTAAATAGGTCACGCCGCCGCCGGGCGTCCGACGGGGCGTTACGGTTTTGACTACGGAGACACAAGTTCGAGACGACCTAATGCGGCGCGAGGACCTCACCCTGAACGTGCGAGACGTCGGTTGGATCGAAACCGACGGCGAACCCCGACAGCCGACTGTCGTCGTCGGCGTAGACAGCGAGGCGGACGCGGACGTGCGCGACCGCCTCACAGCCCCGTCGGGAGACCTGTTGGACTCCGAACAGACCGACGTGGCGTTTCGCCTCCTCGGACCCGTGGACGACCCCGGGACGACGGGCGTCGTGAGCGTCACCGACCGGGTGACGGGGGACTTCATCCTCGAACTCAACGAGGACGCGGACGACGTGTTGCGCTTCATCCGCGCCGCGCGCCGCTACGGCGAACACACCGACGGGGACGGTGAGTACCGCGTCGTCATCCGCATCGGTGGCGAGGAAGTCGTCACCTACGAGAAAAACACCTTCCTCGTGTACAACGAGACGGGCGAGCTCCTCCGACAGCACAGCCTCATTCCGAGTGGGGTCGAACTTTAAGCCGCCGTCCCGACCCCCTCGGTATGGACTCGGACCTCTTTGGCACCGCGGGCGTCCGCGGGCCGGTCGCCGACGCCGTCACGCCGTCGCTGGCGCTTCGCGTGGGCCGCGCCGCGGCCGAGGCCGCCGACGGCGCCCCCTTCGTCGTGGGCCGCGACGGGCGCGTGACGGGTGACGCGTTGGTCTCCGCACTGGCCGCCGGCCTCCAGAGCGGCGGCGCGCCCGTCACGCGGGTCGGACAGGTGCCGACGCCGGCCCTCGCCTTCGCCTCGCGCGGGCGCCGCGGCGCGATGCTCACCGCCTCGCACAACCCGCCCGCCGACAACGGCATCAAACTGTTCGTCGACGGCGTGGAATACGACCGAGACGCCGAGGAGAGCGTCGAGACGGCCGTCGCAGCCGACCCTGACCCCGCGGACTGGGACGCGTGGACGAGTGCCGACCGAGCCGACGTGCTGGGCGACTACCGCGAAGCAGTCGTCGACTTCGCGGCCGGCCACGGCGCGGACCCGGACGGGCTTCCGGTCGTCGCGGACTGTGGCAACGGTGCGGCGTCGCTGGCGGTGCCACAGGTCCTCACCAGCCTCGGCGCGGAGGTGACGGCGCTGAACGCCAATCTCGACGGGCACTTCCCGGGCCGCGAGAGCAAGCCGACGGCCGAGTCGCTGGACGACTGCCGGGCGTTCGTCGCGGACAGCGACGCGGCACTCGGACTCGCGCACGACGGCGACGCCGACCGAATCGTGGTCCTCGACGGCGACGGCGAAATCGTCCACGAGGACACCATCGTGGCCGTCCTCGCACACCACTACGTCGCCGCGAGCGACGCCGCGGACCCGATGGTGGTGACGACGCCGAACGCCTCCGCGCGCATCGACGACCGGGTGGAGGCGGCGGGCGGCCGGACCGAGCGCGTCCGCCTCGGCGGCCTCCACGAGGGCGTCGCCGCCGCCGAGGGCACGGTGGTCTTCGCCGCGGAACCGTGGAAGCACATCCACACGGCCTTCGGCGGGTGGATGGACGGCGTCGTCAGCGCGGCCGTCCTCGTCCGCCTCGTCGCCGCGGCGGGGAGCGTCGACGCCCTCCGCGACCCGGTGCGCGAACTCCCCTACCGCAAGGTGAACGTCGCGTGCGCCGACGAGCGGAAGGCGGCCGCGATGGCGGCCGTGCCGGGCGAACTCGCGAGCGCGTTTCCGGACGCAGCGTTCGACGAGTCCTACGGCGTCCGCGCGACGCGGCCCGACGGGTCGTGGGTGCTGGTGCGCCCGAGCGGCACCGAACCGTACCTCCGCATCTATGCGGAGGGCGAGGACGTGGAGGCAATCGTCGACGCCGCCCGCGGCGCCGTCGAGACGGCCGTGGACCGGGCCTGACGGCGAGGCGCTTTTGAGGCGGCGCCGTCTGTCTCGGCTATGGACAGCCGTCGCGTCATCGTCGATACCGACACCGCCAGCGACGACGCCCTCGCGTTGCTCCTCCTCGGCCTCTCAGAGCGGGCGGAAATCGAGGCCGTGACCACCGTCGCGGGCAACGTCGGCCTCGAACAGGCGACAGCGAACGCCAAGGAGACGCTCTCGGTGCTCGGCGTCGCCGACGAGGTGCCGGTCCACGAGGGCGCGGCCGAACCGCTGGCAAAGGAGAGCGAGTCGGCCGAGGACGTCCACGGGCCGGGCGGCCTCGGCGACGCGGTGGCCGAGACGGACGTGCCCTCGGCCGAGGCGGGCGCCGTCGA
This sequence comes from Halobacteriaceae archaeon, assembly GCA_042216675.1. Taxonomy (GTDB): domain Archaea; phylum Halobacteriota; class Halobacteria; order Halobacteriales; family Halobacteriaceae; genus JBDGTS01. The sequence goes on along the minus strand of JBDGTS010000004.1, from coordinate 14,643 downwards.
GCGCCTCCGCCGCGCCGACGCAGACGTGTTGCTCTGCATCGGCCCGCTGACGAACGTCGCGGCGGCCCTCGACGAGGACCCCGACCTCGGCGTGCGCTTCGAGGAAGTGGTGGTGATGGGCGGCGCCTGCAACACGCTGGGCAACGTCACCGCGCCCACGGAGTTCAACTTCTGGTACGACCCGGACGCCGCCAAGCGAGTCGTGCGCGAGATGGACCTGACGCTCGTGGACTGGGGCGTCTCGCTCCGGGGCGGCGTCCTTCCGGACGAGGTGCTCGACCACGTGGCCGCGGCCGACTCCGAGGCGGCGCGGTTCTTCACGAAGGCGTCGTCGGCCGCCCGCGCCCACGCCCGCGACCACCAGAACCTCGACGGCGGCGTCTTCGCGGACGCCCTCGCGGCCACCGTCGTCCTCGCGCCGGACGTGGTGACCGGCGAACGTCGGATGTACGTCGACGTGGACGCCCGCGAGGGGATGACACGGGGCTACAGCCTCGCGGACGAGCGCGGCGTCCACGAGGGTGAGGCGAAGACGACGGTGGTGACGAGCGTCGACGCCGACTGCTATCGCGCGGCCGTGGAGGCCGCACTCGTCGACGGCGACCCGGACCCGGTGCTGGCCGGCGAGCACCACACCCCGACGCTCGTCCGCCGCGCCCGGGCGGCGATGGAGAACTCGTATGCGCCCTACTCGAACTACCGGGTCGGCGCGGCGCTCAGAGCGGCGGACGGGACCGTGTTCACGGGGTGCAACGTCGAGAACGCGAACTACTCGAACAGCCTCCACGCCGAGGAGTTGGCGCTGGGCGCGGCGGTGGCGGCGGGCCACCGCGAGTTCGACCGCCTCGCCGTCACGTCGGAGGCGCGCGACGGCATCACGCCCTGCGGGACGTGTCGACAGAGCCTCGCGGAGTTCTGCGACGACGACCTGACCGTCGTCTGCGACGAAGGTGCGGAGGCGTCGGAGTACACCCTCGGGGAACTGCTCCCCGAGTCGATGGGGCCGGAGACGCTCGCCTGACTACAGCACGCTCCACGCGTCCATCGCGCGGCCGTAGGAGGAGACGGCGGCGATCCAGCGCGCGGCCGCGGCCTTCTTCAGCGTCTCGGCGGAGGCGCCGCCGAACGTGTCGACCGGGACGCGGATCCCCGGCGGCAGTTTCACGTCGTGCGCGACTGCCTCGTCGCCCACGGAGATGAGGGTGCCCTTGTCCTCGTAGGACCACGTCTTCAGCGGTTTGCCGCCGATTGCGCGCGCGACGTTCTCGCCGGCCGCTTCACCGGCCTCCCACGCCGCGACGGCCGTGGGCGGGGCCGTCTCGCCGTCGCCCTGCTCGACCAGCGCGGTGTCGCCGACGGCGAACACTCGGTCGTCGCTGGTGCGGAAGTCGGCGCCGGCCTCGATGCGGTTGCTCCGCTCGTCCTTGTCGAGGTCGGTGTTCGCGGCCACGTCGCGGCCCGTGATGCCGCCGGTCCAGAGGAGGACGTCGTAGTCGAGTTCCGTCTCGTCGCCGACGTAGACGGTGTCGTCGTCGACTTCGCCGATGAACTCGCCAGTCATGATGTTCACGTGGTGGTTCTCCAGCAGCTTGCGCAGGCGGCCCTGCAGGTCTGGCTCGCCCGGGGGGAACACGTTGTCGAGGCCCTCGACGAGGTGGATGTCGATGGGCGCGCCGTGCTTGTCGCGGTAGGCCGCGATTTCGCCCGCGCTCTGGATGCCCGAGAGGCCGGCGCCGCCGACGACGACCTGTGCGGGGTCGTCGTGGCTGGCGTCCGCGGCCGCCTCACGCACGGAGTCGTGGATTTCGAGGGCGTCGTCGAGGGACTTCAGCGTCAGCGCGTGCTCTTCGAGGCCCTCGATGCCGAAGAACGCCGTTTCGGAGCCGACACAGAGCAGGAGGTAGTCGTAGTCGACGCTGGAGCCGTCGTCGAGGACGACGCTCTGCTCGTCGGTTTCGACGTCGGTGACCTCGGCCTGCACGAACTTCGTGCTTCGGGACTTGATGTCGCCGATGGGGATGGTAATCTTCTCCTTGACCGAGGGGTCTCGGATGACGCGGTGGGACTCGTGGAGAACGAAGTGGTAGTCAGTGTCCGAAATCCACGTCAGGTCCACACCGTCGAGATTGTCTTCGAGAGATTGGATCGCGCTCGCACCCGCGTATCCGGCCCCGAGAACGACGACTTTGGGTGGCATGTGTTCATCCTTCGTGGGCCTCCGGTACAAATGGTTTTCATTTCGCCGCGTGCATGTGAACCGTTCTCAGTGCCCGTCGCCGCCGGCAGGAGCCTCCATCCGGTCGATTTTCAGAATGAGGATGTTGTTGGTGTCGTCCTTGCCGTCGAGGACGCCCTCCACGACGAGGTTCGAGAGCGGGGTGGGTCCGACCGTGATGTCGTCGCCCTCGTGGAAGTCGCGGACGGAGCCGCGGACGTGAATCTCCGCGCGACAGAGGTCGGGGTGGTGGACGCTCGTGAAGCCGATTTCGTCGACGTTCACGTCCTCGACGCGCTCAGCGTTGTGAAACAGGGGAACCTGTGCGGCGCGGTCCAGTTCCTGAATGTCGAGCGCCTCGTAGGCGTTCGCGGTGGGCTTGTAGCCACCCTTCGGGCCGGGGACGCCCTCGACGAGTTGGAGCGCCTTCAGCGACTGCATCTGGTTCCGAATCGTCCCCGGATTGCGGTCGACTTGGTCCGCGATGGCCTCCCCCTTCACGGCCTCCTCGCGTTCCCCGTAGAGATTCACGAGCGCCGTGAGAATTGTCTTCTGGCTGGGCGTGAGTTCGATGGACGACATGTAAAATCATTCGGGAGCGCGTGGCTTAAATGCGGCGTTTGTGCAAGGAGTCTCCGCGACGGAGAATCGACAGACAGCAAGGAGATGCGGCGGAAAACTACCGACCGTCGAGTCAGTAGTTCTCGTAGACGGTTTTCGTGCTGGTGAAGAACTCCATGCCCTCGTCACCCTGCTCGCGGTAGGTGTTGGTCGAGGAGTCCTTGTAGCCGCCGAAGGGCACGTGGAGTTCGAGGCCCGTCGTCTTGTCGTTGACCTTGGCGACGCCGGCCTCGATGTCGTCGACGAACGTGTTGGCCTCGGTGACGTCCTGCGTGACGATGGAGGAGGAGAGACCGTAGTTCACGTCGTTGGCGACGTCCATGGCCTCCTCGAAGCCGGAGACGGAGATGACGCCCACGACCGGCCCGAATATCTCCTCCTGTGCGATGCGCATGTCGCGTTCCACGTCGGTGAACACCGTCGGCTCGACGTAGTAGCCGTCGGCGTACTCGCCGTCGGTGAGTTCCTCGCCGCCGAACGCGAGAGTGGCGCCCTCGTTCTCGCCGACCTCGATGTAGTCGAGGGTGCCCTCCAGTTCGCTCTCGGTGACGTGGGGGCCCATGCCCGGGTCCTCCAGACCGGGGCCGATGTCGATGGCCGCGGCCTCGTCGACGAGGGCCTCGACGAACTCGTCGTACACGTCCTCGTAGACGATGGCGCGGGAACAGGCGGTACAGGCCTGCCCGGTGACGCCGAAGGCGCCGTTCGCGACGATTTCGGCCGCCTCCTCGACGTCGGCGGTGTCCGAGACGATGGTCGGGTTCTTGCCGCCCATCTCACACTGGACGCGCTTCATGCCGTCCGTGGCGTCCTCGTACACCATGTGACCGACTTCCGAGGAGCCGGTGAAGGAGACGCCGTCGATGTCGTCGTGCGTGATGAACACGTCACCGACCTTGCTTCCGGGGCCCGAAACCCAGTTGGCGACGCCGTCGGGGAGGCCCGCGTCGTCGAGGGCCTCGAAGAGCGCGCGGCTGACGCCGGGCGCGGCCGTCGCGGGCTTCAGGACGACGGTGTTGCCCGTCGCCAGCGCGGGGGCGAGCTTCCACGCCGGGATGGCGATGGGGTAGTTCCACGGGGTGATGAGACCGACGGTTCCCAGCGGCTCTTTCCGCGTCTTGAGGTTCGTGTCGGGACCGCTCGCGGCCTTGACCGTGCCGCCGAAGTCCAGCGCCTTCTGTGCGTAGTAGTAGAAGATGTCGATGGCACGCTGAACCTCGCCGCCGGCCTCGGCGAGCGTCTTGCCCTCCTCGTGGGAGAGCATCTCTGTCAGTTCGTCCTTCCGGTCGTCGAGAATCTTCGCGGCCTCGTTGAGGATGGCCCCGCGCTGGGGCGCGGGCGTGTCGGCCCACTCGTCCTCGGCGGCGTTCGCCGCCTCGACGGCCGCCTTCGCGTCCGCTCGGTTCGACTCCTGATACTCCGCGGCGACCTCGCTCGTGTCCGCGGGGTTCAACACCTCGAACGTCTCGCCTGTCTCTGATTCGACCCAGTCACCGCCGACGTAGTTGCGGAACGCTTCCGGCATATGCGGATAGACAGGACACAGGCCTACCTTCTTTACGGTGTCGTCCTCGCTTGCCTCGTCGTGCCCGCTCCGGCCGAGCGAGGCCGCGTGCGGCCGATTCAGCCCCGCAACCCGGCCCGACGATTTAAGCCGTCGCTCGACTGACGGTTCAGCATGGTTCACGCGACGTGGGGCGACTGGTTCGTCCGCGAGGAGGTGGAGGCCGCCGACCCGGACGGCGTCGCCGTCTGGTACCTCGGCTGTAACGGCTTCGTCCTGCGGTCCGGGGAGACGACAATCTACGTCGACCCGTACTTCGGCGACGGCGACCCGCCGAACACCGTCCGGATGCTCCCGGTGCCCGTCGACCCCGCGGCGGCCACCGACTGTGACGCCGTCTTCGCGACCCACGAACACATCGACCACTTCCACCCGCCCTCCTACGGGCCGTTGGTCGAGGACCTCGACGCCACCCTTCACGCGCCGGGCGCCTGCTTCTCCGACGCCCGCGACTACGACGGCGACGCCCGCGCGCCGGCGGAACAACGTCGGACCGTGGCCGTCGGCGAGGACATCCCCATCGGCGACTTCGTGGTCCACGTTCGCGGTGCGGCCGACCCCGACGCCGAGGAACCGGTGTCCTACGTCTTCGAGCACGCGTCGGGGACGTTCTTCCACGCCGGCGACAGCAGACCCGCGCCGGACTTCGCCGAAATCGGCGCGGAGTTCGACCTCGACGTGGGCGCGTTGGCCTACGGCTCGATCGGCCACATCGCGTTCCCCGGCGAGGACGCGGTGCGCCGCACGGAGTGGTACATGAACGAGAATCAGGTCGTCGAGGCGGCGAACGCCCTCGAACTCGACCGTCTGGTCCCCACACACTGGGACATGTGGAAGGGAATGGACGCCGACCCGAAAGTCCTCCACGAACACGTCACCTCCCACGTCCACCCGCGGGTGCTCGAACGCGCGAAAGTCGGCGACAGACTCGACCTCGATCGGCCGGGCGTCGTGCAACCCGAAGCCCTCCGCTGACCCCGGACAGTTAAGCGGCCAGTGCGCCATCCGGGAGTATGTTCGACCCCCACACGACGACGTGGTACGACGCCCCCGCGTCGGAGTGGCTGGAGGCCCTCCCGCTCGGGAACGGCCGCCTCGGCGCGATGGCGTTCGGGGACCCCGACACCGACCGGGTCCAGTTCAACGCCGACACGCTGTGGGCCGGCGGCCACGAGGACCGGACGACCCCCGTCGCCCGCGAGCATCTGGACGCGGTGCGCGAACTGCTCTTCGACGGCGAAGTGGCGGCCGCGCAGTCGCTCGCCGAGGAGAAGTTGATGGGCGATCCGATGCGACTGCGGCCGTACCAGACGTTCGGCGACCTCACAATCGACGTGGGCCACGGTGACGTGACGGACTACCGCCGGGAACTCGACCTCGCGGCGGGCGTCAAGCGCGTCCGCTACGACCACGAGGGGACGACGTACGTCCGCGAGTACCTCGTCTCGGCGCCTGACGACGCCATCGTCGTCCGCCTCACAGCCGACGGCCCCGACGACGTGGACGCGACGGTGCGCCTCGCCCGTGAACGCGACGCGCAGGCCGCGGCCGTCGCGGACACGGTGTATCTCCGGGGGTCGATTTCCGACCCGCCCTCCGACGGTGACAGGGGCGAAGGCGGGTGGGGGATGCGCTTCGAGGCACAGGCCCGCGTCGACGCGCCGGGGGGCGCCGTGACTGCCGAGGACGGGGCCATCGCGGTGACGGGCGCCGACAGCGTCACCGTCGTCCTCACGGGCTTCACCGGACACGAAACCGAGGACCCCACCGCCGCCTGCGAGGACGTCCTCGAAACCGCCTGCGCTCGCCCGTACGGCGACGTGCGGCGCGCCCACGTCGCCGACCACCGCGCGCTGTTCGAGCGGGTCGAACTGGACCTCGGGGACCCCGTGGACCTGCCGACCGACGAGCGACTCGAACGCGTCGCCGACGGCGCGGAGGACCCGCACCTCGCGGCGCTCTACTTCCAGTTCGGCCGTTATCTGCTGCTCGGCAGCTCTCGGCCCGGTACGGAACCCGCAACTCTGCAGGGCGTCTGGAATCAGGAGTTCGAGCCCCCGTGGAACAGCGGCTACACGCTGAACGTCAATCTGGAGATGAACTACTGGCCGGCGGTCCAGACGAACCTCGCGGAGTGTGCCGAGCCGCTGTACGACTTCGTGGACGAACTCCGGGGGCCGGGCCGGGAAGCGGCCGAAACTCACTACGGTTGTGACGGCTTCGTCGCTCACCACAACTCCGACCTCTGGCGGAGCGTGGCGCCCGTCGACGGCGCACGGTGGGGCCTCTGGCCGATGGCACCCGCGTGGCTCTCCCGTCTCGTCTGGGACCACTACGCGTTCACCCGAGACGAGCAGTATCTCCGGCAGACGGCGTACCCAATCCTGCGCGAGGCGAGCGCGTTCGTCCTCGACTTCCTCGTCGAACACCCCACGGAGGACTGCCTCGTCACCGCGCCCTCGATGTCGCCCGAGAACACGTACGTCACCGCGGACGGACAGGAGGCCGCCGTCACCTACGCGCCGACGATGGACGTGCAGTTGGTGCGGGACCTGTTCGACCACTGCGCGGCCGCGGCGGAGATTCTCGGCGTCGCCGAGTCGTTCCACGAAGAACTGCTGGCCGCGCGCGAGCGCTTGCCACCGATGCAAATCGGCGCCGATGGCCAACTGCAGGAGTGGATACGCGACTACGAGGAGGCGGACCCCGGCCACCGCCACATCTCCCATCTCTACGGGCTCCACCCGAGCGACCAGATCACGCCGCGCGACACGCCCGACCTCGCCGACGCGGCGCGCACGTCGCTCGAACGGCGCCTCGACCACGGCGGCGGGCACACCGGGTGGAGCGCCGCGTGGACGATAAACCAGTTCGCTCGACACGGTGACGGCGAACGCGCCCACGACCACGTTCGGAAACTGCTCGTCGAGTCCACCGCACCGAACCTCTTCGACCTTCACCCGCCGTTCCAAATCGACGGTAACTTCGGCGGCACCGCGGGCGTCGCGGAGATGCTCGTCGGGAGCCACGCCGGGACGATTCGTCTGCTGCCGGCGCTCCCCGACGCGTGGGGCGAGGGGTCCGTCTCGGGTCTGCGCGCCCGCGGCGACTTCGAGGTGGACGTGGCGTGGTCCGATGGGACGCTGGACGAGGCGGAACTTCGCTCCGGATCCGGCGAGCGCTGTCGGGTCCGGGCCGACCCCGAACTCGCCGTCGAGACGGACGGCGGCGAGAGCGTGGCCGCCGCACGCGAGGACGGTGCGCTCGTCTTCGACACGACGGCAGGCGAGACGTACCGGGTGACCCCAGCGGTTAATTGACTGCCCGCCGAGCGGGCACGTATGAGAGCCGCGCGGTTCCACGGCGTCGGCGACTTGCGCGTCGAGGACGTCGAACGACCGAGCATCGGGAGCGACGAGGTACTCGTCGACGTGCAGGCGGCGAGCATCTGCGGAAGCGACGTGAACTATCTGGACGGCAAGACAGCGCCCGCGACGGCACCCATCACGCTGGGCCACGAGGGCGCGGGCGTCGTCAGCGCCGTCGGCGACGCCGTGGCGTCCGTCGAGACGGGCGACCGAGTCGCCATTCACTACATCGAGTCCTGTGGCACCTGCCGGCCCTGCTCGCGGGGCAACGACAACCGCTGTCGCAACCGCGACTCCGTGGGCCACCACGTCGACGGCACCTTCGCCGAGTACGTCGCCGTCCCCGAGCGGTCGGTGCTGGCACTGCCCGACAGCGTCTCCGTCGCCGAGGGGGCAGTCGCTGGCTGTGCGGTGGCGACGGGGTACCACGCTCTCGAACGCGCAGACGTGACGCCCGGCGACTCCGTCGTCGTGTTCGGCGCGGGCGGCGTGGGCCTCCACGCGGTGCTGTGGGCGACTGTCCGGGGCGCGAGTCAGGTCGTCGCCGTGGACGTACAGGACGCCCAACTCGACGCCGCCGTCGAGTACGGGGCCGACCTGACCCTCAACCCGGAGCGTCACGACGTTCTCGACCGCATCGCCGCGGCGACGGACGGGTGGGGCGCTGACGTCGCCGTCGAGTGCTCGGGGTCGCCCGATGCGATGGCGGACGCCGTCGACGCCGTCAACGGGGCAAACAGCTACGAGTCCGGCACCGTCGTCAGCGTCGGCATCCAGACGGAGGACATCAGCGTCGGCTTCGACGACGTGCGCGAGGGGCAACTCCGCGTGTCCGGCGACCATCGGCGCTCGGAACTGCAGGAGGTGCTGACGCTCCTCGGGCGCGACACCGTGGACGTCTCGCCGACGCTCACACACGAGGTGAGCCTCGACGACGTGCAGGACGGCGTGGACCTCGTTCGCGACAGCGACGAACGCGTCGGGCGCGTCGTCGTGGACACCACAAACGCTTAGGCAGTGGTGCCGGTCGGTTTTCGTATGCAGTTCGACCTCATGGCCCCCGCGTACGCCGGGGCCGGCGTCCACCGCGACTATCCGCTGGTGGACGACCTCGACCGCGAGACGACGATGCGCGCCGTCGACGTGGCCGAAGACGTGGGGATGGGCGGCATCTGGGCGCCCGACCACTTCATGCTCGGCCCGAAGAAACAGGAGTACGAGGTGTGGACGTTCCTCTCCGCCGTCGCCGAGCGAACGGACGACGTAGACATCGGCCCCCTCGTCGGGTCCATCACGTACCGCAATCCGGCGCTCCTCGCGAAGATGGCGACGACGGTGGACAACCTCTCCGGCGGGCGCCTCCGCCTCGGCCTCGGGGCGGGGTGGCACGAGGAGGAACACGCCGCCTACGGCTACGACTTCCCCGACGTGAACACGCGCATCGACATGCTCGAAGAGGGCCTGCAGGTCTGTGAGGCGATGTTCACCGAGGACGCCCCCGACTTCGCGGGCGACCACTACCGAATCGAGGACGCGTTCAACGAACCCAAACCCGCACAGGACGGCGGCCCGCCAATCGTCATCGGCGGCGCGGGGCCCCGGATGCTCCGCCTCGCCGCCCGCCACGCCGACGAGTGGAACGTCGAAATCAGCGCGCGCAACCGCGGTCCGCCCATCGAGTTCAAGGCCGAGAAGTTCGACGAGTACCTCCGCGAGGAGGGGCGGGACCCCGACGACGTGGAGCGGTCGTGGCTCGCCCACGTCCTCGTCCGGGAGGACCAACAGACCGTCGAGGACGTCGCGGACCGCGTCTTCCCGCTCCCGTGGGGCGAGGAGTCGGACATGGACGAGGACCTCTCCGGTCCCGAGGACGCCCGCGAGAAGGGGCAGTTCCTCGTCGGCACGCCCGCGGAGGTGGCGGCCGAAATCGAGGAGATTCGGGCGCTCGGCTTCGAGAAACTCCAACTGATGTTCGTGGACTATCCCGAGACGCGCGGCATGGAACTGTTCGGCGACGAAGTGATGCCGCAGTTCTGAGATGAGCGACCGAATCGTCTCCTTGGCGCCGAGTGCGACGGCGACGCTCGTGGCACTCGACGCCGCGGACCGGCTCGTGGGCGTCACCGACCACTGTGACGCCGACGCGCCGAGCGTCGGCGGGTGGCTGACGCCCGACTACGACGCCGTCGCCGCCCGCGACCCGGACCTCGTGGTGACGGCCGACCCCCTGCAGGCAGAGATTCACGCGGACCTGCGAGAACGTGGCTTCGATACGTGTCACGTCGAACCGGCGACGCTCGACGAGGCTCTCGACGCGATGACGGCGGTCGGGGCCGCGGCGGGACTCGGCGACCGGGCGCGCGACCTCGCGGCGGACTGCAGAGCGCGAATCGCGGCCGTCGAGGACGCCGTCGCCGGACGCGAGCGACCGGTCGTCTACTGTGAGGAGTGGCAGGACCCGCCGATGGTGGCGGGGAACTGGGTTCCCGACGTGGTCCGGGCGGCCGGCGGGCGCTACCCGTTCGTCGAGGCGGGAGAGCGGTCGCGCGAAGTCGACCAATCGAGGGTCGAGGCCGCCGCCCCGGCGCACGTCGTCCTCCACGTCTGCGGCGAGGGCGAGGCGGTGGCCCCCGAATCGATGACGGAGCGTGGGTGGGACGTCCCCGCCGTCGAACGGGGCGCCGTCCACGTCGCGCGCGACGACCACTTCAATCAGCCGAGTCCGTCGCTCGTTGACGGCATCGAGTGGTTGGCGGCGCATCTCCACCCCGACGCCTACAAATCGAGCGTCTCCGCTGAGTCGTCGCGGGGCGCGTAGTCGAGGGCGCGACGGGTCTTCGTCAGCGAGAGGTAGTGCTCGCGGTTCGCGGAGGTGAGATTCACCGAGAGCGGGTTCTCCGGCAGGTCCGCCTCGACCGCCCGGCGCATCGCGTGACGACAGTCCCGCGGGCTGAGCCACATCGCCCGGGCGTACCGGGCGTGACTCTCGTCCTCGGTCTGTTCCTCGCGGAGTTCCTCGGGCGAGAGGAGCCACCCGATGCGGAGGTTCACCACCTCGACGCCGTGTTTATCGGCGTAGTGGGTGCCAAGCGCCTCGCCCGCGACTTTCGAGACGGCGTAGTAGGAGTCCGGCCGCGCGGGTTCGTCGGGCGCGACGGCCCGTGGTCGCTCGACCAGCGACTCCGGCCGCTCGGGGTCGTCGGCGTTGTAGTACTGGTGGACGTGGTTGGTACTCGCGAAGACGACCCTATCGAGGCCGTGTTCGACGGCCGCCTCGTAGACGCTGTACGTGCCGTCGACGTTCGGACCGAGCACCCCGTCCCACTCCGCGTCGGGCGAGGGGTTGCCCGCGAGGTGGATGACGGCGTCGTGGCCGGCGAGGGCGTCGGCGACGGCGTCGCGGTCCTCGACTTCCAACACGATGGAGTCGAGGTCCCGTTCGCGGTGCGTGACGGGCGTCACGTCGTGGTCGGTGTCCTCGAAGGCCGCGAGCGTCGTGCGGCCGACGCTCCCGGCGGCGCCGGTGACTGCGATGCGTGCCATACCGGTCCCCGCGCGGGGCGGGCACAAAACCTTGTGGTCAGTCACCCGGGTCGGGGGCGGGGTCCCGCGCCGGAATCGCGCCTCGGCGATGCGAGAGCAGGAAGATGGCGGTGGCGACGAGGACCAGTCCCGAGGCGACCCAGAACGCCCAGAGCCACGACACCACGTCCCGCACCAACCCGATCGTGACGGGTCCGGCGACCTGTCCGAACTTCCACGAGATGGAGCGAAGCGACATACTGCTGGCGACGGAGTCGAACGCCTCGCCCTCCTCGACGAAGAGTGCCATGCTGGCGGGAAGGCGGAGGCTGTCGGCGACGCCGAGAATCCCGAAGGAGACGAACATCGACGCGAACGCGCCCGAGACGGTCAGCCCGCGGCCGAGCGCCCGAACTGAGATGTCGCCGACGGCGGCGTTCACCGGGCCCGCCATCGGGATGAGCGCGACGCCGACGGCGTACAGGAGCGCACCGGCGACGACGAAGCGGTGGCGCGCGCCCGAGCGGTCGGTCACGTCGCCGACGTAGCCCTGCAGGAGCGACTTCGTGAGTTTGCCGCCCGCGAGGATGCCGCCGATGGCGAAGGCGTTGATGCCGAACTCCTTGCGGGCGTAGATGGGGAGGAAGATGATGACAGCCATCTTGCCGACGCTGAACGCCACGCGGAACAGAACGAGCGAGCGCACCATCCGCTGATTGAGCAGGTCCCGGATCGTCTCGACGTGCGTGGCGTCCTCGGGGTCCATCTGCCCGCCGGGGTTCGTGCGCAGGAAGCCCAACACGAGAACGAACGCCGCCACCGTGATGCCGGCGAGGACGACGTAGGTGAACGAGAAGCCGTGGACGTGGAGGAGATAGCCACCCACCACGTCGCCGGCGAGACTGGAGAACGCCCCCACCTGATTGTAGGTGCCGAGCCACCGGCCCCGGGACCCCTCGGGGCTGATTTCCCCCACGACGGAGGAGCCAGTCACCCAGAGGACGCTAGCCGCGAGGCCCTGCACGACGCGGACGAGGACGATGTCGGTGGGACTCGTCACCAGCAGGAAGCCGAAGAAGACGACGACGTTCAGCGCGAGGCCCGCGAGCAGGTAGCGCTTGGCGTTGCCGGTGTCCACCGCGCGCCCGAGTGGGAGGACGATGAGCAACTGCACGAGGGCGAACCCCGTCCCGAACAGCCCCTCGACGACGCCGGAGGTGTTGAACAGGTCGGCGTACAGCGCCAAGGCGATGAGAATCGTCGAGTACGCTTGGCTCCGGGCGAACGCCGTGCCCGCCAGCGCGAGGAACTCGCGGTCCCGGAAGAGCGCGAGGTTGCTCACTGGCGCGCCGTTTGACGAGGGCGCGCTTGAGGGCGCGGCTTCCGGGCGTGATTGCCGGCTACAGTTCGATGCGCTCGACCAACTGGTTCTCGTCGGTGCTGGTGTTCAGGCCGACGATGGTGACGTACTCCGCAAGCCCGGAGTCGCGGAGTTTCTCCTTCAGGAGGTTGTCCACCTGATACACGCCGGCGGCGTTTCGCATCTCGATTTCCACGAGGACGGGCGTCTCGTCGCCGGGTTGCAGGCTGACGCGCTCGATGGCCTGACTGGAGATGGTGTTGATGCCGCGGCTCCCCTCCGCGTAGGGAATGCGCGAGCGGCCACGCTCCATGTCGAGGCCGTCGGCGATGCGGATGACGCCCGCCTCGGCGGTGAGTGGGTCCTCCTCGGTGTGGTGACAGAGGATGGCGTGTAGGACTTCGGCCTTGACCCGCACCGTGTCGGGCGCGTCGTAGAACTCCGGCAGGATGCGGTCGAGGACGTCTGCGGCGAGGGGAATCGACCAGTAGGCGTGGTCGTCACGGTGGACGATGTGGCCGATGTCGTGGAGCGTCGCCGCGAGGGCGATGATGACCGCCTCGTCCGCCTCGTCGAGGCCCTGTTCGGCCGCGTCGAACGCGACGCCGCCCGCCTTCAGCAGGTCGTAGAGACAGAGCGCGCGGTTGCGCACGATTTCGATGTGCTTGGCGCCGTGGTCGTTGTACCCCAGTCTGTCCACGGGGTTGACGTTCTGGGCCTCGAGGTACGCCTGCACCTCGGGGTCCTCGGCGAGAAACGCGAGGACCTCGTTGGCCCGGTCGGCCGGGAAGGCGTGGTCGGCCTCGGGGACGTAGTGTCTGTCGCCCGCGCCGACGTCCTCTGACTGGGTGTCGCTCATGCCCGAACCGAGGGGCGGCGCGGAGAAAAAGCCTCGGCCGCCTCAGATGTCGGCGAGGGCGTCGATGACCTCGTCGTAGTCCGGTTCGGTGCCGGGTTCGTCGGCTTCCCACGCGTACTGCACGACGCCGTCGGCGTCGAGGACGAAGATAGCGCGGTTCGCGACGCCGTAGTAGCCCATGTCCGCGAAGTCGATTTCGACGTCATAGGCGTCGATGATCTCCTTGTTCGTGTCGCTGACGAGGCCGAAGGAGATTCCCTCGACGTCGCGGAACTCGTTCAGCGCGAACGGCGTGTCGACGCTGACGCCGTAAATCGAGGCGTCCTCGGCGTCCAGTTCGTCGAGTCGGCTCTCCCACGTGTTCATCTCGGACGTGCAGGGGCCCGTGAACGCGCCGGGGAAGAACGCCAGCACGAGGGGGGCCTCGTCGAGGTGGTCCGAGAGCGTGAACGGCGTGACCTCGTCGTCGTCGTGTGCGAGCGGTGCCGTGAAGTCGGGCGCAGCGTCGCCTTCGCGTACCATCGTGGGCACATGTTCGGGCGACCGTCTCAAAGTCGTTACGCTCGATGCTCGGCGCGGAAATCGGGCGCGTGAGGCGTCCGAACACCGTCTTCCGGTGACCTCGTGTCAGACAGTCAAAAGAGGCAAAAGGCCTATAACTGGCACCGGGCTACGAAAGCGTAGAGATGGGACTTGACCTACCGCTGTTCATCGGCACCCTGGGGACGCCGGAAATCGTGCTGGTGCTGTTGATCGCAGTGCTGCTGTTCGGCGCCAACAAAATCCCCAAGCTCGCGCGCTCGACGGGGCAGGCCCTCGGTGAGTTCCAGCGCGGCCGAGAAGAGATCGAACAGGAACTGCAGGAAGTGCGTCAGGACGCCTCCGAGACGGTGAACGAGGCGGCGCAGGACGTCGAGCAGACCGTCGAATCCGACACGTCGGTCACCGACACCACCTCGACCGACTCCGACTCGACGAGCCAAGAGTAACTGTTTTTCCGGCGTCCCGCGTCGTTTCGACTCGGGGCGTGTGGCCTAGCGGACAGGGCGAGAGGTTCCTAACCTCTCGATCGCGGGTTCGAATCCCGCCACGCCCGTGCAGCGAACGAAGTGAGCGAACCGGCATGGCAGATTC
>JBDGTS010000049.1:0-23396 GCA_042216675.1 Halobacteriaceae archaeon | reverse complement strand
CGCGCTGGCGGACATCGCCATCCTCGTCGTGGACGTGAACGACGGCTTCCAGCCCCAGACCCACGAGGCCGTCGACATCCTCAAGCGCACGGAGACGCCGTTCGTGGTCGCCGCGAACAAGGTGGACACCGTGCCGGGATGGAACCCGAACCCCGACTCGCCCATCAAGCCCTCCTACGAGGGCCAGAGCGACCGGGTGCGCGGACAGGTGGACGAACTGCTGTACGAGATCATCGGCGACCTCTCGGACGCGGGCTTCTCCGCGGACTTCTACTGGCGCGTGCAGGACTTCCAAGCCAACGTCGGCGTCGTGCCGGTGAGCGCCGAGACGGGCGAGGGCGTTCCGGACCTGCTCACCGTGCTGATGGGGCTCTCCCAGCGCTACATGCGCGAGGAGATGGAAATCGACGTGTCCGGGCCGGGTGCGGGGACCGTCCTCGAAGTCACCGAGGAGCGAGGCTTCGGCACCACCCTCGACGTGATTCTCTACGACGGCACCATCGAGGAGGACGACCAAATCGTCGTCGGGGGCGCCGAGGACCCCATCGTGACGGACGTGCGGGCGCTGTTGAAGCCGAAGCCGCTGGCCGAGATTCGGACCGAGAGCCGCTTCGAGAGCGTCGACACCGTCTCGGCGGCGAACGGCGTGAAAATCGCCGCCCCGGACCTCGAAGACGCGATGGCCGGCGCGCCCGTCCGGGTCGTCGGCGGCCGGGACCTCGACGACGTCATCGAAGCCGTCCGGAGCGAACTCGCTGCCATCGAAGTCGAGACGGAGGAGGAGGGCGTCGTCGTCAAGGCCGACACGCTCGGGAGCCTCGAAGCCATCGCGAACGCTCTCGAAGAGGCAGAGGTGCCCATCATGCGCGCCGAGGTGGGCGACGTGGCGCCCCGCGACGTGAGCATCGCCAGCACCATCGAGGAGGAGACCCAGCGCGTCATCCTCGGCTTCAACGTCGAGACGCTCCCCGACGCGGAGCGCCGCGCCACCGAGAGCGACGTGGAGGTGTTCACCGACGACGTGATTTATCAACTCGTCGAGGACTACGAGGGGTTCGTCGAGGCCATCGAACGCGAACAGCGCGAGGCCGTCATCGACAACGTCGTGCGCCCCGCGCGCTTCCGCATTCTCCCCGACCACACGTTCCGGCAGTCCGACCCCGCAGTCGTCGGCGTCGAAATCATGTCGGGCACGCTGAAGCGAAACGTCCCCGTCGCCTCGTTCGAGGACGGCGAGCCGACCCGCGTCGGCCACGTCAACGGCATCCAGAATCAGGGCGAGGACGTCGAGGAGGCCCGGGCCGGCGAACGCGTCAGTGCCGCCATCGAGGGCCCCACCGTCGGGCGGCAAATCGAGGAGGGCGACGAACTGTGGGTGGACCTGCCCGAGAAACACGCCCGCGTCCTCGAACAGGAACTCACCGACGAGATTCCCGCCGACGAGTTGGAAGCGCTGACGCAGTATCTGGAGAAGCGGCGGAACCGAGACCCGTTCTGGGGGAAGTAGTCAGTCGAAGGGGCGGCGAACGGCCGCCCACACCTTGTCCCACAGCCGAAACAGCGTCGGATGGGCTGGCCGGGTCGCCGCCGCGAGGACGGCGACGGGGAACGTCAACAGGGCGACCCAGACGGTGAGCAGCGGCCGCCAGAGGACGGCGAGCAGCGCCGCGGGTCCGAGGACGAAGAGCGCGCCAACGAGTCCACCCGATTCGACGAGCAGTGGGCCGCCCAGAAGCAGAAGCACCGGCGTCACGACGAACCAGACAGTCGCGATGCCGTCCAGCAGAAGCGGTCGCGGGTCCACGGCGACGACGTGATGTCCGCCCGCGAACAGCACCGTCCCGACGGCGACGACGAAGAGCGAGAGGTAGACCTGACCCCCGCCGACGGCGCTGAACAGGCCGACGCCGCCGAGTGCGACGAGCGCGATACCGGTGAGTCCTGCGACGGCGCCGACGACGCCGGTGAGCCCCTCGAACTCGTACACGGGGCGCATGGCTGTGAGGGTCTGACGGGCGCGGGCCAGTTGAAGCCACCGTCAAAATATAAGTCGGAAAACCACGTAGTAACGTATAGGTGAGTTCGATGCCCGTCACGAGACCCCACAACGGCGGTGCTGTACTGCCCGGGAGCCGGTACGACGCCGTGCTAGCGGCGATACCGCTCATGCTCGTGTTGGGCACGCTCGGCGGCCACGCCGTCGGGGCGTCGCTCCGCGAGAGCGTCGCGGTCGGCAGTCTGCTGGCGTCGCTTCTGGTCGCGTACGCGCTGTTCGGCGCCCCGCCCGGCACTGGCCGGGGAGGCGAGAGAATTAGCGGCTGATTATCGGGCGACGGGGTCCCGGTCGTCCTCGGCCATCGCCTGCTTGACCTGCAGGGCGGCGCTGGCCGCGAGGCCGCGGGCCACCTCGTCGCGAGTGTCGTCGTCCAGAAGCGGTTCGTCGTCGAAGTCCGGTTCGAAGCCGGCGGTCACCGGCTGACCGAGCGGTGGCCGGACGGCGACGTAGGCCCGAACCCCATCCGCACGGGGAGCGAGTTCCGTGCCGATTGCGAACTCACCGGGGAGGTAGTCACGGGTCCGCGCCGCGACGGTGGCAGCACTCCGGCGGAGGGAGCGCCGCTGTTCCGGCGTCAGCGACGCGTCGGTCCCGGCGACGGTCTGGCGGCCCGGCGAGCGTTCGTAGGACATACCCCCGATAGCGGACGGTGACGCATAAGCCTTTAGCCCGCCTCGGATTTCGCGGTCAGCAGATGGGGTCGGCCTCGCCGTAGGCGGCGACGACGACGGCGGTGGCGTGGTGGCCGTCAGATGCGACGGCGCGTTGCGTCTCGACGGTCGGGTCGTCGCCGTCCCAGTCGCGGAGGTCGAGGCCCGCCGCGAGACCGTTCCGGACTCGCTCGGCGGCCTGCGCGTCGGGATTGGCCTCGGTGCCGCCGACGCCGCCGGACTCGTAGAAGAGGCCCTCACCGCTCGGGGTTCGAGACCAGCCGAGCGCGGCGCCGGCGCTCCCCGGGCCGGCGACGGTGGCGCGAGCCTCGACGACGGTGAGGCGGCCGCCGACCGGCCCCAAGTCGGGCGCCTCGGCGACGGTCCGCACCTCGGCGTCGGCGGGAACGACAGAGGAGACGGCGACGAGGTTGTAGTTCTCGACGCCGGCGTCGGCGAGGGCGGCGTCGTAGGACGCCATCGCCGTCGGCCCGGTGCCGGCGCCGCTGGCGACGTGAATCGTGCCCATAGGAGAACGGGGGGCGCGTCGCAAAAAGGCGCGTCGGTTAGCGGATGTAGTCCGAGGACACCTCGGACTCCTCCTCGGTCACCTTCTCAAGTGCGTCGAGGAAGTCCTCCGTGCGGACCTCCTCGCGGCCGTCGCGGATGGCGAACATGCCGGCCTCGGTGGCGAGACTCGCCACGTCGGCGCCGCTGAAGCCCTCCGTGCGGCGGGCCAGCAGGTCGTAGTCCACCTCGTCGACGTTCATGTCGGCGGCGTGGATTTCGAGGATGTGCCGGCGGCCCTCTCGGTCGGGTTCGGGGACCTCGATGAGGCGGTCGAAGCGGCCGGGGCGGAGGATGGCGCGGTCGAGCATGTCGAAGCGGTTGGTGGCGGCGATGATGCGCACCTCGCCGCGTTCCTCGAAGCCGTCCATCTCGGAGAGCAACTGCATCATCGTGCGCTGGACCTCCGCGTCGCCCGACGTCTTCGAGTCCGTGCGCTTGGCCGCGATGGCGTCGATTTCGTCGATGAAGACGATGGCCGGTTCGCGCTCCGCGGCGAGTTCGAACAGGTCGCGCACGAGGCGGGAGCCCTCGCCGATGAACTTCCGGACGAGTTCGGAGCCGGCCATCTTGATGAACGTGGCGTCCGTCTCGTTCGCGACGGCCTTCGCCATCATCGTCTTCCCCGTGCCCGGCGGCCCGTGCAGGAGGACGCCGCTCGGCGGTTCGATGCCCACGTCGTCGAACTGCTCGGGGTTCTCGAGGGGGTCCTCGACGGTCTCTCGGACCTCCCGCAGTTGTTCGGTGAGACCGCCGATGTCGTCGTAGGTGACCTCCGGCGACTCCTCGACCTGCATCGCCTGCGCGCGGGCGTCGGTTTCGGCGTCGAGGATGGACTGCACGGCGAAGGAGTCGTTGACCGTCACGCGGTCACCGGCCTCCAGCCGCTCGTGCATCTGGGGGGAGACGTCCGTGAGGACCTCCTGATTGTTGCCGTGCTGTTTGATGATGACCTCGTCGTCGAGGACGTCCTCGACGGTGGCGATGTACAGCGAGGCGCTCTTCAGCGACTCGTTCTCGCGCTGGAGCTGGTCGACTTGCTCGTGGAGTTCCTCGCGGCGGGACTGCACGCCGTCGAGGCGGTCGGACAGCTGTTCGTTGACGCGGACGATTTCGGCGAAGTGTTCCCGGAGAGCGTCGAGGCGCTCCTCCGGCGGTAAGTCTGGATCGAGATCCAGCGTGGGGCGGTCCGGCAGAGAGGGACTGCGAGACATTACCCGAACCTACGTCCCCACGGCAAAAGGCCCTTTGGGTGGTCGAAGCCTTGCGACTCAGTCCAGCAGCGCCGCCATCTCGTCGAGGGCGTCGTCGTAGACGCCGATGGCACGTTCGATGGGGTCGGGCGACGCCATGTCGACGCCCGCATCGCGCAGGAGTTCGAGGGGGTACTCCCGGGAGCCGAGGGTGAGGAAGTCGACGTAGTCCTCGGCGGCGCCGTCGTCGCCCTCGTAGATGTCGGCCGCGAGCGCCACGGCCGCGCTGATGCCGGTGCTGTACTGGTAGACGTAGTAGTTGTAGTAGAAGTGCGGGATGCGCATCCACTCGCGGGCGATGTGGTCGTCGACCACCGCTGGCTCGTAGAACTCCGCCTTCAGGTCCCGGTACTCCTCGTCGAGTCGGTCCGGCGTCAGCGCTTCGTCGTCCTCCGCGAGGGAGTGGATGCGGTGCTCGAAGTCCGCGAACATCGTCTGTCGGAACAGCGTCGAGCGGAAGCGCTCGAGGTACTCGTCGAGGACGTGCCGGCGGAACCGCTCGTCCTCGACGGTGTCGAGCAGGTGGTGGGTGAGCAGCGACTCGTTGACCATCGACGCCACCTCGGCCACGAAGATTTCGTAGTCGCTGTAGATGTAGGGCTGGTTCTCGCTGGTGTACTGGGAGTGAAGCGAGTGGCCGAGTTCGTGAGCCAGCGTGTACATCGAGGAGATGTCCTCCTGATAGTTCATCAGGATGAACGGCTGGGTGTCGTAGGTGCCACCGGAGTAGGCGCCCGAGCGCTTCCCGCGGTTCTCGAAGACGTCGACCCACCGCGAGTCGAGGCCGTCCGCGACGCGAGACTGGTAGTCCTCGCCGAGGGGGGCAAACGCCTCCACCACGTAGTCGCGGGCCTCGCCGTACTCGACGGTGGGGCTCTCGGACTCCACCATCGGCACGTAGAGGTCCCACATCTGCAAGTCGTCGACGCCGAGGGCGTCGCGCTTGAGGGCGGCGTGGCGGTGGAGGGTGTCGAGGTTGGTCCGCACCGTGTCGACGAGGTTGTCGTACACTGCGACGGGGATGTTGGGGCCGTCCATGGCCGCCGCGCGGGCGGTGTCGTAGTTGCGTGCCCGCGCCACCTTCACGTCGGACTTGACGCTGTTCTTCAGCGACGCGCCGATGGTGTTGCGCACCTCGCCGAGTTCGTCGTAGAACGCCTCGTGGACGGTCCGTCGGAACGGCCGGTCCCGGCGCTTCAGCAGGGTCGTGAAGTTCGACTGGGTGATTTCGACCGTCTCGCCCTCCGGGTCTTCCACCTCGGGGAACGTCATGTCGGCGTTGGTCAGCATCGAGTAGATGTCGCCGGGGGCGCCCAGCACCTCGCCCAACTCCGAGAGGAGTTCCTCGACTTCGGCGGAGCGGGTGTGCGCCTTCAGGCGCATCACGTCGTCGAGGTAGTGTTCGTACTCTTCGAGGCCGTCCGTGGACGCTATCATCGCGTCGAGTTCGTCGCGGGACAGCGACTGGACGGCGGGGTCGATGAAACTCGCGGCGCTCGACGCCTCCGAGGAGAGCGCCCGGCCGCGGGTCGAGAGCGCCTGCATCTCCTGATCGCGGGTGTCCTCGTCCGAGCGCATCCGGGCGTAGGCGGCGACGGTGGAGACGCGGCGCATCACCTCGTCACGCAGTTCGAGCGTTTCGAGGAGTTCCGCGCCGTCGTCGAACTGGTCGGTCTCCCGGTCCCGAAGTGCGGCGATGCGGTCCTCGACGGCCTCGTACTCGGCCTCCCATGCGTCGACGTCCTCGAAGACGCCGTCGAGGGCCCACTTGTACTCGCGGTCGATCTCCGAGCGTTCGGGGACGCTGCTCATGGCTTGCCCACGGAGCGCCCCCGATTAAAACACACTCATCGCGGCAGTCCGTCCCGGATGGTGGCCGCGACGCGGGCGCCCGTCGCCGCGGCGGCGAACCGGCGCTCGAACAGTTCGTGCGCATCCGCGAGTGCGTCCTCGTCGACGGCGAAGTCCACGTCGTAGGTCACGTCGGTGAGTACGAGCGGTTCGGGCGGGGCGGCCGCGACGCCCTCCGGCCCCGAAATCGGCGTCTCGCCGAGTACGCGGTCCACGCGGGTCACCTCGCTCTCGCCCGCCGCGACGGCGCCGACGAGGGAGACGACGCGACGCACCAGTTCGCGGGCGAAGCCGCCGGCCGAGACGGTGACGACCAGAAAGTCGCCGTCGGCACGGCAGTCGGTGGTGAGGCTCCGGACCGTCCCTGTCTCGTCGGGCGTGAGGTTGTGGAAGTCGTGGCCCCCCGCGAGGCGGTCGAGGGCCGCACGCGCCCGGTCCGGGTCGGCCGCCGGCGCGTACAGATGGTACTCGTAGGTCCGGCGTCGGGCGTGGTGGGTCGCGTGAAAGCCCGCTGGCGGGTCGGCGCGGGCCCACGCCCGGATGGACGAGGGAAGGTGGCTGTTGAGCGCGCTCGGGGAGAGCCAGTCGGGGCAGTCGAACGCGACGGTCTGGGCGAGCGCCGAGACGCCGCGGTCGGTCCGGCCCGCGGCGGTGTAGTTTCGGGGCTCGTCGGCGCAGACGTCGAGCGCGCGGCAGGCGGCAAAGAGGCGGTCCTCGACCGTCGGCACGTCGGGTTGGCGCTGGAAGCCGTTGTACGGGCGGCCGTCGTAGGCGAGGCGGAACGCCGTCATCTACTCGGCCCGGCCGGTGACCCGGCTCTGGACGTGGTCGGGGAACACCGCGCGCACCGCGCTCTCGTCACGGCGGTCGGCCAACAGCGCGCGGAGTTCTGCCTCGTAGTCGGCGCGGCCCACGTCCTCGCTGGGACCACTCTCGACGGCGAGTTCGGCGTCGGCGAGCGCGTCGATTGCGTGCCGACCGAAGCCCGCGAGGGGCGCGACGTAGTCCACGAAGTGTCTGTCTTCGAGGCTCTGTGCCCGTGAGCGGGGGACGGTCGGCGCCCTGTCGTCGCGTCTGGTGCCGTCAGCGACGGCGTCGAACTCGCCTTCGGCGACGGTTTCGAGGGCGTGGTCGTGGACGCGCTGGATGCCGTTGCGGGGGTAGCCGTCGCTCGCCATCTCCTCGACGGCCGTCTCGGCCACGGAGCGGTCGAGTTCCAGCGGGTCAACGTCGAAACCGAGGGCCGCGGCGGCGTCGCACGCGTACCGGTAGTCGTCTGTGACGCCGAAGGTGGCGGGGCGGAGCGTCACGTCGTAGAACGGGTCGAGCAACAGGGCCGCGAGCGAGGAATCCTTGCCGCCGCTGTACAGGAGTGCCAGCGAGGGCACGGCTCAGCGGTGGCTGATGTCGAAGCTCTTGGAGTCGGGCGTCAGTTCGCGCAGAATCTCCTTCATCAGTTCCTCGTCGACTTTCCCCTCCACGCGACCGCTCTGCGCGAGGGCGAGGACCTGCTGCTCGGCCTGTTCGGCGAACTGGGGCCGACTCATCTTCACCGTGTTCAGGCGCTTGCGGGCGCCGTCGGTGAGATGCTGACGGAGCATCGCGTCCTTCTGGGCCTCCTGCTGGGCCTGCATCTCCTCGCGTGCGGCCTCGTTGCCTTCGCCGCCGGCCTGCTCCTGCATCTCCTGCATCTTCTGCTTTCGCAGTTCCTCCAGACGCTCTTCGTCGTCGCGTTCGCTCATGAGAGAAGATACCCGCTACGGGTGGAAAACGATTTCGCCTGTTACGCGTAGCGCTCGAGTTCGGGACGGTCGAGGTCCTTCAGGACCTCGCCGGCCGTCGTGTCGAGGAGGCTGCGACCGTCGGCGGTGACGACGCGGCCCGCGGAGCCCTCCTGTTTCACGAGGTCCTCCTCCTCCAGTTGCTGGAGAGCCGTCCGGATGATGGAGCCGCTGGCGTCCGCGCCGCGGTCCGGGGCGACGCGGAAGCGCGTCGTGCCGCGCTTGGTGCCGCCGTACTCCGTGGAGAGGCGCTCGACGCCGACGGGACCGTCGACGGCCACCTTGCGGAGGATGCTGGCCGTGCGGCGCTGCCAGAAGTCGTCCTGCTCGGGCGGGAGTTCGCGGTCCGGGCCTGTCTTGGCGAACTGGGCCCACTCCGGGGCCTCGATTGCGTCGCGGTCCGCGAGTTCGTCGGCGACGGCCTCCACCAGTTCCTCGGTGGGAGCGTCGTAGAGGGTTGCCATGCCGTTCTGTTCCCGCCCGACCAGTTTAAAACCGTCGTTAGTGTGCCGAGCGCGGCCCCGAAACCCCCGCGGCTTTTGCCCGTCCGCGCCCGTCGCCCCACATGGACGAACGCGACGCCCTCTCCCTCGTCGGCGACGCGGTGCCGACTGCCGGTGACGACGCCGCCGTCGTCGGCGACACCGTCGTCACGACGGACATGCTCCACGAGTCGACGGACTTCCCCGACGGGACGACGCGCTACACCGCCGGCTGGCGCGCCGTCGGCGCCTCGCTCTCCGACGTGGCCGCGATGGGGGCCGACGCGACGGCCGCCGTCGCCGTCTACGCCGCGCCCGCGTTCGAGGCAGAACCGCTGGCGGCGTTCCTCGACGGCGCCACCGAGGTCTGTGACGCCGTGGACGCCACCTACGCTGGCGGTGACCTCGACACGCACGCCGAGTTCACCGTCGCGACGACGGCGCTGGGCGAGACGGACGACCCGGTGGGCCGCGACGGCGCGACGCCGGGAGACAAACTCTGCGTGACGGGGGCGCTCGGGCGGAGCGCCGCCGGACTCCGGCACTTCGAGCGCGGCGACGCCGACCGGGGCAACGACCTGTTCCAGTTCACGCCGCGCGTGGCCGCGGGCCGGGCGCTCGCCCCGCACGCGACGGCGATGATGGACTCCAGCGACGGCCTCGCCCGGTCGGTCCACCAGTTGGCGGCCGCGAGCGACTGCGGGGTCGCCGTCGACGTGGACGCGATTCCCGTCGCCGACGCCGTGAGTGAGGTGGCGGAGTCGGCCGCCGAGCGTCGCGAACTCTCCGTGTTCTTCGGCGAGGACTTCGAACTCGTCTGCACGGTGCCCGCAGAGCGACTCGACGCGGCGACGGCGGCCTGTCCGGTGTCGCTCTCCGTCGTCGGCGAGGTGACGGCCGAGGGCGTGACGATGGACGGCGAGGCCCTCCCGGACCGGGGCTACACCCACGGTTAGGCCGAGATGGAGATGGGCACCGGCGTGAAGCAGAGGACGCCGAGGACGAACGTGACGGCGCCGAGGGCGACGCGCTTCCGGTCGAGGGCGTCCTCGGCGACGGGCGTCACCGGGCCGACGCGGACCATCACCGTCGCGATGAGGCCCCACAGCACCCAGATGCCCACCGAGTCCGTCGCGTTCGTCACGAGGTAGACGTAGGCCGCGACGGCGAAGGGGGCGAGCGGCACGAGTTTCGCCAGTCGCTCGTGTTTGGGGCCGAGCATCGCCCGCATCATGTGGCCGCCGTCGAGTTGGCCGACGGGGAGGAGATTGAGGACGGTGACGAACATCCCGATCCAGCCGCCCATCACCATCGGATTGACGGCCTTCGTCGGCCCGTACGAGAGTCGCTCGCCCATCGCCCACGCGACGGCGCGGAACAGCGGCGGATAGCTGAAGTGGATGGTCAGCATGTCCGTGGACTGGCGGATGGACTCAGGGACGGTGATGGGCGGGAGCGTCAGGCCGACGGCGGTGACGACGACGGCGGCGACGAGGCCGGCCAGCGGTCCGGCGACGCCGACGTCGAACAGCGACTTCCGGTCGGGGAAGTGGCCCTGCATCCGTATCACCGCGCCCCACGTCCCGAACGGCGGCAACATCGGGATGAAGTAGGGGAGCGACGCCTCGACGCCGTGGTAGCGGCTCATCGCGTAGTGGCCGAGTTCGTGAATCCCGAGGACGCCCAGCACCCCCACGACGAACGGGAGGGCGTCGAGCAGTCCCAGCGGGTTCGCACCCACGTCGTGGCGCGTGAACACGTAGTACCAGAGCGCACCCGAGTAGAGCGTCGTTCCCACGGTGGCGAGGAAGAGAACGGCGTTGAGCCACGAGAAGCCACGGCCGTTCTCGTCGCGCGGCTCCGCGACGAGGGCGTACTCGCCGGTGCGGCGGTCGAAGGACACGTCGTAGCCCGCCTCGCGGAAGCGGTCGTAGGTGGCCCGCAGAATCTCGCGCTCGTTCGCGAGCGGGTCACCGAGGTAGACGATTTCGCCGTCGTTCTCGCGGACTTCGTAGGTGGAGAACGCGGACTTGAACGACTCGGGGTCGGGGGCGCCCGGCGGGGCGCGTCCCGTGACGGGCGGAACGTCGTCGGCCGGGGGACCTGTGGCCGTCGGTTCCTCTGTCATCCGTCGGTCGTAGACCCCCGACGGATTTAAATCCTCGATACCGTCAGGCGTGTTCGACGCGCCACGTCGTCGCGCCCGTGTACGACCACTTCTCGACCTCGAGGTCGCCAGCGGACTCGCGGAGTTTGACCATCAGCGCACCGATCTCCTTCGGCGACAGCCCCACCTCGTCGGCGATGAACTTGCTCTTGAAGTACACCTCGCCGTCGGCGGCCTTTTCGCGGAGATAGCGACGCAGGCGGGACTCCTTGTCTTCGCCGTCCGTGGAGGGCGTAGTTGCGCTCATTGTCCTCGCTCACCCCTTGTGGCGTCGGCATGTTATAAGGGGGAGAACGTTCGACCTGTTTCACCTCGCTTCGCCGTTTTGCGCCGTGAACCGTCGTGAATTCGGACCGTAAAAACGGGACGAGAGCGTTCGAGACATTTTATCGCCGCCGCTAATACTTTATCCGGCGTCGAATGGCGCCACCGGGGCCGGACCGCCCGCGCCGACCGGGCGACTTATTGTCGCGACCTCACAACGTCGCGGCAATGCGTGTCGTCGTCGCCGTCGGCGGGAGCGTGTTGGCCCCGGAGGACCCCGAGCGAGTCGCTGAACACGCCGTCGCCATCGAGCGTCTGGCCGAGGCGGGCCACGACGTCGGCGTCGTCGTGGGCGGTGGGAGCGTCGCTCGGGACTACATCGAGTCTGCGCGCGAACTCGACGCCAACGAGATTCAACTCGACGACATCGGCATCGCCGTGACGCGCCTGAACGCCCGCGTCCTCGCGGCGGCCCTCGACGGCCTCGCAGCGCCCGTGCCCGCGGAGACGTACGAGGAGGCCCGCGCCGCCCTCGCCCGGGACGAGGTGGCTCTGATGGGCGGGACGGTTGCCGGCCACACCACCGACGCCGTCAGCGCGGCCCTCGCGGAGTACGTGAACGCGGACCGTCTCGTCTACGCCACCAGCGTCCCCGGCGTGTTCGACGCGGACCCGAACGTCGACCCCGACGCGACCCGATTCGACTCGCTCACCCCAGCGGAGTTGGTGGACGTCATCGCCGGCATCGAGATGGCGGCGGGCAGTTCCGCTCCCGTGGACCTGCTGGCGGCGAAACTCATCGAGCGCTCGGGCCTCCACGCCGTCGTCCTCGACGGTACCGACCCACAGCGCATCGTGCGTGCGGTTCTCGACGGGGAACACGACGGCACCGAC
Source organism: Halobacteriaceae archaeon (assembly GCA_042216675.1). Classification (GTDB taxonomy): domain Archaea; phylum Halobacteriota; class Halobacteria; order Halobacteriales; family Halobacteriaceae; genus JBDGTS01. The sequence goes on along the minus strand of JBDGTS010000049.1, from coordinate 11,431 downwards.
GTAGTCCCCGAGACGGCCTGAACCCCAACGGCTTTGACCGCGACAGCACTTGCGGCACATAATGAGTCCCCTGACGTGGGTGCTGGCCGGAGTCCTCGTCTTCTGGGTCGGCGCCACGCTCCTCCGCACACGGGGCCTGCTCCCGGAGTCGGTGAAGGTGTACGGTCCCCTCGTGAACATCCACACGAAGCGCGGCCGCGCCCTCCTCGACCGCATCGCCCGCCCGAGACGATTCTGGCGTGCGTGGGGGAACATCGGTCTCGGCGTCGCCCTCGTGGTGATGGTCGGGTCCCTGCTCGCACTGCTCCTCGCGGCCGTCGCACTCGTCCAGAACCCGCCGCCAGCGTCGAGTCCCCTCAGCGAACCCCGGAACCACCTCATCATCCCCGGCCTGAACGACTTCCTCCCGCCGGCAGTCGCGCCCGAAATCGTCCTCGGCCTCGTCATCGGCCTCGTCGTGCACGAAGGGGGGCACGGCATCCTCTGTCGGGTCGAGGACATCGACATCGACTCGATGGGAGTCGTCTTTCTCACGATCGTCCCGGCGGGCGCGTTCGTCCAACCCGACGAGGAGAGCCAAGAGGCCGCCGACAGGGGTGGCAAGGCCCGGATGTTCGCGGCGGGGGTGACGAACAACTTCGCCATCACCATCCTCGCCATGCTGCTGTTGCTCGGTCCCGTCGTCGGGTCGCTGGGCGTCGTCTCCGGGGCGGCAGTCGGCGGCACCTTGCCGGGGTCGCCGGCGGCGACGGCGGGCATCGACGGCGGCGACGTCATCACCGGCGTCGAGAACCGGAGCATCGAGACGAACGAAGACCTGAACGCCGTTCTCGACAACCTCTCGACGCGGCAGGTCACCGTCGACCGGAAGTCCGGGCCGTCAGTGACGGTGACTCGCTCGGTGCTGGTGACCGCCATCGTCGAGTCGGGGCCGGTGCCCTTCGACCTGAACGACACCGTCGTCGCGGTGAACGGGACGCGGGTGAACACGACGGCCGCGTTCCGCGACGCTCTGCGTGACCGGCCGGTCGCGACGCTCCGAACGGCGGACGGCCGGACGGCGACGGCCCCGATGGGGGCCTACGTCCGGGTGGTGTCGGGCGGGCCGCTCTCGTCGACCGTCGCGGCGAACGCCTCGGGCGTCGTGACGAGCGTCGCGGGCGAACGGACGCTCACGAGCGGCGACCTCTCGGACGTCCTCGACCGGCAGTCGCCGAGCGAGACGGTGTCGGTGACGCTGTACGTGAACGGCGAGCGGTCCGTCCGCGAGGTGACCCTCGGGGAGAGCGGCGGCGAGGCGTATCTCGGCGTCTACCTCAGCCCCGGCGTGAGCGGGATGGAAGTCAGTGACTTCGGCGTCGAGACGTATCCGATGGGGCGCTATCTGGGGCTGCTGGGCGGGGACTGCCCGCAGTGTGAGTCCTTCGGCGGCATGTCGCTCGGGGCGTATCTCTACCTCCTGCTCTCCCTGCCGCTCATCGGTGAGGCGGGCGTGGCGGCGCTCCCGTACAATTTCGCCGGCTTCGTCGGGCCGGTGGCGAACTTCGTCACCGTCTCGGGGCCGCTCTCGGTGCTCGGGGGCGGCGTGTTCGCGCTGGCGAACGGGCTGTTCTGGACGGCGTGGATCAACGTCAACCTCGCCTTCTTCAACTGCGTGCCGACGTTCCTGCTGGACGGCGGGCACATCCTCCGCACGTCGTTCGAGGGCGTCGTCTCACGCCTTCCGGTGTCGAACGGGGAGCGGCTCGTCACCGCGGCCACCCTCGCCGTGCAGCTGGTGATGCTGGCGGCGCTGGCGGTCCTGCTGAGCGGCGGCCAACTGGTCCCCTGACGGCCGACGGAAAGACCCTTGTCCGGCGGTTCCCAACCGGCGCACATGCCTGAGGCCCCCACGACAGTCGAGGGTTGGTACATGCTCCACGACTTCCGGGCGATAGACTGGGACGCGTGGCGCGACGCGCCCGAGCGGCGCCGGGAGACTGCGCTCGCGGAGGGGCGTGACTACCTCCAGTCCCACGAGGCCGTCGAGGACGCGCCGGAGGGCGAATCCGCGACGTTCACCGTGCTCGGCCACGAGGCCGACCTGCTGGTCATCCACGCCCGGCCGACGCTCGACGCCCTCGACAGGGCCGAACGCTGCTTCGAGACGACGGCGTTCGCGTCGTTCACGGAGCGCACGGACTCCTACGTCTCCGTGACAGAGGTCAGCGACTACGTCTCCGACGAGTACTTCGCCGAGGACGAGGAGGCCGACCCGGGCCTCGTGCGCTACATCGAGGGGAAACTCGAACCCGAGATTCCCGACGACACCTACGTCTCCTTCTACCCGATGGACCGGCGCCGGGACCCCGACGCGAACTGGTACACGCTCCCCTTCGAGGAGCGCGCGGAGATGATGGCCGAACACGGCGACACCGGTCGGGAGTACGGCGGCCGCGTGCGACAGGTCATCGCCTCCAGCGTCGGCCTCGACGACTGGGAGTGGGGCGTCACCCTGTTCGCGGAGGACCCCGTCGACCTCAAGGACATCGTCTACGAGATGCGCTTCGACGAGGCGTCCGCGGAGTACAGCGACTTCGGGCGCTTCCTCGTCGGGAAGCGCTTCCCGCCGGCCGACCTCGGTTCGTTCATGGCCGGCGAAGCCGTGCCGGCCGAGGGCGAGGGCCACCACGAGACGACCCACGGCGAGAGCGACGAGGAGGCCAACTACGACCACGACGAGGAGGAGACAGCGGACGAGGGCGACATCCGCGGCGAACTCGCTGACCTCGACATCTACGCCGGCCAACCCCACGGCGAGGACGTGTACGCGACGGTCCTCTACTCCGAGGCCGACCCCGACGACCTGTTCGAGGAGGTCGACGGCCTCCGCGGGAACTTCGAACACTACGACACGCACGTGAAGACGGCCGTCTACGAGGCGCTGGACGCCGACAGGGGCGCCGTCGTCAGCATCTGGGAGACGGCGAGCGCCGCCGACACGGCCGCCGGGTTCCTCGCGGACCTGCCCGACGTGGTGCCCCGCGCCGAGGCGGAGGAGGGGTCCGGATTCGGCACGATGGGAATGTTCTACGAGACGAAACCCGAGCACCGAGCGGACTTCGTGGAGACGTTCGAGAGTGTCGAGGACCTCCTCGTGGACATGGACGGCCACGTCGAAACGGACCTGATGGTGAACGTCGAGGACGAGAACGACATGTTCATCGCCAGCCAGTGGGACGCGAAGGAGGACGCGATGGCGTTTTTCCGCTCGGACGAGTTCAGCGAGACGGTGGCGTGGGGCCGCGACGTGTTGGTCGACCGGCCGCGCCACGTCTTCCTCGCCTGAGGCGGGTCGTCGCGCGGTCTCCGACCGGTGGCGGGCATCGGTGCCGGGACGGAAACCCCTATGAGAGCGCGCGGGATATGCACGGGGTATGACGAAGCGACACGTCTCCCTCCCCGAGGAGGCGGAGTCGGGTGTCCGGGAATTCGTCGACGAGGTCGACGAACGGTTGGCCTCCGACGAGGACACCTGCGAAGTCGTCACGGACGTGCTGGTGGACCTGCACGGTGACCGCGAGGCCTACGAGCGCTGGCAGGCCGGCGAGGACGTCTCGGCGGCCGAGCAGGTCCGCCTGCAGGGCTACGACCCCTGCAACTCCACGCTGGAGAGCGAATACTACGCGGAGAAGGACGAGGAGCAGTTCCGCGAGTCGAAGTATCTCCAGTGGCTCTGGCGACAGTTCGACGCCACGCCGATGGCCGACAACATCGAGTTCGCCCTCCGCTTTCGGCAGATGCTCGCCGACCACCTGTTCGCGGAGGCGGGCGACAACCTCCGCATCTTCAAGGGCGTCACCTTCTCCTACGGCCACAACATCGAGGTGGGCGACAACACCGTCGTCCACGACGACGTGCACCTCGACGACCGGGGGAAACTCACCATCGGTGACCGCGTCTCAATCTCCGACGGCGTCCACGTGTACAGCCACGACCACGACGTGGTGGACCAGACGGAGGTCAGGAACTACCACACCATCATCGAGGACGACGCCCGCGTCACCTACGACGCGATGGTGAGCGCCGGGTGCAAGGTCGGTCGGAACGCCCTCGTCGGCGCCCGCGCCGTCGTCCAGAAGGACGTGCCGGCCCACCACGTCGCCGTCGGGATGCCCGCCAAGAGCGTGAAAGTGAAACCCGGCTTCGAGGACGAGGCCGTCCCCGTCGAGGAGGGCGGCGAGCGGAACAAAGACGAGCGAGAACTGGGCTACGCACTCCCCGAAGGGGTAGAGCGCTTCGACGAGTTCCAGCGCCCGACGCCGATGAGCGACCCGGCGAACCCTCACGACGAGCGCTGACCTGACCGTGCCCCGCGCCGTCGCCGTCAACGTCGGCGCGAACACGAACGCGCCGGGCGTGCGCGGCCCGATTTTCCCCGACGGCACCTTCGAGTTCGTCCCCATCCCCGAGACCGAACCCACGGACGGCGACGTGCCGACTTACGCCGACCTCGACCTGCGGACCGACCTGCCGGCCGAGGTCTTGGACTCCCCGGTCCACCTCGACCCGGAGTTCGCCGAGTACCCCTGCTGTGAGCGCTACACCTACGGCGACCCACACGGCGTGAAGGCCCGCCCGTTGCTGGACCTCGCCGCCGGCGACTACGCCCTCTTCTACGCGACGCTGGCGCCGCGCGGCGACGGCCACCCGGACTGGGTCGTCCCCGACTGGGGCGCCTACCTCGTCGGCGCGTTCGAACTCGCGCGGGACCCGGTGTCGGGCGAGGAGTACCCGGACCTGCCGGCCGACGAGCGAGCGGCGTTCGCGAACAACGCCCACGTCCACCGGGAGACCTTCGACGCGGCCGTGCTGTTGGCAGGCACCGAGCGCTCGAGCCTGTTCGACCGGCCAGTTCCGCTCTCCAGCGACGCCGGCACCGAGGCGAACCGCCTCGTCACCGACCGCTCCGCCGACTCCGGAAAGGGGCCGTGGTGGCGCCGCCCCCTCCGCTTCGACGCCGACGCCGTGACGGCGCTCCGCGAGTCGGTGCCCGAACTGCCGGGGTGCTGAGACTTATCCCCGCCGCGACCGTATCGTGAGATGGACCATGACAGACGTCGAAATCGAATACTGCCACCCGTGTGGCTATCTGGACCGCGCACAGGACCTCGAACACGCGATTCTGGAGGCGTACGGCCTCGAACTCGACGGCGTGCGCCTGCAGGTCGGCGACGGCGGCGTGTTTCAGGTGCGCGTCGACGGCGAGCAAGTGTTCGACGTGGACGACGAGGAGTACGACGTGGACGCCATCGTGGACCGGGTGGGCGACCACGTCGGCGCCTGAGTCAGTCGAGGACGTCGAGGTCCGCGAACTCGGCGGGGGCCTCGTCGTCGCGGGCGAAGCGGTAGAGCGCCACTTTTGCGATGTCGCCGAGCGTCACGCCGACGAGGAGGCCCGGAATCGCCACGAGGGCACCGACGAGGAGGGCCAGGAGCGACCCGTCCGGCGTGGACGCGAGGAAGAAGCCGATGCCAGCGACGGCGATGCCGGGGAGGACGAGGAGGAACGCGACGACGCCGACGCCCACCTCGGCGCCCATCGTCTCGCCCCACGTGTCTCGGAAGAGGCGGCCGCTCTCCTGTATCATCGACCGCGCGGGGGCGTCCTCGAAGACGACGACGGGGACGACGAAGTAGGTGAGTGCGGCCCACCCCATGCTGAGCACGGCCGCCACGACGTCGCCGGCGAGGCCGCTGGACTCTTCGAGCGAGCGGAGGAGGGCGCCGACGACGACGCTGACGAGTGCCCACGCGAGAATCTGGGGCCAGTGGGAGAGCGCCGCGCGGAACGACCGACCGATGGCGGGGTCGCGCCCCTCGAAGGCGTCCCGCGTCGCGTGGACGAGGGCGGCGTTACACAGCACCGTCACGAACGTCGGCCCGGCGAGGAGCACCGCGAGTGACGCCACCGCGACGGCCGGCGACTCGGCGCCGTTTGCGAGTGTGACGCCGCCGAGAACGACGGCGAGGAAGGCGACGACGCCGACGGCCGCGACGACGGGGAACACGGCGAGTCGTGGGTGTTCACGGAGGACGCCGAGGCTCCGCCCGGCGAGTCGAAACCCCGTTCCGAGGCGGTTTCGGAGGCCCCCGAAGAGGCCGCCGCGACCGCCGCTACCGGAGGGGACTGTTGGACCTGAGCCAGCGCGCATGGGCCGATGTTGTTCGGCACCGTACAAAAAATCGCCCCTCGGGTTCGCGTCGCGAAACTGCCGTCGCGGCTCTCAGTCCGGTCCCGCGCCGACTGCGTGGTGGCCGCCGTCGACGTGGAGAGTGGTACCGGTGACGAAGGAGGCGGCGTCGGAGGCGAGAAACAGGATGGCGTCCGCCTGTTCGCGGGGGTGCGCGGCGCGGCGCATGATGCCGGGGCCGCCCTCGTGGGGCGTCGTCTCGCGTTCGACGGCCGCCTCCGGATCGGACTCGTCCCGCAGATGGTAGTCCGTGATCGTCCATCCGGGCGCGACGGCGTTGACGCGAACGCCGTCGTCGTAGTGGTCGGCGGCCACGTCGCGGGTGAGAGCGAGGAGGCCCGCTTTCGCGGAGTCGTACTGGTACCAGCCGGGTCGCCCCACCGTCGCGTGGACGGAGGCGACGTTGACGATGGCGCCGCCGTCACCCTCGGCGAGGAGGGGCAGGAGAAACTCACAGCAGTTCGCCGCGCCCCGGAGGTTCACGTCGAGGACGCGGCCGAAGCCGTCGCCGTTCGTCTCCGTGACGGGACCGGGGTCCGGGTCGGGTCGGACGGCCGCGTTGTTCACCAGCACGTCGAGGCGGCCGTACTCGTCCGCGACGTGGTCCGCGAGGGCCGCCACCTCGTCCCGGTCGCTCACGTCCGCGGCGAGAGCCGTCGCGTCGCCACCCGCCTCGCGGATGAGGGCGGCGGTTCGCGTCGCCATCTCCGCGTCGGCATCCGTGATGACGACTGTCGCGCCCGCCTCCGCGAGTCGGGTCGCCGTCGCCTCGCCGATGCCGAGCGCTCGATCCGTCCACGCGCCGCCGCCGGTGACGACGGCCACCTGTCCGTCGAATCGTCCGGGCATGCCCTACTCCGGCGGGCGCCGGCGGGATAGCCCTTCCGGGGCGAAGGCCCAAGACCCAGCGCTCCATGGGGGACGTATGCCGACGCTCCTCGGTACTCGCGTGGAGAATCGCCAGTTCGTCTACCCGCAACACGCCAACAACCACGGCACCGTCCACGGCGGGCAGGTGATGCGCTGGATGGACGAGGGCGGCGCGATGGCCGCCATCCGCTTCGCCGGGAAGCCCTGTGTCACGGCGAGCGTCGACGGCCTCGACTTCCATCACCCCGTCCCCGTCGGCCAGATTCTCGTCGTCGAGGCGTACGTCTACGACACCGGGCGGACGAGCATGAGCGTCCACCTCCGCGCGGACCGGGAGAACCCCCGCACCGGGGAGCGCGAGCGAACCACGGAGTCGGACTTCGTCTTCGTCGCCGTCGGCGAGGACGGCAAGCCGACGCCGGTGCCCGACCTGACGGTGGAGACGGACGAGGGCGAAGCGCTCCGCGCCGACGCGCGCGGCGAGTGACACAGCCGAACTCGCCGCTTCTGGTGGACTTTTCCGCTCGCGTCGGGTAGCGGACGCATGAGCGAATCCGAACCCATCGTCGTCTTCGCCGACTACGTCTGCCCGTTTTGCTACCTCGGCAAGCAGTCGCTCGAAACGTATCAGGAGAGTCGAGACGACCCGCTCGACCGCGAGTGGCGTCCCTTCGACCTCCGGGCGCAGAAGCGAGACGCGAACGGCGACATCGACCACAGCGTCGACGACGGCAAGGACGAGGACTACTTCGACGAGGTGCGCGAGAACATCGCCCGCCTCAAAGAGGAGTACGGCGCCGAGGAGATGCTCGGCCTCGACGAGACGCCGGAGGTGGACTCCTTGAACGCCCAAATCGCGTCGCTGTACGTACGAGAAACCCATCCCGACGCGTGGGCTGACTTCGACGACGCCCTGTACGAGGCGCTCTGGGAGGACGGCCGCGACGTCGGCGACGCGGACGTGATTGCCGACGTGGCCGCGGACGTGGGCCTCGACGCCGCGGACGTGACAGACGCAGTCGCCGACGAGGACTGGCGCGCCGCGGTGTTCGACCACTTCGACGACGCCCAGCGTGAAGGCATCACCGGCGTGCCGACGTTCGCCTACGACGGCTACGCCGCACGGGGCGCAGTCCCTCCGGCACAGTTGGAGCGCCTCGTCGAAGGGGCCTGAGAGCGACAGGTGATTTAGGGGCAGTCGTCCAATTACCCCGGAAGCGATGTCGATGTCGCTCGCCGCCGTGACGGTCCGGCTCGTGATCGGTCTCGGATTGATTCTCGCGAACGGCTTCTTCGTCGCCATCGAATTCGCCCTGACGCGGGCCCGGCAGTACCCCGAAGCGGAGTTCGACGAGCCGGGGCTCCGACGGGCGTGGGAGATGACCGACGACCTCGAAATCTATCTGACGAGCTGTCAGGTCGGCATCACCGCCTCCAGCATCGCCGTCGGTATCGTCGCCGAACCCGCGCTGGCGGCCCTCCTCGAACCGACGTTCGCGAACACGTCGCTGGCCGCGGTCGGTGCCGGAAGCGCGGTCGCCTTCCTCGTCATCAACCTCGTCCACCTCACGCACGGCGAGCAGACGCCCACCTATCTCGGCGTCGAGCGAACGAAGACGGTGTGTCGCTACGGCGCGCCGCCGCTGTACTGGTTCAACCGCCTCATCTCGCCGCTCATCCGCCTCGGCGACGGCGTGGCGAAGGCGACGCTTCGCCTGTTTGGCGTCGAGATGAGCGGGGCGTGGCTGGAGACGGAGATGGAGTCCATCGAGTCCCGCGCGGAACTGCGGACGCGGCTGAGTTCGCTCCTCGAAGCGGGCGACCTGCCCGAGGAGCGCCGCGAGGAGATTCTGAGTGCCCTCGCAGTCGGCGAAACCGCCGTCCAAGAGGTCATGGTGCGACGCGAGGACGTCGTGGCGCTCTCGACGACGGACGACCCCGAGGAGAACTTCGAACGGATGCGCGAACACCCCCACACCCGCTACCCCCTCGTCGGCGACGACCTCACGGATTTCCGGGGCATCGTCTACGTCCCGGTTCTGACGATGCATCGGGACGCCATCGCGTCGGGGGAACGCGACATCGAGGACGTGGCCTCGCCGCCGATGACGCTCTCGCCCGAGACGGCCGTGAGCGACGCCATCGACCAGTTTCAGGCCGAGGAACAGGAACTCGCGCTGGTCATCGAGGACGGCGAGGTGGTGGGGATGGTCACCGTCACGGACGCCCTCGAAGAGGTGATGGGCGACGTGGAGGACCCCATCGACAAGGAACTCGACCGGGAGTGAGAACGGGACGTCGGCCAGCAAACGACCGCAGGGAGTGTGCTCGCGGCTCACTTCGTTCACCGCTCGCAATATCGAGGCGCTCCGAGTGTCGCGCCTCGCGTGCGCTGGCCGGGAATTGAACCACGTCGTCGGCTCGCTTCCGCTCACCGCCGCCGACTTCAATTCCGGTCTGCTCATACACGCCGCTCACGGTGTTCGCGTCGGTACTGCGCTGGCCGGGAATTGAACCCGGGCTATGAGCTTGGGAAGCTCATGTCCTACCACTAGACCACCAGCGCTGACGGCCGGAGATACTGGGTCGCCGCACTTCAACGTGCCGTTCCCGGGCGACTGTACGGGCGTCCACCGTTCGGCGTTTCCCCGCGGGTTTTTGCCACTCGACGCCGAACGAGTGGCCATGACCGGTGACGGAAAGCCGTTGGACCTCCGATTCTCCGAGGCGGAACTCGACGCGCGACGGGACACCATCGTGGACTTCATCCGCGAGACGGCGGGCGAAGCAGGGGCGGACCGGGCGGTGCTGGGGCTCTCGGGCGGCATCGACAGCAGTCTCGTGGCCCATCTCGCCGTCGAGGCCCTGGGCGCAGACGCGCTTCACGGCCTCGTGATGCCGGGGGCGGTGAGCCGCGGCGAGAACATGAGCGACGCCGAGCGAGTGGCGACAGAACTCGGCGTCGAGTACGACGTCCTCGAAATCAACCCCTTCGTGGACAAACTGCTCGACACCTATCCCGAGACAGAGGGGGACCGAGAGGCCGTCGGAAACGCCCGGGCGCGGACCCGCGCGGTCCTGAACTACCTCGTCGCGAACCACGAGGGCGGCATCGTCCTCGGGACTGGCAACCGCTCGGAGGCGCTGGTGGGCTACTTCACGAAGTACGGCGACGGCGCGGTGGACTGCCACCCCATCGGCAACCTCTACAAACAGCAGGTCCGCCAACTCGCCCGGCACGTCGGCGTCCCCGAGGACGTCGTGACGAAGGAGCCGACCGCGGGCCTCTGGCAGGGGCAGACCGACGAGGAGGAACTCGGCCTCGGCTACGACACGCTGGACGCCATCCTCGCGGTCCACGTGGACGGGCCGCTCTCCGTCGCGGCGACGGCGCGCGAACTCGACGTGCCCGTGGGCGCGGTCGAACGGGTCCGTGACCTGCACGACCGGAGCGCCCACAAGCGCTCGGTGCCGCCCACACCGGACGTCTGACCGGCGTGGGGGGTTTCCAAAGGTCTTTGCCGTTCCCGGGTCTATCTCGACCCGATGGAGGACGCCGAACGGGCGCGGGCCGCGGCCAGGGAGGCCGTCGACGAGATCTCGCCGCCGGAACTCCGCAGGGTCATCGACGACCGACTCGCGGAGTGTTCGGTCATTCCCGGCGTGTTGACACTCGTGAGCGCCCGCATCGGCGACGCCACCGCGGACGCGGCGGCCGTCGAGCGACGCGCGGCCGGGGTCCAACTGATCTACGAGGGCCTCCGGCTGACCCGGACGCTCGTCCGCGAGGACCCGTGGACGCCCGACCCGCCGCCGGACATCCCGGCCGACGTGGACGTCGTCGCCGCCGACGTGATGGTGGCGCGGGGGTTCCGACTGCTCGCGCGCACCGCCGCGGCGGAGAAGGCCGTCGAGACAGTCCGCGCGTTCGGCCGCGACGAGACTGACCGGCGCGCCGGCCGCGGCGCCACGCCAGCGGAACTGGAGGCCAACGTCTTCGACCTCGCGGCCGTCGCGGGCGCGTCGGCGACGCTCGAGGAGACGCCCCGGTCGCTCCGGCAGTACGTCGTCGGCCTCGCGCATTCACACGGCGACGGGCCGCTTGGCCCCGTCGCGGACGTCCTTCCCGAGGACGTGGAGGGCGTCATGCGCCGCGTCAGCGAGGACCCGGATGCCGGTGCCGGCGCCGGGGAGGAGTCGCCGCGCCCCCGGTCGGCCGGCTCCGTGAATCGAAACGACTAAACTCGGAAGCCGGCAACGTTGAGTCGCGACGGCGCCTGGGTAGCTTAGCGGTAAAGCGCGTCCTTGGTAAGGACGAGAGCGCGGGT
>JBDGTS010000051.1:0-23999 GCA_042216675.1 Halobacteriaceae archaeon | reverse complement strand
CTTCCCCGTGCCAGGGGGATGATCTACCACTGATCTACGAGCCCGCGAACGCATCACTACGTTGCCCTCGCCGTCTCATAAACCCCTCGAAACGGGGCGGCGGGGAGTAGAAACCCTTTAGTCCGCGACAGACCACCCGTGTCTTAGGGAACGGCACGGCCGCAGTTCTGACTCGCCGCCGATTGCGCGGCTTGGGAATGCGGTAGTGCACGCGTCACCCGCGCCGGAGCGGCTTGTGCTGTTCCAATCAACCAATGGCACGAATGCACACCCGCCGTCGTGGCTCGTCCGGTTCGGACAAGCCCGCGGCAGACGAACCCCCGGAGTGGAGTGACGTAGACGAAGACGCCATCGAAGAGCGCGTCGTCGAACTGGCCGAGGAGGGACACGACCCCAGCCAGATCGGCATCAAACTGCGCGACGAAGGCGTGCAGGGCACCCCGATTCCCGACGTGAAGGTCGCGACGGGGAAGAAGGTCACCGAGATTCTCGAGGAGAACGACGCCGCCGCCGAGATTCCCGAGGACCTCCGGAACCTGCTCGAACGGGCCGTCCGACTCCACCGCCACGTCGAGGAGAACGGACAGGACCACCAGAACCGTCGCGCGCTTCAGAACACGGAGTCGAAGATTCGCCGTCTCGCGGACTACTACCGCGGCGACGAAATCGACGAGGAGTTCACCTACACGGCGGAGAACGCCATCGAACTCCTCGAAGAACTCGACGAGTAACGACGCGATGTCCACCACCGACGACCGGAGCATGGCCGCCGCCGCGGGCGAGAGCCTCGCGGCGACGCTCCGAGACGCCGCGTTCGCCCACGTCGTCGCCCACGCGGACGGCGACGCACTCGCCAGCGCCGCCCTCATCGCTCGCGCCCTCGAAGCGCGCGGGACGCCGTATCAAGTGAGCACGGCGGCCACGGCGGGCGATGCGGCCCGACGCGTCGCGGACAGCGACGAGGACGCCGCCGTCGTCGCGGTGAGACTCGACCCGGCCGGGGCGACGGAGTCGCTTCCGGACGGGCTGACGACCCCCGCAGCGTTCGACACGGCGACCAGTCTCGCCGACGTGACCGGCGAGATGGCGACGCTCGCGCTCGCGGGCGTCGCGGCCGGCGGCGGCGTCCCGGAGCGAGACGCGCCCGCGGCGGCCGACCGAGCACCGGTCGAACGGCGCCCGGGCGTCGCCATTCCCACGGCCGATTTGGTCGACGGGCTGGCACACTCGACGCTCGTCCACGCAGGCTTCTCCGGCGACACCGACGCCGCCGGAGCGGCGCTGGCGGACCTCGACCTCCCGGCCGAACTCGACGCCGAGGACCGGCGCCGACTGGCTTCGGTCGTGGCGCTCGACGCGAGCGCCGGGGAGTCCGCTTCCGCCGACGCGATGGAGCGGGCACTCCGCCCGCTCGCACCGGGCGGTCCCTTCGCGACTGTCGGGGGCTACGCGGATGTACTCGACGCCGTGGCACGCACCGCGCCGGGCACCGCGCTGGCGGCGGCTCTCGGCCACGACGTTCGAACCGCCGCGCTCGACGCGTGGCGGGAGGCGGCGACGGCAGTCCACGACGCCGTTCGGACCGCACAGCCGACCCGACACAGCGGCCTCGTGGTCGCGGACGTCGGCGACGCGCCGGTCTGGACGGCTGCGCGACTGCTCCGCGACGCCCGCTCGCCCGAACCGGCCGCGCTCGCAGTCGGAACGGACGAGGTGGCCCTCGCGGCCGAGGCGGACGCGGACGCACGTCTCGCGTCGGTCGTCGGCGAGGAGGTTGTGGCGGGCCGCGGAACGCTCGCCTACGCGCAGACGCCCGAGATGGACGCCTCGGAACTGACAGCGGCCGTTCGGGGGACGCGATGACCCGGACGGCGACGGTTCGGACGCCCGTCGACGCCCCCGAGACGGTAGCGCGGGCGGTGCGGCCGGACAACACTGAGGAGATGACGACGCGCGTGGACGACGGCGCCGTCGTCACCGACGTCGAACGGCCGGACACGGGCGGCCTCCGCTCGACGGTGGACGACTACGTGGTGAATCTCACGACAGCGGTACAGGCACACGAACTCGCGATTAAACACGACACTAATGAGTGACAGATCAGTTTCACGACAAGGGCAGGAGAAGCGGTGGTACACCCTGCTGGCTCCCGAGATGTTCGACCGGGAGGAGCTCGGCGAGACCCCCGCTGACGAGCCCGAACAGGTAGAGGGACGCACAATCGAGACGACGCTCGGCGACCTCCGCGACGAGGGCGGCGAGAACAACATCAAGCTTCGCTTCCGTGTCAACGACGTGGGCGGCGAGGCGGCGTACACGGAGTTCGAGCGCCACGAACTCGCGCGGGACTACCTGCGCAGTCTGGTGCGCCGGGGCTCCTCGAAAATCGGCGCCGTCCAGACGGTCCGGACGGCCGACGACCACCGGGTGAAGATTCAGCCGGTGGCGTTCACGACCAAGCGCGCCGACCACAGCCAGAAGCGCGCCATCCGGGAGACGATGACCGACATCGTCGCGGAGACGGCCGCCGAACACACGTTCGAGGAGTTCCTCGACAGCGCCGTCGAGGGGCGCCTCTCCTCGGCCATCTACGGCGAGGCGAAGACGATTTACCCGCTCCGCCGGGTCGAGATTCAGAAGACGGTCCTCGAAGCCCACCCCGAAGAGGTGCAGGCCGAGGAAGAGACGTCCGTCGACGTCGACGAGGAAGACGTCGGCGTCTAATCGGTCACGATTACTTTTCCGATCATCCCCTGCGCGCGGTGGGGAATACAGAGGTACTGATACTCGCCGGCCACTTCGAAGGTGTGGCTGTACGTTTCGCCGACGGCGATGGCGCCGTTCTGGCCCTGCCACCCCTCCTCGGCGGCCTGTTGGGAGTCGAAGCCGCCGGAGGCGAAGTAGTCGGCTCCCTCGGGAATCTGGCTCCCGACGGCGGTGACGGTGTGGGAGCGCTGACTGGTGTTGCCCCACGTCACCGTGTCGCCGACTGACACCTCGTACACCGACGGCTCGAAGGCGCTGGCGGACATGCCGACGTCGTACTCGTCGTCGGCGAGAGTGGATCCGCCGAGTGCGCCGGTACAGCCGGCGAGGGCAAGCGAGGCGCCCGTGCCGACGCCCGCGAGGAACGCACGCCGATTCATACCACACACTTCGACGCGCGATATATAGGCGGCGCGATTTCGACGGGCGAATACAAAACGTTTAGACGCCCTCTGGGATACAACGGTGTATGCGCCCCCGGTTCGCCGGCCGGCTCTCCGCCGCAGACGCGGTGACAGCGGCGAACGCCGCCCTCGGATTCTGCGCCGTGGCCGCGATGGTGGGAGAGGGTGCGGTCGCACTCGGTGCCCGCCTCGTCCTCCTCGCCGCCATCGCCGACGGCCTCGACGGCGTCGTCGCGCGGTGGCGCGGCGGGTCCGCGCTCGGGGACCACCTCGACTCGCTCGCCGACGTGGCCTCCTTCGGCGTCGCACCGGCCGCCCTCGCGTATGCCGCGTGGTACGCCACCGACCCGACGGCGCTCGACACGGTGCTCGCGTACGGCGTCCCGGCCGCGTTCGTCGCGGTGGCGGTGGTGCGCCTCGCGCTCTACACGGAACTCGACGCCGGCGAGGACTGTACGCGTGGCGCGCCGACGACGCTCGCGGGCACCCTGCTCGCAGCAGGTGTTCTCTCCGGCGTGCCCGCGTGGGCCGTCCTCGCCGCCGCCGGCGCGTTCACCTATCTGATGGTGATGCCCGTGACGTACCCGGACTTGCTCGACAGGGACGCCCTCGCGATGGGCGTGCTCCAGTCCGGGGCCGTCCTCGCGCCGACGGTCGCCTCGCGGGCGTTCCCGCGGGCCCTCCTCGCGGCGGGGCTGGCGTACCTCGTCCTCGCGCCGCGGTTCTACTGGCGATAGAAGGGAAACGCTCATAGGTGCCCTGACGGAATTCGGGGACATGAGCGACGGGGACGAGGACACGTCAGACGGTGCGGAACTGCCCGACACCGACACCCTCGACGCCCGCCTCGACGAGGCCGCCGAGGCTCTCGAGGCGGCGGAGACGGAGGCCGACCTCGACGAGGTGGAAGCGACCCTCGACGACGTCGAAGCCGACATCGAGGCCGCCGAGCTTCCGGAACCCGAGGACGAGGACGAGGAATCGCCCGAAGAGGAACTCACGGCGCGGCTCGAGGACCTCCGCGCGGACCTCGAATCCCAGCGCGGACCCTACGCCGAGGACGTCGCAGAGAGCGTCGCCGGCGTGGCGGACACCGTAGCGGACACGGAGTGGACCGAGGACGGAGCGAACGAGGTCCGAGCTGCCGCCGAGTCCTTCCTCGACGCCGCGGCCGCCGAAGTGGACGTCGAGACCGGCGTCGCGGACGACGCCGACCCCGCGACGGTCGCCGAGCGACTTCGCGACGCGAGCGAGGCCATCGAGAGCGGGGGTCTCGACGCCGACGAGGACGCCGAGACGATCGCGTCACTAGTGGAGGCCGCGGACGCTCTCGACGGAGACGTCGAGGCGGCCGAGGCGTGGGACGACCTCTCGGTGCGCGAGAAGCTACAGGCGCAGGGCTTCTACGAGGTACTGGGCGAGAAGCACAAGGACTTCCCGCCGGAGTGGAGCGCGCTCAAGCAGTGGGAACAGCGGGACGACGCCGAGATGGCGCTCCTCCTCCTCGACCTGATGGGGGACTCGGAGTTCATCGAGCGGCACTGTCTAGAGACGCTGGAGCGGATGGGCAACCCCGACGCCCTCGACCCGATGCTAGAGCGAGCGGGCAAGCGCGACAAGCCCGCGATTCGGGTGCTGGGTCAGATCGGCGTCGCCGACGAGGACGTACTCGACACCCTGCACGAGTACGTCGACGCCGACCCCGGGATGGCGAAGACGACCATCGAAGCGCTCGGCAAAATCGGGAGTCCCCAGTCCGTCGAGCCCGTCGCACAGGCGCTCGCGGCCGACGACGCCGCGGTTCGGAGTCGCGCCGCACGCTCGCTCGGTCTCATCGGCGACACGCGCGCCGTCGAACCGCTGTCGGACGTGCTGGGCGGCGACGAACCGGACAACGTCCGCGCCAGCGCGGCGTGGGCGCTCGTGCAAATCGGCACCGAAGAGGCGCTCGAACGCGCCGCAGAGTACGCCGACGACCGGGCGTACATCGTCGAAGTCGAGGCCCAACGGGCCGCCGACGCCCTCGGTGCGGAGTCCGAGGCGACGGCCTAAGCGAGGAACACCGCGAGGAACTGCAGGGTGAAGGCGAGGGCGATGCAGAGCGCCCCCAGCCGGCCCAACCACGTGTGCTCGACGACCTCGTTGAACGTCACCGAGAGGTCGTACGTTCCGAAGTTCTCGTCGTACTCGACGTAGCTCGGCAGCTGGAAGAACTCCAGAAAGACCAACAGCCCCCCGAACGCGCCGATGGCGTGGCCGGCGAGTCGGAGCGCCGTCACGAATTCGACCATAGTCCGGGTAGCACCGCCGGCCGGCAAAAAGCCACCGGCACGACCTTTTTCAGTCTGACCGAGGCCAACGCGGGGCGTGCGCCGACTCGTCGCCGCGCTACTGCTCGTCACCTCGCTCACAGCCGCGACGGGCGGGGCCGCCACAGGACCGTCGGGGCCGACCATCGTCGGCGTCGTCCCGAATCCGGTCGCCGACGGCGACGTGGGTGAGTTCGTGGCCGTCCGGGTCCCCACGGACACCGACCTCTCGACGCTCCGCGTGGCCGACGGGGAGAGCGTCGCCCGCGGACCGAACGCCACGGCGAGCGGCGTCGTCTACCTCTCACCGACGCCGAACGCGACGCCTGACACCCGACCGACGTACGGTCTCCGCGGCACGCTCTCCCTCTCGAACAGCGGCGAGCGAGTCGAACTCCGCCGGAACGAAACCGTCCTCGACGTGACGGAGTACGGCGACGCGCCCGAAGCGGAGCTGTGGAACGGGTCGTGGCAGCCACTCGGTGCGACGAATCTCCGCGTCACGGCGGTCAGCGACGTGCGGACGACGGCGTTCGTGCTTCCGGACTCCGCCGGCATCCCCCGGTCGGTCGTTCGGTCGGCCGACCGCCGCCTCTTCGTCGCCGGCTACACGTTCCGGTCCCGTCGCGTCACCCGTGCGCTCCTCGCGGCCGAATCGCGCGGCGTGGACGTACGCGTCCTCGTCGAAGGTGACCCGGTTGGCGGTACCGATGGGGTTCAGCCGGCGCTCCTCGACAGACTCGCGAGCGCGGGCGTGAACGTGACGACGATGGACGGCCCGCGGGCGCGCTACCGCTACCACCACGCGAAGTACGCCGTCGCGGACGACCGCGTCTTGGTCACCTCTGAGAACTGGGGGCCATCGGGGACCGGCGGCGCGAATCGGGGGTGGGGCGCGACGGTTCGAAGCCCGCGACTCGCGGACCGCCTCGCGGCCGTCTTCCGGGCGGATTCGGGCTGGCGCGACGGCGTCGCGTGGACGGCGAACGGGACCGGGCGGATTCCGCCGGCCGACCGAGCGTCGTATCCGAGTCGGTTCGACGCCGTCGAGACGACTGTCTCCGAGGTGCGCCTGCTCGCGGCCCCGGACAACGCCGGACGGGCGATTCGGCGCCTCCTCCGGTCGGCCGACGAGACGCTGCGGGTCCAGCAGGTCCGGATCGCGCCCGACCACGGGTTCCTGAACGAGACGCTGGCCGCCGCACGCCGCGGCGTGTCGGTTCGCGTGCTCCTGAGCGGACAGTGGTACGTCTACGAGGAGAACCGGCGAGTGGTCGAGCGACTGAACCGCGTGGCCGACGCGGAAGGACTGGACCTCCGGGCGCGCCTCGCGGAGCCACGGTCGCGCTACCGGGCCATCCACGTGAAGGGCGTCGTCGTGGACGGGGAGCGAGCGCTCGTGGGAAGCGTGAACTGGAACGACGTGGCCGTCACCGAGAACAGAGAAATAGCAGTCATCATCTCGGACCGGGCCGTCGCCGCCCGGTTCGCCCGTGTGTTCGTCGCGGACTGGCGCGGTGGCGCGTGGCGCGTCCCGGTCGGTCTGGTCCTGGTCGCGGTCCTCTGTGTCCTCGGGACGGGACTGCTGCTCCGGCGGTGTGTCTCCTTCGGCGTCAGCGAGGCGCGCCCGCCTGCAGGTCGGGCGCGATCTCGGCGTCGGCCATCTTCTCCACGAGAGCGTCGAGAACCGCCTCCCGCATCCCGGGAACGAACTTGATGGACCCGACGACGAGGTGGCCGCCGCCGTAGACGCCGCCACCCTCGATTTCGTCGTTGAGTTCGGCGACCATCTCGGGAATGTCGAGACGCACGCCGTCGGAACGCAGGACGGCGAAGTCGGGACCGTAGCCGATGGTGATGACGGGGCTGCCCGTCTCCTCGACCACCCGGTCGTGAATCTCGCCGGTCGTCTTCCCCGGCGGCGGGTAGGTGAAGCGGTGGGCGTGTTCCTCGAGGTCGACGAGGCAGAGTTCCGCGCCGTTCTCGACGGTGCGACGCTCGCGGTGGGGCATCGATGCATCCAACTGACGGTCGATATCCTCGCGTGCCCGGTCGGCGAGGAACGGCACGAGTTCGCGGTGTCGCTCCTCGTCGCCGGCCACGTTCAAGATGTCCGCGACGAGTTCCGTGCCGGGGTCGTAGCGCAGGTGGAAGGCCGCGTAGTCGAGGGCTTCGCTCACGTCGCGCAGGAACGACTCGTCGTATCCCGCGTCGGCGGCGAGTTCGAGGTAGTCCTCCATCGCGGGCGCGTCCGAGCGGTCAGCGATGCCCGCCGCGGCCGGGACGTGTTCGAGTTGGTCCGTGATGGAGGGATCGATCATGCGCGCGAGTTCGACGCACATCATCCCCGTCGTGATGCTGTAGTCCTCGCCGTGGAGGTAGGGGTTGACGTGTTCGTCCAGCAACGGCCCGATCGCGTCCGGGTCCGGGTGGTGATGATCGACGACGGCGATGGGCACGTCGTAGTGGGCCATCGCCTCGTAGGCGGGCACGTCCTCCTCCGTGGACCCGTTGTCGAGCATCAGCAGGAAGGGGAGTTTCTGTCCGTGACGGTCCCGGTCACCGAGCGCGAAGTTGAGGTCGCGGGTGGCGTCCTCCATCTCGTAGTACGGCGCCTTGCTCGGGGAGCGGCGGAGGAGATGGCGCTTGGCGTCGGGGTCCTGATGCACCTCGTCGATGAAGCGTTCGAGGGCGAGGTGGACCGGGACGCTCGCACACATGCCGTCGCCGTCGGCGTGGTGGCGGATGCGGATGGGGCGTCCTTCGAGGACCGTGCGGCGGAGGCGTTCGGCGAGTGCTTCGAGGTCCGGAAACAGCTTCGAGAGGGCTGGCCACTCGATGAGCGGGTCGATCTCGTGGGGCGTCGCTTGTTCGTCGAGGGCGGCGTCGAGTCGCTCGTGGACGGCCGCGCCGCGATCGCCGCTCAGCACGTCGAGGCTATCGACTTCGACCTGCACGGCGCCGTCTCGCTGTTCGACGGTGCCGCCGACGTGAACCGCGTCGCCGAGTTCGACCTCAGGGTGGGCGCGGACGCCCGCGGCCTCGAAGGCCGTACACGGCACGACGCCGGTCTCGTCGCGGACCTGAAACACGGTCGGGCCGCCGGTCTGTTTTATCTGGACGACTTCGCCGTCGAGGTGAACCCCGTCGCCGACTCGGTCGTCGAGCGAGGACGCGGCCGCACGCTCGTACTCGTGTTCGCGCTCGACGGTCTCGTAGTCGTCGAGGTCGACCGGTTCGAAGCTCAGGTCGCCGCCCTCCCGAATCTCGGTCAGTTCGACGACCACGTCGTCGCCGACGCCGAGTTCGCAGTCGAGCGTCGACTCGTGGACCAGCCCCGAGACGTGCTCGGAGAGGTCGACGAAGACGCCGTAGTCGACGACGCCGTTCACGGTCGCGTGGTAGTACTCGCCCTCGGCGACGTCCGCCGGGGTGCAGTCCGGCGCGAGCCGATAGACGGCCGGCGCGTGGTCGCCGGCGTCGGTGGAAGCAGTCATGTTGAACGTGATTCGTCGGAGCGACGTAAAAGGATTTGCAAGCCGTCCGAGCGCCCGAAACCGCCGTTCGAGTCGCGGCGATACATTGATAACTGCTGGCGTGGGTAACACGGAGAGATGGGGCTGCTCGACCTGCTGTCGTACATCGGCGAGGGACTCAGCGCGGACCGCGAGGAGGGGCCGGATCCGGCGGCGTTCGAGACGATGGTCGAGAACGCCGCGAGCGACACGGTGAGCGCCGAAACGCTCGCCGGGACGAACGACCGGACGAAACTGCCAGTGGCGGAGTATCTAGAGGACGACGAGCAGCCACAGTATATGCTACGCGCGGGCGAAGTAATTGCAGTCGACGCGGAGGACAACGTCGCCCGGAAGTATCCGGGGTTGGAGACTGTGGTCGTCGCAACTGACAGTCGGCTTCTCATCGTCATCGGGGGACACGTCGCGGACGACCTGATGGAAATCCCCTACGAGGACGTCGTCGACGTGGAGGTGGAGTTCGAACGGTATCGGAGATACCTCGTCGTGGGCGCGAACAGCGACGATGAACGGATGACGTTCTCCGTCGACGTGACACTAGAAGCCGACGAAGACGCCACGTTGTCGCTCGTCGAGTCCCTTCAGACCGGGGGACCCGACAGTTGAGATATATATTACTGTCGGCCAAAATTCTCTGACGGCGGCGCTAGAAATAACTCGTCCCGTCGCCGTCTTGCGATTTTTTGCGTGAAACGGGAATCGGCCATTCAAAACGTTTTTATAGATTGCCCCAATTCTCATGCGTAGGAATGTCATACCTAAGGGATCGGCTGATACAGGCAGCTATAACCATGTTCGGTATCGTTACGCTTGGCTTCTTCTTTATCAGAATGATGCCGGGCGGTCCTGCCGATTACCTGTTGCAACAGATTCAGGCCAACCCGACACGGTACGGCCTGGGTCGGAACCCGACGCTGGAGGAGATCTCGAAGGTGCTCGAACAACAGCTCCGGATGCCGCCGGACGCGCCGCTCTGGAAGCAGTATATTGAATACCTGAAAGGGCTGGCACAGGGCAACTTCGGGAAGTCGCTCATCGTCGACCCGAACACACCGGCTCTCCAGATCATCATGGAGGCGGCGCCGTGGACGATTTTCCTCTCCGTGACTGGTCTCGTGTACAGCCTCGTCATGGGTATCCTGCTGGGCTCCCTGATGGCGTACTTCGAAGGAGGCAAGTTCGACGTCGGGACGACGATGTTCATGATTCTCAACCGTGCGGTGCCGTACTACGTGGTCGCCATCATCCTCCTCTACTTCCTCGGCTACGTGTACGGCGTGTTCCCCACCGGTGGCCGCTTCGACGCCACCGTGCAGAAGGGGTTCAACGTCACCTTCATCGTCAGCATCTACCAACACGCTGCCATGCCGATCCTGTCGATTCTGATAACCGGATTCGGTGGAAATGCGCTGTCTATGCGTGCGAACTCGATACGATTGCTCGGGTCGGACTACATCCGAGTCGCCCAACTCCGGGGCCTCTCGACCTACACGATTTCGACCCGGTATATCGCGCGGAACGCGATTCTCCCGATGTACACGGGCATCGTCATCGGTCTGGGCGGCATCCTCGGCGGACAGGTCATCCTCGAGGAGATTTTCGCCTACAACGGGCTGGGACTGGTGATGTTCAACGCGACGGCCCAGCGGGACTTCCCGCTCCTCACGGCGTCGCTCATCATCACGACGTTCCTGTTCGTGCTCGGGACGCTGATCGCAGACTTCACGTACGCGTGGATCGACCCCCGCGCGGAACAATCCAGCATGGAGTGATTACGAATGGCAACTGACGAACCTACCGACGACGACGCGGACGACTCCCCCCTTCGGGCGACGTCCGAGTACGAATCGACGCCGCTGGAGGTGTACCAGCGCGGTATCGACAACTGGATCATCGGACCGCTGAAGATCCTCTGGAGCGACTACCGCGGAAAGACGGGGCTCTTCATCGTCCTCATCTACATCCTGATGGGGACGGTCGGAGTCGTCGTCTGGCCCAAGCCGTCCCCCGGCCCGCCGTACATGCTCAGTCCGTTCCAGTCGCTTCGGCACCCGCTCGGAACCCAGCAGTCCGGGCTGGACCTGCTCGGCCTGATGATCCACTCCACGCCGCGAATGTTCAAGATGATCATCGCGGGGTCCATCGTCGGGAACCTCATCGGGGTCACCATCGGTCTCGTCTCCGGCTACTCCGGGGGCGTGCTCGACAAGACGCTGATGACGCTCACCGACACGTTCGGCTCGATTCCGGGACTCCCGCTCCTGCTCATCTTGACGGCCCTGATTCAGCCGCAGAACGCGTACCTGATCGGGATCATCCTGAACCTGCAGGGCTGGACGGGCCTCGCACGTGCACTGCGCTCGCAGGTGCTCCCGCTCCGGAACAAGGAGTACGTGGAAGCCTCGAAGACGATGGGGCAGCCCACCTCGAACGTCTTCCTGAAGGGCATCCTCCCCGAGCTACTCCCCTACATCATGATCGGGTTCATGGGTGGCGCGACGGGCATCGTGCAGGCCTCCGTCGGCCTGTACTTCCTCGGCATCCTGCCGATCAACCACCTGAACTGGGGCGTCGTGCTCAACAACGCGCGCGTCTCGGGCGGCCTGCTGACCCTCGACGCGGCTCACTGGCTGCTGGTCCCGCTCGTCACGCTCACGCTGTTGACGTTCGGGCTGACCCTGTTGGCACAGGCGTTCGACCAGGTCTTCAACCCCCGCGTCCGTGCCCAACATCTCGGACGGAAGAGCGAGGGCGCCGAGCGCGAAGAGGACAAGGAGAAGACCGGAGACACGATGTCGCAGGTCGGCGGCGAACTCTGAACTGAATCCACCTATCACACACAATCATGTCTGAAACTGAAACGCGGGCGGAGACAGACGAGCAGAGATCGGATCCGGTGCTAGAGGTAGAGAACGCGACCGTCTCCTACGAGATGAGTCGCGGTCGCGCACGGGTCCTGAACGACGTGAGCCTGACAGTCGAGCGCGGAGAGACGCTCGGCATCGTCGGTGAGAGTGGGAGCGGAAAGACCCTCTTCGGGTCCACGATCCTCGACGCCGTCGAGGACCCCGGCCAGCTGAGCGGGGACATCATCTACCACCCCGAGGAGGGCGAATCGGTCAACATCCCCCAACTCGAGGCCGGTGACCTGCGGCGCGTCCGGTGGGAGGAAATTTCGATCGTGTTCCAGGGCGCGATGAGTGCGTTCAACCCCACACAGCCCCTCCGCGTTCACTTCGAGGAGACCCTCGACGCGCACAACGAGGACGAAGAAGAGGGGATGGAGCGGGCGCGTCAGATTCTCCGGGACCTCAATCTCGAACCGGAGAAGATCATGGACTCCTATCAGCACACCCTCAGCGGCGGGCAGCGTCAGCGGGCGCTGCTCGCGCTCAGTCTGGTCCTCGAGCCCGAAGTCCTCGTCCTCGACGAGCCGACGGCCGCGTTGGACCTGCTCATGCAGCGGACCATCCTCCGCCTGTTGGAGCGGGTGAAAGAGGACTACGACCTCACGATGCTGTTCATCACGCACGACCTCCCCATCGTGGCGGGCATCGCCGACCGACTGGCGGTGATGTACGCCTTCGAATTCGTCGAAATCGGCGAGACGCGGGAGGTGATGCGCGACGGCGCACATCCCTACACGAGGATGTTGCTGAATTCGACGCCGAACTTCTCGATGTCCGTCGACCAGATCAACCCGGTCGAGGGGTCGAGCCCGGACCCGGTCAACATTCCGGTCGGCTGTCCGTACCATCCACGCTGTCCCGTCTCCGACGACCGGTGTGAGGAGGAGAAGCCGGCGCTGGTCGAACTCGAAGAGGGGCACCGCGCGGCGTGTTTCTACACGGACCGCGCGAAAGACGAGCTCCCCGTCTCGTTCGGAGGTGACGAGGAATGAGCACCGACGACACCGAGGCGTCGAGCGAGGACGTCGCGACGAGCGTCGAGAGCGACGAGCCGGTGCTGGAACTCGACGACATCGTCGTGCACTTCGAAGAGCAGGAGTCGCTGGTCCAGCAGGCACTTCCGAAGTCCCTCGCCGAACGGTTCGGGATGTCGGAACCGCCGATACAGGCAGTCGACGGCGTCTCCCTCGAAATCGAGGAGGAAGACGTCGTGGTCCTCGTCGGTGAGAGTGGCTCGGGCAAGTCGACGCTCGGCCGCACCGCGGTCGGTCTAGAGGAACCCACCGAGGGAACCGTCCGCTACCGCGGGCACGACATCGAGGACGTCCGGAGTGGGACGCACGGCGACGAGGACATGATGTGGGAGGACGTGCGGCGCGCCCTCCAGATCATTCATCAGGACTCGACGGCCGCGCTGAACCCCTACCGGACGATTCGCGCCATCCTCTCGGAGCCGTTGAAGCTCTGGTATCCGGAACTGGACATGAACGACCGGTACGAGCGCCTCACGGCGATGCTCAGGACCGTCGGCATCACGCCCGCAGAGGAGTACCTCGACCGGTATCCCCACCAACTCAGCGGCGGAGAGAAACAGCGGATCGCCATCATCCGGGCGATGCTCGTCGAACCCGACGTCATCCTCGCGGACGAGGTAGTGAGCGCCCTCGACGTGTCGCTCCGCATCGACATCATGGACCTGCTCCTCGACCTGCAGGATATGGTCGACACGTCCTACCTGTTCATCTCCCACAACCTCACGAACGCCCGGTACTTCGCGGAGAAGGCGGACGGCCGCATCGCCGTGATGTACATGGGCAACATCGTGGAGATCGGACCGGCAGCGGAGGTCATCGACAACCCGAAACATCCCTACACGCGGATTCTGAAGTGGGCGTCGCTCCCGCTGGACCCCGACGAAATCGACGTCATGGAGGAGTCGCCCATGATGACCGACGAGGCGCCGGATCCGTCGAACCCGCCGAGTGGCTGTCGCTTCCACAAGGCGTGTCCGAAGGCCACGGAGGCCTGTACGGAGGCAGAGCCGGAACTGTACGCCACGGACGGCGACGGGCACGCGGCGGCCTGTTACCGTGAGCTGCCCGACCACGAGTACTGGGAGAGCGAATGGCTCCACGGCGAAGAGCACGATATCCCCGAATAACAACACTGAACGAGGAATCCATCCATGGCTTACCTATCATCCATCGTCGCGTCGCGGTTCGAACATCCGATACTCGCGAGTCTGATCGGGTTCAGCATCGCCCTCGCGCTGCTCGGGCTGTTCATGAGCGAGGCGTGGCGTCTGCTCGTCTCGCCCGTTCCGAAAGCGCTCATCGACCTCTGGCGACCGGTCGTCGAACCGCTCGCCGTCAGACACCCGCATCCGCAGAATCCTGACGCCACAGTCGGGACGCTGCACCCCGTCGTGTCCGCCTTCATGGGCGTCTTCAGCATCCTCTGGGGCGCACTCGCGCTGTTCGGCTACGGCATCTTCGGCACCGCGAAACTGCTGTCCATCATCCGGGACCAGATGGCGCCCACCTCGGCCTGACGACCGAGGGTCTCGTTTTCCGCGCTTCGACGCCGGTTAGCGGAGCGGTTCGAAGGGGTCCCAGTCGAAGTACAGCATCGCGCCGATGATGAGCATCCCGACGGCGATGTGAATCAGGCTCAACACGATGACGACGCGCGTCGCCGGACCGGGACTGAAGAGCAACGACGCGAAGAGGAACAGGGTCAGAGTCACCAAGACGGCCATGATGCCGGCCCAGAACTTCCGATTCATACCACCGTTCTGCGGCGGGCCGGTGATAGACGTTACGCACGGCCGGCGGGCCGCCCCTCGAAAGGTCTTTGCACGGTGGCGGCCCTACCCGGATGCATGCCGCTGTTCGGCACGCGCGAGGTGGTCGGCATCGCCCGTGACGCCCTCGACTTCGCCCGCGAGGCCGCCGCCGACACCCACCCCAACGAGTACATGGGCCTGTTGCGGGGGGAGCGTGCCACCCAGTTCGACGTCGACGGAGGGCGTGGGGACTACGTGGTGACTGACGTCCTCGTCATCCCGGCGACGGAGTCGAGTCCGACGAGCGCCACGGTTCGAAGCGATCTGGTCCCCAACGACGAGAAGACGATGGGGTCCATTCACTCACATCCCAACGGGGTCCTGCGGCCGAGCGACGAGGACCTGCAGACGTTCGGCCGAGGTGCGGCCCACGTCATCCTCGGCGCGCCCTACGGACCGGACGACTGGCGAGCGTTCGACAGGGAGGGAGACCCCCGCGACCTGCCGGTTCTCGACGTGGACCTCGACGACCCCGAAGCGTTCTTCGACTTCACGCAAGACGACATCGACGAGGAACTGCGATGACGCGGGTCTGCGCGCAGGGCACCTTCGACCTGCTCCACCCCGGACACGTCCACTACCTCGAGGAGGCAAAGGCGATGGGCGACAGTCTCCACGTCATCGTCGCGCGTGCGCACAACGTGACCCACAAGCCCGACCCGATTCTCGACGGCCGCCAGCGCCGCGACGTGGTGGGCGCCCTCGACCCCGTCGACGAGGCGCGTCTGGGCAACCCCGACGACATCTTCGTGCCCATCGAGGACATCGACCCCGACGTCATCGCACTGGGCCACGACCAACACCACGACGGCGACCGAATCGAGAGCGCTCTCGACGACCGGGGCATCGACTGTGAAGTGCGGCGGTGTTCGGCGCGAGAGCCGGCCTACGACGCGGAACTGCTCTCGACGGGCGCCATCATCGACCGGATTCTCGACGAGCGCGCTTAGCGGGGGAGCCAGAGGACGACGGTGCGGCCGTCGTCGCGGAATCGGATGTCGCCCCCGTAGGACTGTGGGATCCACTTCGCCGTCCAGAGACCGAGGCCACTGGAGTGCTCGAGTTGCGTCTCCGGTCGGTCGCCGGCGAGCAAATCCCGCTCCGTCTCCGGAATCCCGTCGCCAGCGTCGGCGACCGTCACGCGCGCTTCGTCGGCACACGTGACGGTTACCGAGACGGGTGGGTCCCCGTGCTCGACGGCGTTTTGCAGGAGTTCCCGGACCGCGACGCGGAACTGCCGTCCGGCCTCGACGGAGCAGTCCGCGAGCGAGGTGTCGATGGCAGCGTCGGGATGCGACTCGCGTACGTCCGCGACTGCGGACGCCGTGAGCTCGGCGAGGTTGACCCGATCGACGGCTTCCTCCTCGCGGTTGAGCGCCCGGTCGATCTCCGTCGCGGCGTCGCTGAGTGCCGCCAGCGACTCGGCGCGTTGGCGAACCGGATCGCCGTCCGTCACCCGGTCGGCGACTCCGGCGAGGAGTTGTGCCTCGGTCCGGAGGTTGTGGCGGAGGACGCGCGTGAACACCGCCGACTTCCGGCGCTCGGCGGCGAGTTCCTCGGCACGGATGCGACGCACGTCGTTGACGCCGATGATGACGTGCGCGAACGCGGTGACGGCGAGGATGACGGCGGCGAAGAAAGGCGGCACGGAGATGGCGGCGACGCGACTCGCGATGCCGAGGACGACGAGCGTCAACACGAGACCCGCGGTGGTCCACCCCGCGACGCGGAGGGCGGCCTGCGTGGCGAGGTCCGCGCGCAGGAGGAGGACGGCGCCGACCACGAGCGAGAGCGAGACGACGACGCCGAGGGCCGCAAGGATGAATCCCCACACGCCGTCGGCGCCGCTGACGAGATACTGTGCGGGTGGGACCGCGAGTGCGGCGCCGACGACGGCGAGAAACAGGCCGGCGAGCAGTCGGGACGCGTCCATCGTCCGCCAATCGGGCGGGGGGCGTTTCTACTTACCGGCGCCGGAAACCCTCACAGGTAGCCGTGGTCGGCGAGTCGCTCCACGCCCTCGCGGAGTCGCTCACGGCTCGCGGCGTAGGAGATGCGGGCGTAGCCGGGCGTGCCGAAGGCGCTCCCCGGAACCGTCGCGACCTGTGCGTCCTCGATGGCGCCCTCACACCACACCTGGTCCACGGGGTCGCCGTCGAGGTCCGCGTCGGCCATCGCGGGGCAGTCCTCGGCGGTGGGGACCATCATGTAGAACGCGCCGTCGGGCACGGCCACGTCGACGCCGTGTTCGGCGAACAGGTCCACGAGCATGTCGCGTCGCTCGCGGAACGCTTCGACCATCTCGTCGACGGCCTCGTCGGTGTTTTCGAGGGCCTCGACGCCGGCGTGTTGGACGAAGTTGACGGCACACGAGACGGAGTGAGAGTGGAGTTTCCCGGCCTGTTCGACCAGCGACTCGGGGCCGGCGAAGTAGCCCAGTCGCCAGCCGGTCATCGAGTAGGCCTTGGAGAAGCCGTTGACCGTGATGGTGCGGTCGCCCATGCCGTCGAGAGTGCCGAGACTCGTCGGCGTGTGGCCGTAGGTGATCTCCTTGTAAATCTCGTCGGAGATGACCGTAATGTCGTGTTCGACCGCGAGGTCCCGAACGCCTTCGAGAGCGGCGTCGGAGTAGACAGCGCCGTGGGGGTTGCCGGGCGTGTTGACGACGAGCAGTTCCGTGTCGTCGGAGACGGCCGCGGCGAGGTCGTCGAGTGCGGGTTCGAGCTGGAAGTCGTGTTCGGCGGTGTCGACGCGGGTGAGCGTGCCGCCGGCGAGTTTCACCATCGCTTCGTAGGAGACCCACGCGGGGTCGAGCAGGGCCACCTCGTCGCCGTCGTCGACGAGCGACTGAACGACTTCGTAGAGGGCCTGTTTGCCGCCCGGCGTGACGATGACGTTCTCGGCGGCCACGTCGAGACCGTCGCCCCGGAGTTTCTCCGCGACTGCCGCGCGGAGTTTCGGGATGCCGTTCGAGGAGGTGTAGCCGGTGTGGCCGGCCTCCATCGCGTCCTCGGCGGCCTGCACGACGTTCTCGGGCGTCGGGAAGTCAGGTTCCCCGACGGAGAGGTCCACGACGTCTTTCCCCTCGGCCTCGAGTTCGGCGGCGAGGTTGCTGATGGCGAGCGTCGCGCTCGGTTCCACACGGTTGACGCGAGCGGCAAATTCGAGTGTCATTGTAGTTCCTCGGCGAGTTCGATGGCGCTCGTGACGGCCGAGCCACCCTTCTCGGTGCGCGCCTCGGCCTCGTCTTCGCTCATTCCCGGGCCGGTGATGCCCAGCGTCACGGGGGTGTCCCGGTCGAGTGCCACGTCGGTCAGCGCCTGCGCGGCGGCGTCGGCGATGACCTCGTCGTGGTCGGTGTCACCCTCGATGATGACGCCGAGGACGGCCACCGCGTCCACGTCGTCGCGCCGCGCGAGTCGGTCCGCGGCGAGCGGTGTGTCGTAGGCGCCGGGGACCGTCAGCGTCTCCACCACGTCGGCGCCGTGGTCGGCCGCGGCGTCGCGGGCCGATGACGTCATCTCGTCGATGAGTCCCCCGTGTTTGTCGTACTGGGCGACAACCAGTCCGAGCGCCACCATACATGCACGGTTCACCGGGTCGCTAAAAGGTGTACCGTTCCCTCCGGAAGCCTTCTAAAGTCGGGGCACACAGTCGCCGGCATGCGACGGATTCGGACGCGGCCCGCCATCGTCGGCGTCCTCGCCGCGACGGCGCTGGGCCTGTTCCTGCGACTGTGGGCGCTCGGGGCGCGAACGGTCCACCCCGAGGAGGCCCGACTCGGGGTCAGCGTCCTCAACGTGATGGAGGCCGGCCGGTACGTCTACACGCCGGTGTTCCACGGTCCCCTGCTGTATCACCTGAACAGCGCGCTGTTCACGCTCCTCGGCGCCTCCGAGGCGACGATGCGACTCGGCGTTGCGCTCGTGGGCGCGTGTCTCCCGCTGACGGCGTGGCTGTTCCGCAAGCGACTGTCCGACGCCGCCGTCGTCGCCCTCGCGGCGCTGTTCGCCGTGACACCCGTGGCCGTCTACTACTCGCGGTTCATGGCGAACGACGTTGCCCTCGCCACGTTCGGGGTGGCGACGGTCGGATTCGCGGTCCGCCTCGCCGACACGGGCCGGCGGCGTTATCTCTACGCCGGGGCCGTCTCGCTCGCCCTCGCGGCCGCGACGAAGTGGTACGTCCTCGTCTACGTCGGCTGTTGGCTCGGCGCGGCGGCGCTCTTGGTCGACTATCGCCTGTTCACCGCGGCCGCGGGCGAGGGGGACGCCGAGGCGACGGCCGGCGACCTGTTGGCGACGGCCCGCGAGGAAGTGGACCGATGGAGCGCACCGCTCTTCCTCGCTGTCGTCCTCTTTCTGGCGTCCTGCGTGCTGCTGTTCGCGCCGCGGCCGGAGATTTACAACGCCGTCACGTCGCCGGGCCTGATTCCCGAAGTCGTCGAGCGAGGGACGTGGACCGCGTGGGACCGCCTCTACGCGGAGTACGTCCGAAACCGGCCGACGACCTACCACCCGTTCACGGACTACTTCACCGCCTACGTGAAGGATATCGTCGCCGGCGCCGCGGTGCCGGTCGGACTGGGCGCCGTTGGCTTCGTCCTCGACCGCTACACCGGCGGCGGCCAGCGAGACGTGGTGGCGTTCGCGACGTACTGGGGCGCCGCGGGGCTGCTCCTCTACCCGGCGCTCGCGCCCGACCCGGGGGCGTGGAACGCCGTCCACACGGCCGTTCCCCTCGCGATTCCGGCGGCCGTCACCCTCGCCGCCGTCTACGACAAGGGCCGGCGCGCACTGGCGACCGACCGACGCGAACTCGCGGCCGTCGCGGGCATCGCGCTCCTGTTGGTGGGCGGGCACGTCGCCGCGGGCGCGTACACGGCGACGTTCGGGCCGCCGAACAGCGGCGCCCTCGCGGGGCCCGACCAGCCGGCGGACGACCTGCAGGCCGCGCTTCAGCCAGTCGCGGACGTGGCACCGTCGAACGAGGGCGTCGACGTGGCGCTGTTCGGCTCCGCGATTCGGACGGACGGCGGGAACCGGCCGCTGAACTGGTATCTGCGCCTCGCGGACGCCCAGTCCGAGACGTACCGGACGAAATTCGACCTACCGGACGACCTGCCGCCGGTCGTCATCGCCGCGAACGTGAGCGAGGGGGACGAACCCACTGACGCCGCGCGCGTGGCCCGGGCGCTGGAGGGAGAAGGATACGAGCGGCGCGGACCGTACGCGGCGCGGGGGGACGGGAGCCTTCCGCTGGTGGTCTTCGTCGCCGTGAACCGGTAACGCTTACACCCGGCGGAGCGAACTCGGGGCCGTGACGGACACGGACACGCTGACCGCCGACCCGGTGACGCTCGGGGTCGTGGGCGGCGGCCAACTGGGCCGGATGCTCGCCGAGGCCGCGGGACCGCTTGGCGTCGAGGTGCTCGTTCTCGACCCGACGCCGGACTGCCCCGCCGCCGCGGTGGCGCGGGACCAAATCGTCGCCGACTTCGACGACCGGGAGGGAGTCCGGGAACTCGCCGACCGCTCGGACGTGGTGACGGTCGAAATCGAACTCGCCGACCCGGACCTGCTCGCGGAGGTGCGCGCGGAGACGGGCGTGCCGGTTCACCCCGACCCCGAGTCGGTCCGAACGACGCGGGACAAACTGGTAGAGGCCTCGACGCTGGCCGACGCCGGCGTGCCGGTGCCACCGTTCCGAGGCGTCGACACCGAGACGGACCTCCGCGAGGCGTTCGACGACCTCGGCGCGCCGCTGATGCTCAAGGCCCGTCGCGGCGGCTACGACGGCCGCGGCAACGAAGTCGTCGCGTCGGTGGCCGACGCCGAATCGGCGTTCGGCGACCTCTCGGGGTTGGTAGCCGAGGAACTGGTCGACTTCGAGCGCGAGCTGTCGGTGATGGGCGTCCGCGGCGCCGCGGGCACCGACACCTACCCCGTCGTCGAGAACGTCCACGAGGCCGAAATATTGCGGGAGACGGTCGCGCCCGCCCGAACCGACGAGCGCGTCCGGGAGCGCGCGGCGTCGGTGGCCCGGGACGTGTTGGCCTCGCTCGACGGCCGGGGCGTCTTCGGCATCGAGATGTTCGAGACGAGCGACGGCGAGGTGCTAGTGAACGAAATCGCGCCCCGGCCACACAACTCCGGGCACTACACCATCGAGGCCGCGACGGCCGGGCAGTTCGAGCAACACGTCCGCGCAACGCTGGGGATGCCCCTCGGCCGGACGACGCTCCGAGGCGACGCCGCGATGGTGAACATCCTCGGCGGCGTCGAGGAGGCCAGCCCCGTCGAACTGACCGGCGTCCACGACGCCCTCGCGCGGCCGGGCGTCCACCTGCACTGGTACGGCAAGCGGGAGGCGCGCCCCCTGCGGAAGATGGGGCACCTCACCGCGACGGCCGCCGACGGCGTCGACGACCCGCTTGTGGCGGCCCGCGACGCGCGCGACGACCTGACCTTCGAGTGACCATGTCAGAACTGGACGACCTCATCGACGACCTAGAGGCAGAGGCCGCCCGCGACCGGTCCGACGCGGAGACGCCGGACGTGGGCATCATCATGGGTTCGGACTCGGACCTCGACGTGATGGCGGGCGCTCACGAGGCGCTGACGGACCTCGGCTTCGCGGAGGTGACTGACTACGACGACCCCCCGGAAGCCCGCTTCACCTTCGAGTCCTACGTCGTCTCGGCCCACCGGACGCCGGAGTTGATGTACGTCTACGGTGAGACGGCCGAAGCGCGAGGGTTGGACGTCATCGTCGCGGGCGCGGGCGGCAAGTCCGCCGACCTGCCGAACATGACGGCGTCCGTCGCGTACCCGGTGCCCGTCGTCGGCGTGCCGGTGCAGGAGAAGTCGGTGGACTCTGTCATCGGCATGCCGACCGGTGCGCCCATCACGGCCGTGGACGCGGGGAAGTCCTACAACGCCGCGCTCTCGGCGGCGCAGATTCTGGCGCGCGAACACGAGTCGGTTCGGGAGGCGCTGGTCGACCTCCACGCCGACCAGGGCGACGAGGTGGCGGCCGTCTCGCGGGACCTCCACGAACTCGGAACGGCGGGATTCCGAGACCGCCGATAGCGGCCGCGAGCGGCCCAGAAACGCCGTGTAGCCTGTCGAACCGCGTAAATCAACGTTTATGGTTGTCGGCTCCAAACCGCCACGCAGGACATGAATCAGTGGCTAGCTATCGGCGCGCTGGGGGTCGTCGCCATGCTCATCCCGCTGAGCATGGCGGCGGTCTCGTGGCTGCTCCGGCCGCGCGTCCCGGAGCAGGGGAAGACCGCCGTTTACGAGAGCGGGGAGGTACCGACCGGGACGACGCGCGTCCGGTTCAACATCCAGTACTACATGATCGCGCTGCTGTTCGTCGTCTTCGACGTCGAGACCGTCCTCATCTTCCCGTGGACGGTTATCTATCGCGACGCAGTGTCCGCCGCGGGCGCCACGGCGGTTCTGTGGCCGATGCTCCTGTTCATCGGCGTTCTCGTCGTCGGTCTCGGGTGGGCGTGGCGCAAGGGCGCCGTGCGGTGGGTGCGGAACCCCGAAACCGGTCGCGGACAGGTGAGATCCTATGAGTGACAGTCCACGAGACGCAATCACGGGCGCGGACGAACCGAGCACGAAGACACGCGAGGCCCGGGCAGGCGGCGGCCTCGACGACCGGTTCAACTCCCGTCTCCGGGAGGCCTTCGGCTCCACCCCGTTCATCCTCACGAAGTTCGACAAGTTCATGAACTGGGTCCGGGGGTCGTCGATGTTCATGCTGCAGTTCGGCATCGCCTGCTGCAGCATCGAAATGATGCACACCTACTCGGTCAAACACGACCTCGACCGGTTCGGCGCGGGGGTCCCCCGCGCGTCGCCCCGGCAGGCCGACGTGATGATCGTGCCGGGAACCATCGTCTCGAAGTTCGCCCCCCGGATGAAGCGCGTGTACGACCAGATGCCGGAGCCGAAGTTCGTCGTCAACATGGGGAACTGCTCGGCCTCGGGCGGCCCGTTCCAGGAGGGTTACAACGTCGTGAAGGGCGCGGAGGAGGTCATTCCGGTCGACATCCACATTCCGGGCTGTCCGCCCCGCCCCGAGGCCCTCGTCTACGGCGTCGCGAAACTGCAGGAACGCATCGCCAACGGCGAGTCCAGCCCCGTGACGGTGAAGCCGTACGAACTCGAACAGTTCGGCGACCTCGACCGGGACGAACTCGTCGACAAACTCGCCGACGACATCGACGAGGAGACCCTCGTCATGCGCTACAACTTCGCTGATTCGCCATGAGCACACAAAAAGAGTCCAGCGACGAGGCCGTCGAGACGACGGGCGTCGACTACGACCGACTCGAACAGCTGCTCGGCGACGCGGTGATCGGTCGCGAGAGCCACGTCAACGCCGAGGGGTTCGTCGTCCGCGCCGACGCCGTGCAGGACGCGCTCGGCACCCTCAAACACGAGGCGGGCTTCGACCACCTGTCGCTTCTCAGCGCACAGGAGTACGACGACCGCTTCGAGAGCATCTATCACCTGAAGAAGTACGACGACCCCACGCAGGAGGTCAGCGTCGTCGTGCCCACCTCGCGTGACGACCCCGTGAGCGAGTCGGCCGAACCCGTCTTCCGCACGGCCGACTGGCACGAACGCGAGGCCTACGACCTCGTGGGCATCGACTACGAGGAGCACCCGAATCTCAAGCGCATCCTCCTCCCCGAGACGTGGCAGGGCCACCCGCTCTCGAAGGACTACAATCAGGAGAAGCCACAGGTCGTCACCCTCGAAGAACACAAGAATCCCATCGAGGACCACCACAACCCGGACGACGCGGACACGATGTTCCTCAACATCGGTCCCCACCATCCGGCGACCCACGGCGTCCTCCACGTCGAGACGGTCCTCGACGGCGAACAGGTCGCGGACGTGAACCCCGACATCGGCTACCTGCACCGCTGTGAGGAGCAGATGGCCGAGAAGGGCACGTACCGCTACCAGATCATGCCGTACCCGGACCGCTGGGACTACGGCCCGGGCGGCCTCATCAACGAGTGGGCGTACGCCCGCGCGGCCGAGGACCTCGCGGACATCGAGGTGCCCGAGTACGCGCAGGTCATCCGGACGATGGGCGCGGAACTCTCCCGCATCGCGTGTCACATGCTCGCGCTCGGGACCTTCGCGCTCGACATCTACGGCGACTTCACCGCCATCTTCATGTACGCGATGCGGGACCGC
>JBDGTS010000036.1:0-24361 GCA_042216675.1 Halobacteriaceae archaeon | reverse complement strand
CTGGACCAAAAACCCCTACATGAAGTCCGCAATCCCCGATTGCTTGTTCTTGTCGTTCTCGAAGATGCGCTCCAGCGAGCGCTCCAGAATTTCGAGGCGCTGTTTCGTGTACTCCCGAGAGCCGTACTCCTCAGCGACTTCGATGGCGGTGTCCATGTACTTCGACACCGAGCCCTCGTGGACGGTGAGCGACACCTCGCCGCCACACTCCCGGCAGTCGCCGGAGAGGGGGACCCGGCGGTACTTCGTGCCGCAGTCGCGACAGCGGGTCTCCTGACTGGAGAACGCCCGGAGGTTGCCGATGAGGTCCGGCAGGAAGTGGTACTCGATGACCCGTTCGGCCACGTCCGTCTCGTCGACGGCGCGGAGTTTCCGCGCGAGTTCGAGTTGGGCGTCCATCTTCTCCGTCATCGACCCGAGCGTCTTGTACGCCGAGAGGTCCGGGCCGAGGGCGATGTCGCCCGTGTCGTGGGTGTGGTCGAAGCCGGCGTACTGCCGGTCGGTGCCCAGCGTCTCCTCGGCGATTTCGACGTCCACCTCGCCGGGGTCGGCCAGCTCGCGCGTGGCCTCGTAGAACTCCCGGGGGTAGCGGTCCACGATGTCCATGTTGTGCGCCTCGTCGTCGATCTCCGAGGGGTCGATGCGCGAGGACATCACGAGGGGCGCGTCCATCCGCCCGCCGCGCTTGTCGGGCAGGTAGGCCTTCGAGAAGTTGAGCAGGCCGTCCATCAGGAGCATCACGCAGTCTTCGTCGCCGTCGCACTGCTTTTGCGAGGTGTCGTTGGCGACGAGCGAGTGCGTGCCTTGGACCGTGAGACAGTACGTGTGGTCAGTGTCAGATTCGACGTGCGAGACCGCAGTCACTTCGTCGACGAGGTACTCCCCGCTCCCGCCATCGAAGACGCGACGGCCGCTCGGGTCGATGGTATCCACGTGCGTCGAGAGCCGCTCCCGTTTCCGTGAGAGGTGGAGGTCCACGGCGTCCGCAAACCGAACGGCGTCCGTGGATGTGATGTGAAGCACGTACGACTTCGCGGACATCGACGCGTCGTCGACGTCGTAGAAGTCGGGGAATTTCTCCACCAGCGGAACGGGGTCAGTCGTCGTGACGCGCGCCGTGATGCCGAGACGGGTCAGTAACGCGAGCAGGTCCTCTTTCAGTTCCCGGCTGACAGTCGTCGCCGAAACTTCGAGGACGTTCTTGTCGACCGTACCGTCACCGCTGAAGTAGCCGCCGAGATACGACGTGACTATCTCGTCGGGGGCATCGAAAAGACACGGCGGAACGCGCTTGCTGAGGGCATCCTCCCCACAATCGAGGATGGTCTCGAAGAGGACCCTGGGAAGACGACCCGAAACGGTGACTTTCACGTCGTTCTCGCGGTACGCGTCGACGCCGAGTGCGGCCTCGAACGTGTCCACGAAGAACTCTCGCGCTTCCGGTTCGACACCTGAAACCGTCGTCTGATGAATCGTTCCCTTCGGCGTCTCCTGTTCCCGGGCGAAGCCCTCCGCCGTGTAGTAGCCGAGCAGCGTCGCGAAGTCCTCGTCGAGAGTTACGTATCGCTCGATTTCGACGGAATCCCGCTTCATTCCGAGCGTCACGTCGTCGGGAATCCGCTCTACGACGGCGCGAGAGGAGTCGAACAGCGTGAGGAGCAGTGAGACCGGAACGCTCTCCCGGTAGACGTAGTTACTCAGGGCCTTCTTCGTGAGTCCGAGAAACTCAGCCGTGCTCTTGAGGGGGTAGAAGCGACCGGTCCAGTCGTCTTCGAGTGCGTCCGCGAAGAGGTCATAGAGGGTGTCCTTGGGCAGCCCCTTCACCATGAGCGACTCGTTTGGGACCTCGTCACTCGCGACGAACTTGTCGAGGAGGTCCCACTCCGTATCGTCACCCGAGACCGGTACCTCCGTCGGCGTCACCAGCGAGTCCGATTCCGTGACCTCACTAGCCCGCTTGGCGGTGATTTCGCCCCCATCGAACACGTGAACGTCGTGGTCGGGAGTTACCGTAATCTCTCGTCCACTTCGGGTTTCGAGAGAAACCATGTGGTCGGGTGCGGGATGCTTCGAAACCGCTTCGACCGGTTTGCGACAAAACTCCCCGTCGTCGTTCAGCGACGGCACGGACACGTCGCCGTCGAGGTCCTGCACGAGCGTCCCAAAGTCGTCCTCGCGAGGGTCGTCGAGTCGCTCCTCGACCAGCGTCTCGATGGCCTCGTGGTGCCACGCACCGTTCTCGTCCTCGTACCACACCTTCGTCTCGGGGTGGAAGCAGTTCCGGCGCTTCGCGGCGTGGAAGTACGGATGCGCGTAGCCGACGGCGGCGCTCGTGAACCCGACCACTCGGCCGACCACCGCCGCGGACGTGTGAGGCGCCATCCCGAAGACGAGTTCGCCCACGAGGTCATCCCGCTCGTCCACGTCGTAGAACGGGTCGAGGCCGTAGTACGATTCCAGCAGGTCGTCCACGAAGTCCGCCGTCTTGAGCATGTGCTCGGCGGCGCCGTCCGAGAGCACCACGTCCTGCACGCGGAGGTGGACGAGTTGGTCGGCGTGCCGGAG
Source organism: Halobacteriaceae archaeon (assembly GCA_042216675.1). Classification (GTDB taxonomy): domain Archaea; phylum Halobacteriota; class Halobacteria; order Halobacteriales; family Halobacteriaceae; genus JBDGTS01. The sequence goes on along the minus strand of JBDGTS010000036.1, from coordinate 21,796 downwards.
CGGGTCCCCGTGAATATCCGCCTCGTAGCCCAGCGAGCGGAGTTGCTCGACGGTCACGTCGAGTTCCGAGGCGCGGACCGCCGTCACCGGGAGGTCGGTCATGTCGTAGCGCACGGTGCCGTCCTTGAACGAGGAGACGCCGTGCTTGGCGCGGAGGACGCCCTTCTCGATGGGTTCGGGGACCTTCGAGGACGAGGAGAGCCCCTTGACGCCCTTCAGCACGTCGAAGGCGCTCTCTCGCTCCCCCACCGAGTCGAGGGCGTCGCGGTACACCGAGCGCAGGTCGACCGTCTGCTGGGCGACGCTGTCCACCTCGCGCTCACACCGGGGGCACTCGACGCGGCCGGACTCGTCGGGTTCGCACTCGCGACCGCACTCCCAGCACTCGTAGTGGGGGTCGGTGTGGCTCCCGCAGTCGGGACACCGCGCCCAGAACGTCTCGGTGCCACAGTCCGGGCAGTCGCGCTCCCCGAGTTCGACCGTCACCTCGCCGGGCGTGTCGTTCATCCCCTCGGCGTGGGTGGACGCTTTCGACACGTCGCGCTGATTGCCGCCGGCCTCGCCGATGGGGAACAGGGTGTGGACCGCGGGCGACAGTTCGCGGCTCTCTGACTTCTCGGGGCGCCCCATCCGGTTGCCGATGCGGGTCGGGGCGCGCTCCCTGACCGCGAAGGGGGCGACGGCCTCGACGGCGCGCATGGCGTTGGGCCACTCGCGGGCGTCCTCGGGGAGCGTCTCCCACTCGCGCACGAGGTCCGTCGAGAACCCGAGGGTGCGGACGAGGGGGCGCCAGTCGGGGACCCGGAGTTCGCGCTCGGTCTGGGTGTGTTCGACGAGAAGTGCCTCCAGCGTCTCCGTGAGGGTCTCGGTGCGGTCGAGGACGAGAACGCGTTCCGAGGGGTCGGCCTGCGAGGGGGCCGCCGCGCCCGCGCCGTCCGCCACGGCGAAGTCCGCGTCGCCGACGGCGTCGGCCAGCGTCTCGAACTGGTCGACGGTTACGTCGTGCCACAGGTACGTATGTGCGGGGTGAAGCGGTGCGTCGTAGTCGCTGGCCCACGAGAGCGCCCGCTCGGGGTCGGGGTCGTCGAGATCCACGCGCGGGGCGTCTCGGAGAGCCTGCACGTCGGCGCCAGCCTCGGCGAAGTCCTGCACCCACCACTCGACGGTGTAGGAGGCTGGCGCGAGTTCGTGGTTGTTCTCGACGAACTCGCCGTAGTTGACGAGGTACTCGCCGACGTCGAGGATAGCCTCGACGCCGTTGCGGATTTCCAGCGCCTCGTCGGGGTCGTCGATTTGCCGCACGTCGCCGTTCGCGAGGCGCACCGTCGGGCCGTCGATGGAGTCCACCGGGACGACCCCCGCGGCCTTGCCGGGCAGTTCGGTCTTTATCTGTGTCCCCGTCGCGAGGAAGTCGTCCACGAGGTGCATCGTCGCGGGGTGGACGCCCGCCGTGGCGAACCCGTGGTTGCGCGCACGGCCGTACCGCAGGCGGAAGCCGCCCGTCTCGCCGGGGTGGCCGAAGACGGGGCGTCCGGCGATGAGGTCTCGGAGGTACTTCTCGTTCGGTTCGACGCGCGGCGGGCCGTCGGGCGCGGCGTCCTCGTCGTCGCTCCCCTCGTTGGCGGTGGCGTCCTCGCCCTCGTCTTCGTCGTCGCTCTCGCCGATGGTGCCGTCGATGAGGTCTTGGAGCCACGGCCAGTCGACCTCGTCGAGTTCGCGGGTGTAGCGCTGAATCTTCGGCGCCTTCAGCGCGATGCCCTCCGCGAGGACGAGACACATCCCGCCGCGAGGGTTGTTCGTGTCGACGCGTTCGAGGTCCCGGAAGCCCGACACCTCCTCGTCGCCGGTGGCCTCCCCGTCGAGCATGATGGGCGCGTTCTCCGCGATGAACTTCGTCTCCTTCTCCTTCGGGGAGTACTGGAGGCCGGTGCCCTTGTCGTAGAGGGCCACCTCCTCGGCGTAGCGCTCGATTTCGTCGTCGCGGGCGCGGTACTCCTCGATGCCGACGAGGGCGCGGGTGTAGTCGGCGACGAGGACGGAGAGCGCCTGTGCGGTGCCGCCCGCGGAGCGAATCGGCCCGGCGTAGTAGACGTTGACGAACTCCGTGCCGTCGTCGTTTTCGAGGAGTTCCACGCGGTCGATGCCCTCGATGGGCGCCGCGACGACGCCCTCTGTCAGGAGGGCGACGGCGGTGCGGACCGCGCCCTCGACTTTGCCGGCTTTCGTCTCGTAGTCGCCGACGCGCCCCGCCGCGAAGTCGGCGGCGAGTTCGAGGGCAGCCTCCTCGCGGGACATCTCGCCCTCGAGTTCGCGGACGCGTTCGGCGACGCCCGCGATGTCGAGAATCTTCTCGACGCGTTCGGCCATGTCCTCCGCGACCGGAATCTCGACCTCGGGCTTGGGGTCGCGGCCGCGCTCCTTCGCGTCGCTCGCGACGCCGAGTGCGTCGTCGAGGCCGGCTTCGAGTTCCGCGAAGTACGCTTCGTCGCCCGGTCGCATCTCAGAGCCAGAGGTCGAGGTCGGTGTCGGGGTCGTGTTCGCGCACGAGGTCGGTGTCGAACGCCCGAAGGTGGACCTCGCCGGCCCAGACCGTCGCGCGGTCGAGGTGGCCCGCGAGCGTCTGTCCGGAGCGTCGCGAGAGGACGGCGTGCGTGTGTGCGAACACGTCGCCGTCGAGGTCTGCGATGTTCCCGACGCAGGCGGCCACTTCGAGCGGTTCGTCGAACGTCACGTCGTGGTATTCGAGGTCGTCTTGGTCGTAGTACCAGAGTTCGGCGTCCTGCACGGCCCCCATCGCCGTGAACCAGCCGGCCTCGACGCCCTCGTCGGCGGCGAGATTCTCGATTTCGGCCCGCCAGTCTGCGCCGTGGTCGAGACGCCCCACGAACTCGCGGGTCGTCTCTACTTCCTCGTAGTTCATGCAGTGACGGTGGGGAGCCGACGACTAAAATCCACCCGGTCCGCGCCGGCGCCCCCTCAGGACTCGTCCCCGGAGAGCGCCGGTTCGAGGAGCGCGTCCCGCAACGCCGCCACGAGACCCTCCACCTCGGCCGGATCGGCGTCGAGCGCGAGGTCCAGCGAGACGGCGACGGCGTCCTCGCCCTCGCGGCTCGTCTGCGGCCGGACGGACGCCGACACGTCGGCGTCGGCGTCGCTCGTGGCCGCCGCGGCCTGTTCGGCGGCCGCCTCGACGGCGTTTTCGGCCTCGTCGGCGACGTCCTCGGCCTCTTCACCGGCCGCTTCCTCCGTGGCTTCGGCGGCCTCTCCGGCCGCTTCCTCCGTCGCCTCGGCCGCCTCCTCGGCGGTTTCTTCGGCTTCGCCGGCCGCCTCTTCTGCCTCCTCCGCTGTCTCCTCGGCCGTCTCCTCTGCCTCCTCCGCCGCTTCCTCGGCTTCTTCGGCGGCTTCTTCGACCGTCTCCGCCGCCGCTTCGGCCGCTTCGGCCGCGGAGAGTTCGATGGTCGGCCCGTCGCCGAGGTCGATCGCGACCGGTTCGGCGCCGGGTTCGAGGGTGATGCCCGGGCCGTCGCCGGTCTGAATCTCGACGTCGGTATCGGCGTCGAGTTCGAGGGCGAGCGTGGCGTCCTCGGCGTCGTCGGAGAGGTCGATGACCTGCCCGCCGTCCGGGACCGGTTCGGACTCGTCCTCGCTCTCGGCGCCGAGTTCGAACGTCGGCCCGTCGTCGACGTCGATTTCGATGGGGGCCGCGCCCGCGTCGAGAACGACGCCGGGGCCATCCGCCGAGCGGATGGTCACCGCCGCCTCGGCACCCTCGCCCGGGGCGGCGCCCGCCTCGGTTTCGGGGGCGACCGCCGAGCGGTCCGCTTCGAGGTCCATCTCGGCGGCGGCCACGTCGCGTTCGAGGGCGTCCCGCGCCGCGGCGACGGCCTCGCGGGTCTCCTCCTGAGAGCCCTCCAGCGCCGTCTCGGCCGCGGCGACGAGTTCCGCGAGCGTCATCGCCGTCTGCCGGCGGTCCGTGCGGGCCTCCTCGCGGGCCGCCTCGACGTCGGCTTCGAGGTCGTCGCGGACCGACTCGACGTCTGCCGCGAGGCCCCGGCGCGTCGCGGCGAGTTCGTCGCGGAGTTCCGCGAGTTCCGTCTCGACGCCGGCCCGGTCCTCGGGGAGTCGGTACCGGTCGGCGTCGTCGCGTTCGAGGACCCCCGCCCAGTCGTACAGGTCGAGCAGGGTCCCCAGCCCCGAGGAGACACGGCTCTCGTCGCGGTCCTGTTCGGTCAGCACCGCGAGGTGGCGGACCAATTGCTCGCGGTCGGTGGGGTTGCCGCGCAGGAGGCCTCGCACGTCCTCGGTGACCGGCCAGTCCGCGAGGAGGTCCCGCAGCGATTCGCGTGCCCGGTCGGTCTCCCCCTCGTCGAGGGCGCGGGCGAACTCCGCCCCCGCGTCGGTGAGGCGGTGGCGCTGGCCGTCGCGTCCGAGGACGCCCAGCGATTCGAGGAAGCGCGTCTGTCGCCCCACGGCGTCGGAGATGCCCGTCTCCTCCTCCACGTCGGCGGTGTATCGCGGTTCCTCGTCCGCGCCGACGGCCGCCCACCCGGCGACCACCTCGCGGAACGTCTCGGGGCTCACGCCCTTGGGGATGGGTCGCTCGGTCATCGGGCGGGCGTAGGGAGGGGGTGGAAAAAGTACGGAGGCCTAACAGGTGTCGGGGAACGGGTCGAGCGTCGGCGAGAGAGCTCTCGCTACCCGGTCGATGAACGTCGTGAGGATGAAACGTCGCCGCTACCGCCACTCGGAGAGTTCCGCGCCGCAGCCCGCGGGTGTGGAGACCCACGCATCGTCGCGGGACACGTCGGCGATGACGAGGCGCTCGGCGCCATCGACGTCGTCGATGGATGCCATGACCTCGCCGTCGTCGGCCTGCGCGCCGTCCAAGTGGGGTTCGGCGGCCATGCATGAGAGTGTATCACACGGACGTATAAACATTCCGAACCGGAGACCATCCCGAAGGCGGGTCGCAGGGTACAATAGGCCCGAGGTAGTACGCGGGCCGTATGAACGTCGCAGACGCGATGACCCCCCGCTCGGAGGTGGTGACCGTCGACCTGCCGGGCACCCGCGACGACGTGTTGCGGTACCTGCAGGAGGAGAAGTTCTCCTCGGTACCTGTCGTGAAGGAGACCGACGGGGCAGAGCGCTACCGCGCCCTCGTCTCCCGCGAGGACCTCATCGAGAACCCGGACGAGGACCAACTCGCCATCCTGATGGAGGACGTGCCGACCGCCGCGGGCGACGACTCGATTCAGGACGTGGCGTCGCTCATCCTCGCCGAGAACGCGCGCCGCATCCCAGTCGTGGACGGCGACCGACTGGAGGGCATCGTCACCGTCACCGACGTGGTCCGGGCGCTGGCGACGGGCGACGTGGAGGACGGCGACCACACGGTGGCGGACCTCGCGCGCCGCGACGTGAACGCGACGCACGTCGGCACGCCCCTCATCGTCGCGGAGCGAGAACTCTCCTACGCACGGGTCCCCTACGCCGTCGTCCTCGACGACGACGCCGAGATGACCGGCATCCTCACGGAAGTCGACATCATCGACGTGGCGCGCGTCGTCGAGGGCGAGGAGGACACCGGCGCGAGCGTCGCGAATCAGGACGACGAGTGGATGTGGGAGGGCATCAAGGCCGTCGGCAGTCGCCACATGCCGACCCGGAACGTCGAACTCCCCACCGGTCCCGTCGCGGAGTTCATGACGCCCGACCCGGTGACGGTGAACGGACGCCGGACGGTGCAGGAGGTGGCGCAGGTGATGATCGAACACGACATCGAGCAGGTGCCACTCGTCCGCGGCGACGAACTCGCGGGCATCGTGCGCGACCTGGACCTCCTGAAGGCGCTATGACGGACCTCGCGGAACTCGCCAAGCGTCGCGGCTTCTTCTTCCAGTCCGCGTCGGCCTACGGCGGCGTCGGCGGCTTCTACAGTTACGGCCCCGCGGGCGCGGCGCTGAAGCAGAACGTCGAGGACGCGTGGCGCGACCGGTTCGCGGTCCGGGAGGGCAACATCGAAATCGACGCGCCGACCATCATGCCCGAACCCGTCTTCGAGGCCTCGGGCCACCTCGACATCTTCGACGACATGCTCGTGGAGTGCGGGGAGTGTGGCGGCACCCACCGCGCGGACCACCTCGTCGAGGACAACAGCGACATCGAGGACGCCGAGACGTACGACCCCGCCGAGATGGTCGAGGTCATCGCGGACCTCGACCTGCAGTGCCCGACCTGTGGCGCTGCCCTCGCGGGCCGCCCCGTCGAGGAGTTCAACCTCATGTTCGAGACGGGCATCGGCCCCGGCGACGGCCAACCGGGCTACCTCCGCCCCGAGACGGCACAGGGCATCTTCGTGGAGTTCCCGCGACTGAAAGAGTACGCCCGCGGCCAACTCCCCTTCGGCGTCACCCAAATCGGCCGGGCCTATCGGAACGAAATCAGCCCGCGGAACGCGCTGGTGCGCACCCGGGAGTTCACACAGGCCGAACTCGAACTGTTCCTCCGACCCGACTACGAGGACCCGGACCTCTCGTCGGTGGCGGACGTCTCTCTCACCCTCTACCCCGCCGAGCGACAGGGCGAGGGCGACACCGAGTATCTGGAGACGACGGTGGCCGACGCCGTCGCGGACGGCGTCGTCGAGAACGCGTGGGTCGCGTACTACCTCGGCGTCGCCGCGCGGTGGTACGACCGCATCGGCATCGACATGGACCGGTTCCGGTTCCGCCAGCATCAGGCGGGCGAACGCGCCCACTACGCCAACGACTGCTGGGACGCCGAGGCCGACGTGGGCGACGACGAGGCAGAGTGGATAGAGATGGCCGGCTTCGCGGACCGCGGCCAGTACGACCTCTCGAAGCACGGCGAGTACAGCGACGACGACTTCACCGTCTTCGAGGAGTACGACGAACCCCGGACCGTCGAGCGAGCGACGGTGGACCCGGACATGAGCTACCTCGGTCCGGAGTTCGGCGGCGAGGCCGCCGCCATCGCGGAGCGCCTCGAATCGCTCGCCCGGAGCGACCCGGAAGCCTTCGAGGGCGACGTCGTGACGGTCACCGTCGACGACGAGACACACGAAATCCCCGTCGAGAAGACGGGATTCGCCGTCACGGAGGAGACGGAGAGCGGCGAACACGTCACGCCGCGCGTCGTCGAACCGTCCTTCGGCGTGGACCGCGCGGTGTTCGCGGTGCTGACCCACAACGACGGGACGGACGAGGTCGAGGGCGAGGAGCGCCGCGTCCTGCGTCTCCCGCCGGAAATCGCGCCGACGACGGTTGCCGTCTTCCCCCTGATGGACCGCGACGGGATGGGCGACCGGGCCGACGAGGTGGCCCAGCGCCTCCGCGAGGCGGGCCTCTCGGTCACGTACGACGATTCGGGCAACATCGGCCGGCGCTACCGCCGGCAGGACGAGGTGGGCACTCCCTTCTGTGTCACCGTCGACTACGACACGCTGGAGGACGACACGGTGACCCTCCGCGAGCGTGACTCGACGGAGCAGGCCCGCGTCCCCATCGCGGACCTCGCGGACGAACTGGCTGCCCTCGCGGAGGGCCGCCGCGACTTCGCCGCCCTCGTCGAGTAGCGATGGGGGAACTCGCCCGCCGCCTCGTCCACGCGTCGGGCGTCGGCTACCCCCTGCTGTATCTGCTGGACCGCGAGTTCGGCGTGGGCCTCGTCGGCTGGCCCGAACTGCAGGCGCTCCTCGTCGCCAGTTCCGCCGTGGCGCTCGGCCTCGAAGCGCTCCGCCTCGCCGGCTACGTCGACTGGGCCGTCTTCGACAAACTCACGCGCGGCTACGAGGCGGACAACATCGCGGGCTACGCGCTCTACCTGTTCGGGATGACGGCCGCGGCACTCTTCTTTCCGCCGTGGGCGGGGATTCCGGCGATGCTGATGCTCGCCATCGGCGACCCCATCAGCGGACTGCTCTCGGCGGACAACATCGCCAAGCAGGCGTGGGTCCTGCTCGTGATGTTCGGCGTCTGCCTGCTGTTGGCGGCCCCGTTCGTGTCGCCGGGGGCGGCCGTCGCGGGCGCGGCGGGGGCGACGGTGGCCGACGGCTACAAGCCCGTCGTCCGCACGCACGTCATCGACGACAACCTCACCATCCCCCTGCTAGCCGGCGCGGCGATGTGGGCCACGACGGTCCACGCGCCGCTCTGAGCGGCCACCACGCATTTTGGCCGCGCGGCCGGACTGTGACCCATGACACCAGTCGAGTGGACGCTCGTTGCACTCGCCGTCGTCGTCGTGGCCGGGGTGGTGCTGTACGTCGTGGACGTGGACCAACTGCTGGAAGTCGGGCTGGAACTGCTGGGCTGACTCAGTACGGCGGGCGCTGGGCGCGGATCACGTCCGCGAGCGCCTCGCTCTCGTCAGCGAGCAGTTCCGTCAGGTCGTCCGCGGTGAGAATACCGACGAGTTCGTCGTCCTCGACGAGGGGGATGCGGCGGACGCCGTGTTCGCTCATGGCCCGCGCCGTCTCGTAGAAGCCCGCTTCGGGCGCGACGACGACGGGGTTCTCCGTCATCACGTCCGCCGTCGTGGCCCCGTCCGGGTCGAGGCCGTCCGCGACGACGCGGAGCGCCACGTCCCGGTCGGTGGCGATGCCGACCGGTTCGTCGCCCTCCGTGACGACGACACTCCCAACGTCCTCCTCGCGCATCGTCGCCGCGAGGTCCTGTACGTCCGTGTCTGGGCTCGCCGTCACAACTGTGCGGCGAGCGAGGTCTTCGACTGGCATTACGATTGTGAGTACGACCCCCACGGCCCTCAATCGAGAGGCTAATTCCCGGTCGGCGGGACTACCGCTCGCCAAGAGTTAAACGCCGTGACCGCCAACCACGGACGATGGCAGCCGCCACGGACGAGTACGTCGAGCATCCCCTGCTGGAAGCGGGAGCGCTCGAAGCCCGTCCCTACCAGACGGACCTCGCCGACGAAGCCAGCGCCCGCCACACCCTCGTCTGCCTGCCGACGGGGCTGGGCAAGACGGCCGTGAGCCTCCTCGTCACCGCAAAGCGACTCGCGGCCGACGCGGGCGCGAAGGCGCTCCTGCTGGCGCCGACGAAACCGCTCGTCGAGCAACACGCGGCCTCCTACCGGGAGGCGCTGGCGATTCCCGACGACGAAATCGTCGTGTTCACGGGCGAGGTGAGCCCGGACGACCGGGCGGCCCTCTGGGACGACGCCCGCGTCGTCATCGCGACGCCGCAAGTCGTGGAGAACGACCTCGTGGGCGACCGCATCTCGCTTCGCGACGTGGTCCACTGCACCTTCGACGAGTGCCACCGCGCGACGGGGGACTACGCCTACGCCTACATCGCGGAGCGCTACCACGACGACGCCGCGGACCCGCTGGTGACGGCGATGAGCGCCTCGCCCGGCGACGACCGGGAGACGGTGCTGACGGTGTGTGACAACCTCGGCGTCGAGAACGTCGCCGTGAAGACGAGCGACGACCCGGACGTGAAGCCGTACGCGGGCACCACCGACGTGGACTGGGTGCGCGTGGACCTCCCCGAGACCGTCGCGGAGATTCGGGACCTCCTGAACGGGGTCATCACGGACCGCCTCGAACAGCTGAAGGAGCTGGGGGTGACGAACAAGACGGACCCCTCGATGTCGGAGAAGGAGATCAACCGGATGCAGGGGAAACTCCGGTCGCTCATCGACGAGGGCGACTCGGCGGGCTACGAGGGGATGAGCCTGCACGCCGAGGTGCGGAAACTCCGGCAGGCCGTCGTCTACGTCGAGACCCAGAGCGTCGAGTCGTTGCGACGCTACGTCGAGCGACTGCGCAACGCCGCGAACTCCTCGGGCGCGTCGAAGGCCGACCAGCGCCTCATCTCGGACCCGGACGTGAAGCGCGCGATTCGTCTCGCCGAGGACTACGACGACCTGCACCCGAAGTTCCGGCAGGCGCGGATGCGCCTCGCGGAGACGCTGGGCATCGAGGGGGGTGAACGGGTCATCGTGTTCACGGAGTCCCGCGACACCGCCGAGGCCCTGACGGAGTTCCTCGGCGAACACTTCGAGACGCGGCGCTTCGTCGGGCAGGGCGACAAGGAGGCGTCGCCCGGCATGACCCAGACCGAACAGCAAGAGACCTTGGAGGCGTTCCGGGCCGGCGAGTTCGAGGTGCTCGTCTCCACCTCCGTCGCCGAGGAGGGCCTCGACGTGCCCGACGTGGACCTCGTGCTGTTCTACGAACCGGTGCCGACGGCCATCCGCTCGATTCAGCGGATGGGGCGCACGGGCCGCGGGACCGAGGGCAAAGCAGTGGTCCTGCTCGCCGAGGACACCCGAGACGAGGCGTACTTCTGGATCGCGCGCCGCCGCGAGCAGGAGATGGCGGACGAACTGGCCGAAATCAAGGACATGGAGGAGGACCTGACCGACGAACTCGTGGACGAGCAGGCGGGTCTCGACGCGTTCGCCGACGGCGACGACGAGGCCGACGGGGACGGCGGGATGGCCGTGGCGCCGGACCACGACGCCGACGGGGACACCGAGGACCCCGAGGGCACAGTCGTGCGGGCCGGCGACGACGAGGGCGAGGCCGTGGAAATCGTCGCCGACCAGCGCGAGATGGACGCGACCATCGCGCGGGACCTCTCGACGCGCGAGGGCCTCACCATCGACCTCGAAACGCTCGCCGTCGGCGACTACGTGGCGAGCGACCGGGTCGCAGTCGAGCGCAAGTCGGTCGCGGACTTCCTCGACTCGCTGGTGGGGGGCGAGCGCTCCGTCTTCGAGCAGGTGGGCGACATGGCCCGGCACTACGACCGGCCCGTCGTCGTCGTCGAGGGCACGGACCTCTACGGCGAGCGGAACGTCCACCCGAACGCCGTTCGCGGCGCGCTGGCGTCGCTCGCGGCCGACTTCGGCGCGAGCGTCCTCCGAACCGAGGACGCGGACGGCACCGCGGACCTGCTGGAAGCACTGGCCCGCCGAGAGCAGGAGGGCAACGACCGGGAGGTGAGCGTCCACGGTGACAAGGCGGCGAAGACGCTCGCCGAACAGCAGGAGTACGTCGTCGCCGCCGTCGCGGACGTGGGGCCGGTGACGGCGGGGAGCCTCCTCGCGCACTTCGGGAGCGTCGAGGCCGTGTTCACGGCCGACGAGGAGGAACTGCAGGCCGTCGACGGCGTCGGCGAAGTGACGGCGGCGGCGATTCGCCGCGTCGCAGGCAGTCCCTACGACCCCTGAGCGAGACGGCCGCTGGCGTCGATGCGCGCCTCGTCGGTGCCGACGAAGGGGTAGCGCGGCCGGGTTATCGGGCGCGGTCCAGCGCCTCGATGGCCTCCGCCGCCTCGCGCGCGCCGGCGAGCAAGTCTCGCTGTCGGCGCACGTCGCTCGTTCGCTCCGCGCGGTCGGCGAGGTCCGTCAGCGTGCGGACCAGCGATTCGCGGGCGGCGCTCAGGTCGCCTGCGGCGGATTCGGCGCGAGGTTGGCGCTTGGTTCGCTGGGTCGGCTCCGACTCCGGTCGCTGAGCCGGCTCGGACTCCGGTCGCTGGGTCGGCTCGGGTTCGGTGCCGCTCGGCTCGGAGGCGCCGACGCTCGGCGTGCCCGCCGTCTCGGCGGCGCCGTCGTCGAACTCCGCGGTGGCGCCGGACTCCGTGGCCTGCGTCTCGGACTGGGGTTCCGCCTGCGTCTCGGGCTGTGCCTGCGTCTCGGCCTGCGCGGCGCCCTCGCCCTCGACGGCGCCTTGACACACCGGACAGAACTCCTCTCCCTCGTAGCGGAAGACGGGATTCTGGCACTGCTCGCAGTGCTTGTTCGTCATCGTGGCGCCCCGAAGCAGCAGTTCGCTCATCTGCTGGGTCACCTCGCGCTCTGCCTCCTCTTCCTCGTACTTCTCGCGGAGGCGCTGGCGCTCTGCCTCCTTGTCGAAGTCGCTCATGCACAGCGGTTGACGGGGAACGCCCAAAACCCCTGCGGAGGTGGTGAATTCGACATCCGTCGATTCCAATTCCGTCGAACGACTGTTCCTTCCGCGGGAACCGGGAGATTTAACGCCGACCCGCCGACATTTTCACGTGGTATGTCGAAAGTCAGCGTCATCGGCGCTGCGGGGACCGTCGGCGCCGCCGCCGGATACAACATCGCGCTCCGCGGCGTCGCGGACGAACTGGTCTTCGTGGACATCCCGGAGAAAGAAGACGACACCGTCGGGCAGGCGGCGGACGTCAACCACGGGGTCGCCTACGACACGAACACGACGGTCCGGCAGGGCACCTACGAGGACACCGCCGGGTCGGACGTGGTCGTCATCACGGCGGGCATCCCCCGGCAACCCGGGCAGACGCGACTCGACCTCGCCGACGACAACGCGCCGATCATGGCCGACATCGGCGAGTCGCTGGCCGAACACAACGACGACTTCGTGACCATCACCACCTCGAACCCGGTGGACCTGCTCAACCGCCACCTGTACGAGACGGGCGACCGGGCCAGAGAGACGGTCATCGGCTTCGGCGGGCGACTGGACTCCGCGCGCTTCCGCTACGTGCTGGCGGAGCGCTTCGACGTGCCCGTCGAGAACGTCGAGGCGACCATCCTCGGCGAACACGGCGACGCGCAGGTGCCGGTCTTCTCGAAGGTGCGCGTCGACGGCGCCGACCCCGAGTTCGGGGAGGCGGAGCGTGAGGACATCCTCAGCGACCTGCAGACCTCCGCGATGAACGTCATCGAGCGAAAGGGCGCCACCGAGTGGGGGCCGGCCACCGGCGTCGGGCACATGGTCGAGGCCGTCCTGCGCGACACCGGCGAGGTGCTGCCGGGGTCCATCAAACTCGACGGCGAGTTCGGCCACGACGACGTTGCGCTCGGCGTCCCGGTCAAACTCGGCGCGGACGGCGTCGAGGAGGTCGTGGAGTGGGACCTCGCCGACTACGAACGCGACTTGCTGGACGAGGCGGCGGAGAAACTGTCCGACCAGTACGCGCGCCTCGGTTAGACGACCTGTTCGCCGTCGTCGTAGAGTTCGATGGCGTCGACGGGGCAGGCCCGCGCGGCCATCTCGGCGTCGAACTCCTCGCCCTCGGGCACTTCGACGCGGAACAGGTCGTCCTCGACTTCCTCGGCGCCCGCGAGGTCGGCCTTACCGGCGTCCTCGTTCTTCTCGAAGGCGTCCCACTCCGCGACGCACTGGAACATCCCGATGCAGGTGTCCCGGTCGAACTCGACGTGCATGCTCACGACTCGGGCCGCCCGTGGCAAAGGCGTGACGGGACCGACGCGCTGATTTGCGCCCCGGCCGAGGTGGGGACGTGTCACCGCGCACCGTCCGCTGGGGACTGCTCGCGATGGGGGCGCTCGCGTACGCCTGTCTCCTGTTCGTCTGGTTCTCGGTCGCGGCGTTTCTGGCCCCCATCAGCGCCGAACTGGGGCTCTCCAGTTCCGAGGCGGGCCTACTGACCGGCATCATCCCACTCGCGTACGTGCCGGTGTCGCTGTTCTCGGGCGCCGTCACCGACCGCATCGGGCCGTACCGAGCCATCGGGGGCGGACTGGCGCTGTTCGGTGCGGCCCAAGCCGCCCGCGCGGGCGTCACCACGTTCCCGGCGATGCTGGCGCTCACCGTCGTCGTCGGCGTCGGCGGGACGGCCATCACGTTCGGCCTGCCGAAACTGGTCGCGCGCCTGTTCCCGGCCGGGAGCGCCGGGACGCCCTCGACGGTGTACGTGCTGGGGTCGCTCGCGGGCACCGCCGCGGCGTTCAGCCTCGGCCGGGGCGTTCTCGGCCCGATGCTCGGCGGGTGGCGGCCCGTCTTCTGGACGACGGGGCTGGCGGTCCTGGGCTACGCCGCGGTGTGGGCCGTCGCGGCGTGGCTCGCACCGACAGCGGCGCTCCGGGTGGGAGAAGCCGCGGACGAGTCGCTGTCGCTCGCGTCGCTTCGCACCGACGTGGCCGCCGTCTTCGGCAGTCGCTCGATGCGCTTGCTCCTTGTCGTGGGCGCCACGTATCTGCTCGTGGTCCACGGCCTCCAGAACTGGCTCACGGCGGTCCTCACGCACCGCGGCGTCGCGGCGGGGGTGGCCTCGACAGTCGCGAGTGGCTTCGTCGCGGCGCGCGCGGTGGGCATCCTCGTCGTCCCGCCGCTCTCTGACCGCCTCGGGCGCCGGGGCGGGGCGGTGGCGGCCTGTAGCGCGGCCTGTGCGCTCGGGACCGGTGCGCTGGTCGTGGGCGGGCTCCCCTTCGCCGTCGCCGTCGCGGGCGTGACACTGGCGGGCGTCGGCGTCGGCGGCCTCTCGCCGCTGGTGCGCATCGTCCCACCGGAACTCGACGACGTGGGGCCGGAACTGACCGGGACCGCGGTGGGTCTCATCTTCGCCGTCGGGGAGTTCGGGGGCTTCCTCGGCCCGTTCCTCGTCGGCGGGCTGTTCGACCTGACCGGGAGTTACGCACCGGGACTGGCGGTCATCTCTGCCGGCTGTGTCGCCGCCATCGTCGCCGGTCGCCGGCTCCCGGTGTGACCGGCGCGAAAGGTTAAACCGCGGGACGCGCCTATCCCGGTCTAATGGACGTCGGCGAACTCTCGGGCCTGCCGGACGGCTACGCGGCCCACCTGCGGGACCGGGGTGTCGAGGAACTGTATCCGCCACAGGCCGCGGCCGTCGAGGCGGGCGTCACCGACGGCGAGAGCGTCGTCGCCAGCGTCCCGACGGCGTCGGGCAAGACGCTCATCGCGGAGTTGGCGATGCTCTCCAGCGTGCATCGCGGCGGCACGGCGCTCTACATCGTGCCCCTGCGGGCGCTGGCGAGCGAGAAGGCCGCGGAGTTCGAGCGACTGGACGCCTTCGACGTGGACGTGGCCGTCTCCACCGGCAACTACGAGAGCGACGGCGACTGGCTCGCGAGCGCGGACGTGGTGGTGGCGACGAGCGAGAAGGTGGACTCGCTCCTCCGCAACGGCGCGCCGTGGGTCGAGGACCTCTCCTGTGTCGTCTCCGACGAAGTGCATCTCGTGGACGACGGGAACCGCGGGCCGACGCTGGAGGTGACGCTCGCGAAACTCCGGGCCATCTGCGACCCGCAAATCGTCGCACTGTCCGCGACTGTCGGCAACGCCGACGAGGTGGCAGACTGGCTCGACGCCGAACTCGTCGAGTCGACGTGGCGCCCCATCGACTTGCGGACGGGCGTGCAGTACGGGCAGGCGATTCACTACGACGACGGCACACAGGAGGAAATCGAGGTCAAATCCTCGGAGAAGCCGACGGCGGCGCTGGTTCGGGACACCCTCGACGACGGCGGGTCGACGCTCGTCTTCGTGAACTCCCGGCGCAACGCCGAGGCGGCGGCGGGGCGACTCGCCGGCGCCGTCTCGCCGGCGCTCGACCCCGAGACCCGAGACGAACTCGCGGCCGTGGCCGACGAGATTCGGGGCGTCAGCGACACCGAGACGAGCACGGACCTCGCCGACGCCGTCGGAGACGGCGCGGCGTTCCACCACGCGGGCCTCGCGCCCGAACACCGCTCGCTCGTCGAGGACGCGTTCCGGGAGCGACTCATCAAGGTGGTGTCGGCGACGCCGACGCTCGCGGCGGGCGTGAACACCCCGAGCCGGCGGGTCATCGTCCGCGACTGGCAGCGCTACGACGGCACCGCCGGCGGGATGCAACCCCTCGACGTGCTAGAGGTCCACCAGATGTTCGGCCGCGCGGGACGGCCGGGGCTCGACCCCTATGGCGAGGCACTCCTGCTGGCGAACTCCCACGACGAACTCGACGAACTGTTCGACCGCTACGTGTACGACGATCCGGAGCCGGTGCGCTCGAAACTCGCGGCCGAACCGGCGCTCCGGACCCACGTCCTCGCCGCGGTGGCGACGGGCTTTGCGCCGACGCGGGACCGCTTGGGCGAGTTCCTGTCGGGCACACTCTACGCGAGTCAGAGCGAGGACAGGAGCCACCTGCGCCGGGTCACCGACGACGTGCTGGACTACCTCGAAGCGAACGAGTTCGTCGAGCGAGAGGGGGACGGCCTCTCGGCGACGCGGACGGGGCGCCTCGTCTCCGAGTTGTACCTCGACCCGATGAGCGCGGCCGAAATCCTCCACGGCCTGCGGGACGACGACGACCCGACGGCGCTGGGTCTCTACCATCTCGTCTGCCGCACGCCGGACATGTACCAACTGTACCTGAAGGCCGGCGACGAGCAGACGTACACCGAACTCGCGTACGAGCGCGAGGCCGAACTGCCGGGGAGCGCGCCCTCGGAGTTCGCCGACGACTGGGAGTCGTGGCTGAGCGCGCTCAAGACGGCGAAACTGCTCGAAGACTGGGCCGACGAGGTGGACGAGGACCACATCACCGAGCGCTACGGCGTCGGCCCGGGCGACGTGCGCGGGAAGGTGGAGACGGCCGAGTGGCTCCTGAACGCCGCCGAACGGCTGGCGGGCGAACTGGGCCTGAGCAACGCCACAGCGGTCCAGCGCGCCCGGCGCCGCGTGGCGGACGGCGTGCGCGAGGAACTGCTCGACCTGACGAGCGTCCGCGGCGTCGGCCGGAAGCGGGCGCGTCGGCTGTTCGAGGCGGGCGTCGAGACGCGCGCCGACTTGCGCGAAGCGGACCCCGAAACCGTCCTCGGAGCGCTCCGGGGGCGGCAGGGCACCGCCGAGCGAGTGCTGGAGAACGCCGGCCACCCCTCGCCGTCGCTGGACGACGTGGAGGCCGACGCCGACGCGGCGGCCGCGGCGGCGAGCGCCGACGGCGACGGCGGGCGCGACCAGACCAGTCTGGGTGACTTCGGATGAGAGTCGTCGAGGGCGCGGCGACGGTGGCGGACACCGACGACTTCGTGGCGCGACTGACCGACATCGGCGAGACCCACGACTGCGCCGTGCAGGCCTTCGACGCGCGCCTCGTCGTGGACCGGGCGCATCTCGAGACCGCGGTCGCGCGGGCCGACCGAGCCTTCGAACGCGGGGAAAACGTCGCACGCAACCGGGCCGTCGAGATTCTGCTGTACGCCGCGGGCCGCCGGCAGATAGACCGGGCGCTGGAGATGGGCGTCGCGGAGGGCACCGGCCCCGTCGTGGCCGTCGTGGCCGGCGACGACGAGGCGGGCGCTGTAGCGGCGGTCCGGTCCCTGCTCGACCCCGGTACCGGACTCGACGCCACCGACGAGCGCGCCGTCTGCGAGTTCTTCGAGGTGAGCGACGCCGAGCGCCGCGCGTCGAGCGCGGGCCTCTCGGCACTCGTCCGAGAGCGCGTGGCCCTGCTGGACGTGGAGAAGTAGGCCCGGTACCTTCAACTGCCGCGACGGCGTACCGTCCCCAATCACCAGAGGATGGCCGACGACTTCTACGAACTGCTCGACGTGCCCCCCGACGCCGACCAACAGGAGATACAGGCGGCGTTTCGGGAGAAGGCCCGCGAGTTCCACCCCGACCTGAACGACGACGAACGGGCGAACGAGCAGTTCAAGACGCTCCACCGGGCGCGTGACGTGCTGACGGACCCCGAGGAACGCGCGGCCTACGACCGACTCGGCCACGAGAAATACGTCACCCAGCGGATGGGCGGCCTCCCCACGTTCGGCCGCGCCCAGAGCGAGGAAGACGACGGCGGACGTGACCGGACCACTGAGCGCCGAAACAGCGCCAGCGAGACGCGCTCGGGGCGGTCCCACGACGACGGCCGGAGCCGAGACCCCGGCCGCTCGGACGACCGGTACGGCTCCGGCGCGGCGTTCAGGGGTCAGCGCCAGCGCCAGCGAACGGCGCGGCGCCGACGGCGACTCGTCACCGAGGCAGGTGCGCTGGTGGCGACGCTGACGTATCTCGTCGGCGTGGCGACGTTCCTGCAGGCCGGCGGTGGGCCGGGCATCGCCGATGCCGACCCGATGACCTTCAGCACCGACGCGCTGGCGGCACCGTCGGTGGCGCTGGCGTTCCCTCTCGGCGCGGCGCTGTTTCCGCTCGGGGTCGGTGCCGCGGCGCTCGTCGCGAATCGGGGGCGGGGCGCCGTGGTGGCGCTCGCCGCGTTGGGTCCGCTCGCGGGCCTCGCCAGCGGGTCCGAAAGCGCGCCGGTGCTGTTCGCCGCGTTCCTGCTCGCACCCGCGGGGGCGCTGGCCGGGTTCGGGGCGCTCGCGGCCGCTCGGCGTCGATGAGCCCGGAGTATGAAGTGCGAGGAGTCCGTACACACGAGTATGGAACCAGCGACGTGGCTGTACGGGCTCGTCGCCGTATTCACCGCGGCGTACCTGCTCGCACTCCTGTACGGCTACGGACGCCACACCGCCCCGCCGGAGCCGGGGGCGGCCGGCGCGCCGTCGGGCGCCGACGCCGAGACGGCCGAGGGCGAGGTGCTGTGTCCCCACTGTGGCGCCATGAACGACGCCGACTACCAGTTCTGTCGGCGCTGTGTCGCTGACCTGCGTCACCCGGCGAACGGCGGGGGGCGGCGGCTGGCCTAGTCCTCAGCGCCGTAGGGTTCGCTGCTGCCGTACTGGAGCGTGAGCTCTTGGGCCTCGTAGATGTTGATGAGTTCCGTCACGATTTCGTCGTAGGACTCCTCGTCGATGCGGAGTTCGTCGAGGCGTTCGATGGTGCCCTCGTCGAGGTGGACCTGCGGCATACCTAAGAGTGGCACGCGCAAGCGCTAAAATCCGTCGCCGGTCAGGCGATGGAGGACTCCTTGTCCGCGGCGGGGCTGAGATGCTCGGCGCCCCAGTCGCGCATCGCGTTCACGACCGGTTCGAGGGACTCGCCGGTGTCGGTGAGGGCGTACTCGACGCGGAACGGCTTCTCGCTGACGACGGTTCGCTCGACCAACTGCTTCTCCTCTAAGTCCTCGAGGCTGTCCGAGAGGACTTTGCTGGAGATGCCATCGACTGCCTCCTGCAGGCGGTTGAAGCCGAGGGGATCCCGTTCGAGGAGGCGCGCGACGATGACCGGATGCCACTTCTTGCCGATGAGTTTCGCCGTCGAAGACAGCGCACACCAGTCCTTGCCGGCACACCAGACATGAAGCGGCGGTTCTGAGTCGCTCACGCTCCACCGTAGGAGGGGACCGCACTTAACGGTTACCAGAAGATACCGGGTGCCCGTGAGTTACCCTGAATTCGGCGCGCTGTGGCCGCCATAGCCGGAAAGCCGCTCACGCTAACACAACTGTTAACACCGTGAGGCGGTTGAAGCACGAACCGCCGCGGACTCGCGGCCGGACACCGAATGAGCACTGACGCAGAACCCAGCGCCGACGTCCTCGAGGAGTACCGGGAGCAGGTCGACCATCCGCTGTACCAACTGTTCATGCAGTACGGGGAGGGGAACCGCCGGTGGTTCGTCCTCGGCGTCCTCACCAGCACGCTCGCCCGCTTCCTCTCGCTCGTGCCGCCGGTGCTGTTGGGCGCGGCCGTCGACTCCATCTTCCGGGGCGACGAGGCGTTCTCGATTCCCTACGTGCCCCAGTCCTACATCCCGGGGACGGAGATGGCGCAGTTCTGGTTCGCCGTCGGCCTGATGGCCGTGGCGATGGTGGGGTCGGCGTTCCTGAACTTCGTGCGCCAGTCCTCGCTGAACCTGTTCAGCCACCGCGTGAAACACGAGGTCCGGACCGCGACGTACCAGCAGATGCAGCGACTGGACATGAGCTTCTTCAACGAGATGCAGACGGGGGAGCTGATGTCCATTCTCAGCAACGACACGAACCGCTTAGAGCAGTTCCTCGACGACATGATGGGCAACGCCATCCAGCTCGTCGTCTTGATGCTCGGGACGGCGGCGGTTCTGCTCGCGCTGAACTGGCAGTTGGCGCTGGTCACCCTGCTCATCGTGCCCACCTCGGCGGCGTTCACCTACTGGTTCATGAGACTCGCCGAGGAGCGCTACGCCGACGTGCGCGGGAGCGTCGGGGACCTGAACAGCCGACTCGAGAACAACCTCAACGGCATTCAGGTCATCAAGGCCGGCAACACCGAGGACTACGAGGACGACCGGGTGGAACAGCACTCCTACGAGTACTTCCGACTCGACTGGCTCGCTCTCCGGCTGAACTTCATCTACCGCCCGGGCCTGCAGGCGCTCACGTCGCTGGCGTTCATCGCGACGTTCATCGTCGGCGGCATCTGGATCGTACAGGGGACGGCGCCGGGGCCGCTCAGCGGCACCCTGCAGGTGGGCGAACTCGTCACCTTCCTGCTGTTGACCCAGCGACTCGTCAATCCGCTGGCGCAGATGGGCAACATCGTAGACCGCTACGAGGACGCGAAGGCGTCGACGAAGCGCATCCTCGGCGTGATGAACATGCCCGTCTCGATTCAGGACAGCGAGGACGCCGTCGAACTCGACGACGCCGAGGGCCGCGTGGAGTACGACGACGTGTCCTTCGCGTACGAGGACGACGCCGAGAACTACGTCCTCGAAGACGTGAACTTCGAGGTGGAGCCGGGCGAGACGGTGGGCATCGTCGGACCCACGGGCGCGGGCAAGACGACCATCCTGAAACTCCTGCTCCGCCTCTACGACGTGAGCGAGGGCGCGGTGCGCGTCGACGGTCACGACGTGCGCGACGTGACGGTGTCCAGCCTGCGGCAGTCGATGGGCTACGTCGGACAGGACAACTTCCTCTTCGACGGCACCGTCGCGGAGAACATCAAGTACGGCGCGTTCGACGCCAGCCGGGATGAAATCGAAGCGGCGGCGAAGAAGGCCCAAGCCCACGACTTCATCGAGAAGATGCCCGAGGGCTACGAGACGGACATCGGCGAGCGCGGGGTGAAACTCTCCGGCGGCCAGCGGCAGCGGGTGGCCATCGCGCGGACCATCCTCAGCGACCCCTCGATTCTCATCTTCGACGAGGCCACCTCCGCCGTCGACACGGAGACGGAGATGCTCATCCAGCGCTCCATCGACGAACTCGCGGCGGAGACGACGACGTTCATCATCGCCCACCGCCTCTCGACGGTGCGCGACGCCGACACCATCCTCGTCATCGAGGACGGCGAAATCGTGGAACGCGGGAGCCACGACGCGCTCCTCGCCGCTGACGGTCTCTACGCGAACCTCTGGCGGGTGCAAGCGGGCGAAATCGAGGACCTGCCCGAGGACTTCGTGGAGGCGGCGAGCGAACGGGTCGCCCAGCAGGGCGTCGGCGACGAGGACTGACAACCCCTTCGTTTCGTGTGGAGAACGCTAGATGACGCCGCAACGACTACGGGGCGGCGGCGCGACGGGCCGGTATGAAAGCCCGCGACCTGATGGAGACGGACGTGTCCGTGGTCCACCCCGACGACGAGATCAGCGAGGTGCTGGGGCGGATGGCGACGGTGAACTTCAGCGGCTTCCCCGTCGTGGACGACGACGGGCGCCTCGTCGGCATCGTCACGGAACACGACCTCGTCTCCCTGTTCAAGACGAAAGACCGCCTCTACTGGATTCCCATCGGCCTCCCGCCGTTCACGGACGTGGTGGACTACCCCCTCAACGTCAACGTCGAGGACTTCGACTTGGGGATGGACCTCGTGAACAACGCCGACAAGCCGGTGCGGAAGGTGATGACCACCGACGTGGTGTCCGTCACGCCGGACGCCGACCTCGACCACCTGTTGGACCTGCTGGCCGACGCCGACGAGGACATCAACCGACTCCCCGTCGTCGAGGACCGAAAACTGGTTGGCATCGTGACCCGACAAGACGTTCTGCGGGCGGTACAGCGCCAGCGAACGGGTTCACCGGAGTAGCGAACCCCCTTCGTTTCGACTGGAGATTACCTCACTCCGCGGCGGATTCGGCGCCGGGAAGCGACTGGAGCGCGGTTTCCATCGACTC
>JBDGTS010000058.1:0-24586 GCA_042216675.1 Halobacteriaceae archaeon | reverse complement strand
CGCCTCGGTCGAGGCTACTGGAGGTGAAGTCTAAACGGTTCTGAGACGCGACCGTCCACTTCGGCGAGAAGCGTTTCGACGTTCTCGAACGCTTTGCGGGCCTGGGACTGGACGTCCTCGCCGGCGAGTTCGAACTCCTCGTCCCAGCCGACCTGGCCGGACATATACAGGGTCCCGTCCTCGACGATGGCGTGACTGTATCCGATACTCGGTGCGTCGATGAGGCCATCGGGCTGGATGGTCTCGCGTGACATACCCGGACGGTCGGAACGTCGCTGGAAGTATCTGTCGGTGATTCCGACGCCTTCGGGTGTCAACAACAAGGTTTTTTATTTAGCTACGTGACCACGTTGGTATACGATGGCAGACAATACTGTACTCGTTACTGGAGGTACTGGTTTCCTCGGGTCGTACGTGGTCGAAGACCTCGTCGACGCGGGACACGACGTCGTGGCGTACGACCTGTCGACGGACGACCGCATCCTCGACAAACTCGGCGTCGCCGACGACGTGACCATCCGTCGCGGCGACGTCTCCGAGGCGACCGACGTCATCCGCGCGGTCAAGGAGACGGGCACGACCCACATCATCCACCTGGCCGCGCTGCTGACCAACACCGCGCGTGACAACCCGCGTGCGGCCCTCGACGTCAACGTCGCCGGGACGAACAACGTCTTCGAGGCGGCCCGCACGCTCGACGACCAGGTCGAACGCGTCGCCTGGGCGTCCAGCGCTGCCGTCTACGCGCCGCCGCACAACTACGACGCCGAGTACGTCGACGAGGACGAACTCGTCTACCCCGACACGCTCTACGGCGCGACCAAGGAGTACAACGAGCACCAGGCCCGCGTCTACTTCGAGGACCACGACGTCTCCCACGTCGGCCTGCGCCCGACCGTCGCGTACGGTCCCTACCGCGAGACCGGTGGCTCGGCGTTCCTCGCGAACATCGTCGAGAAGCCGGCGCTTGAGGAGTCGTTCAGCGTCGAGTACGGCGACCAGGTCATCGACTGGCAGCACGCCCGCGACATCGCCCAGGCGTTCCGCAAGGCGGCGTTCGCCCCCGAGGACGACCTCAGCCAGCGCATCTACAACGTCCGCGGCGAACTCGCCACCATCCGCGAGGCCGCCGACGCCGTCCGTGACATCGTCCCGGACGCCGACCTCGAAGTGTCCGACGAGGGCGAACTCCCGTGGACCCAGAACCTGGACATGACCGCCGCCCAGGAGGACCTCGGCTACGAGGTCGAGTACGACCTCGAAACTGGCTTCCGCGAGTACATCAACACGCTCCGCGACGAGAACGGCCTCGACCAGGTCTGATTTTCCCGCCCGTTCTCACTCCGAGAGCCGCGTGCCGTCGACGTAGAGACAGTCGGCCGGCGGCCGTCCTTCGTCGTACCCCTCGTGATACTCGAACAACTGGAAGAGCGCGCCGGTCGGATTCGACGGCGGCACGAACGCTTCCGTCCAGTCCTCGTACTCCCGGTACTCGACGACGTCGTACCCGGCGTCCTCCAGCGTCGCGACGAGAGGGTCGATGGCCGCGACTTCCAGCGTGACGTGGTGTAAGCCCGGGCCGTGCTCGTCGAGGTACGCCGTCAGGAAGGTGTCGTCGGCCTCCGGTTCGATGAGTTCCAGGCGGGACGCACCCATCTCGAAGTCGTACTGTGCCCAGCGGAACCGGCCCTCGACTGATTCCTCGATGAGTTTCCGACAACCCAGCGCCAACAGGACGGGTTCGGCGTCGGCGATGGACTCGACGGCGATGCCGACGTGGTCGACGCGAATCGGCGTCTCGTGTGACATGGCCGTCAGTGCTGGCGGCAGTCAGTTATAGTTGCGGGTGGGTGGCTTGCCGTGCGCGTTCGGGCACCTGTCGGGCGAGCGTGGCAAATCCGGAGTTTGATTAGCCCCCTGTGTGTACTGGGTGCTGATGTACGAGCGCGACTTCATGGAAGGGACGCGTGGAACCATGGCTGTCGACTGGGAAGAGCGCATCAACATGCAACGGATGCGCCGCGAGCGCAAGGAGCGGGCGCTCGAGCGACTCCAGGACTCGGAACTCGGGTCGATGCTACTCATCAACGACCCGAACGTCCGCTACGTGACCGGCCTCGCCATGACCGGTGGCAGCGGTGCCGACCACTACACCCTCCTCACGGAGGACGGCGACGTCGTCCACTGGGACACGGCCGACCACGCCTCGAATCAGGAGTTCAACTGCCCCTGGCTGGACGACATTCGCTACGCCTGTCCCGGCCTCGGGAACGTCCCGCGCGCCTCCGGCCGCCCCTCGGCGCGCAACTGGCTCAAGGACAAGATGGCCGAGACGGTTTACGAGGCCATGGAGGAGTACGGCGTCGCCAAGGAGCCGATGGGCATCGACGTCGCCAACGGCGCGCTCGTCGAGAAGTTCGAGGACCGCGGCGTCGACGTCGACACGAGTACGGCGACGGACATCATGCTGGACGCGCGCAAGGTGAAGACGCGCGACGAAATCGAGTGTCTCCGCCAGGTCGCCGCCATCTGTGAGGCGGGCTTCCAGGAGATTACCGAGAGCGCCAAGCCCGGCAAACTCGAATCCGAGGTCTGGGGCGACGCGGTGGGCGAAATCTGGCGCCACGGCGCGATGGCCCAGGGCGGCTACGTCACCTCCGGCCCGAACACGTGGCCGAAACACCAGGCTAACACCACCGACCGCATGATTCGTCCGGGCGACCTCGTGTACGCCGACTTCTACAACATCGGTTTCATGGGCTATCGCTCCTGTTACTACCGCACTTTCTCCATGGGTGAGCCGACGCAGGCACAGAAAGACGCCTACGAGAAAGCGCGCGACGACCTCTACGACGTGCTCGAACGCATCGAGCCCGGGGCGACCACCGACGAGATTTGCAAGGGCTTCCCGGACGAGGACGGCGAGCACATGAACTGGTACGACGCCGACGACTTCTGGCAGATGACGACCAACCACTGGGCCCACGGCCTGGGCCTGCAGCTCTACGAGGTTCCGCTCATCTGGCGCGGCCTCTCGCCCGACCACCCCATCGAAATCGAGGAGGGCATGACGATGGCCGTCGAGACGATGCAGCCGGCCGACCGCCAGGGCGTCCGCGTCGAGGAGATGGTCGTCGTCCGCGAGAACGGCGTCGAAATCCTCAGTCAGTGGCCCGTCGAGGAAATCACGCGCATCGACCACTGACCACACACACACTCGCTACGTTTCGCCGTCGACCGTCTTCTCGAACTGCTCGATACGCTCGCGCCACGCATTCGGAACGGCCGTTGGTGCGTCGTCTTCGTCGAGAGCGACGTGGACGACTTCGCCGTGTGCGGCGACGGCGTCGTCCGCGATGACCTCGAACGCCATCGTGAGACTCGTCTCGCCGACGCTCGCGACGCGATACCTGACCGACACCGACGAGCCGTAGTCGATGGGCGTCGCGTACTCGACGTCCTGCTGGACGATGGCCCCGTTCATCGCCGTGATGTCTTCGTCGAGCACGTCCCGGAAGTACCGGACGCGGGCCTCCTCGACGTACTGGAGGACGACGCCGTTGTGGACCTGGCCCATCGGGTCGAGGTCACGGAATCGAACGGTGATAGCTGTCCCGTAGGTGTACGGTGAATCCTTCATGTTCGAGGGTGCGAGGAGACGTCTAAAGGCGTACTGGTCGCGGCAATCACGTCCCACTAGCGCGTGCGCCGATGGAGCCACGCGGCACAGACGAGCGCGACGAGGCCGCTCACGGCGGCGACGCCGAACGCGACGCGGTAGCCGACGAGCGTGTACACGCGACTCCCCGCGACGGTCTCGCCGGTCCAGAAGACGTCGAGGACCCAGCCCATGACGCCGGGGAGGACGGCCGCTCCCAGGAAGCCCATCCCGTTTATCATGCCCGTGGCGGTCCCCGACCGCTCGGTGGCGTGGCGTTCCTTGATGACGGTGTAGGACAGCGTGAAGCCACCCAGCAGGAACATCACGACGAAGAAGACGAGGCCGACGTACCACAGCGGTGGCGTTCCGAGGGCGACGATGCTCGCGTACGCGACCAGGTACACCACTGCGGCAGTGAGGATGATGCCGGTGCGACGTTCGAGGCGGTCCGAGAGCCACCCGAGGACGGGCGACCCGACGATGAGGCCGCCGTTCCCGACGAGCGTGTACATCGACGCCGTCTGGACCGACACGTCGTACGCCTGGACGACGTAGGGGACGCCCCACAGCCCCATGACGGTGAAGTTCATGCCGGTCGCGAAAAACAGCATGGCCCCCATTATCCACGTCTCCCCCTGGGCGGAGACCGCACGGACGCCTGCCAGGACCTCGGAGAGCGTCTGCTCTGTTGCCTCGGGCGCACCGTCGATGCCCGGTAGGCCGGCCGTCGACGGGGAGTCACGGACAAGCACGAAGACGCCCGTAGTGAACAGGAAGCCGACGGCACCGATGCCGAACAGGCCGTCGCGCCAGCCGGCTTCCCCGATCAGGATGGCCAGTGGCGTCGTAGCGAGCAGGCCGCCGACTGCCGACGCCGAGAGGGTCAGGCCGGTAATCGTGGCGAACTCGTCGGCGCGGAACCAGTTCGCACAGTAGCGCAACGTGGCGATGTAGATGACGCCGCCACCGAGGCCGATGAGGAGGCGGGCGAGAAAGCCCTCGACGTAACTCCCGCTGACCGCGAACCAGATGACGCCGAGTCCCATGACGGCCGACCCGACGGTGGCGACGCGGCGCGTGCCCATGCGGTCGGCGAGGACGCCCGCGAACAGTTGCATCGGCGCGTAGACGTAGAAGAACGCCGAGTGGAGCAAGCCGAGTTGTGCGCCGGTCGTTTCGAACACGCTCGCGAGCGTCTCGGCGAGGACGCCCGTCGAGACGCGATGGAAGTTAACCAGGATGAACGCACCCGCGAGCGCCGCCCAGCCTATCCACCGTCGCTTGTGCGGGGCCGACCAGATGCTACCGCTGCCAGACATGCTACAGGCCGGATAACTCCAGCCGGTCACATAAAACCGGGGGCGCAGTCGGCCGACGAGGAGCGGGAGGAGCACCCGTGTGATGGGTCGCCCACGAGCAGTCAGGCGTGTCGTCCTCGTCGAGGAACTCGGCCCGTCCCCCGAGGTGCCCGGTGAAGACCACGCCATCGTCCGGCGGACCACCCGGACGCCGGCACCGGGACGACGGCCGACTATCGCCGCCTCGCCGACAGGGGCCGCCCGCACCTGGGCTGACCGGAGCCACATCACGAATCTTTTTGACGTGTTCCGTTCACTGTACGAGATATGCGAAGCAGTAACGAGTCACTCGACCGGCCAGAGCTGCGAGAACTGCAGGCCGAGCGGCTCCGGAAGACGGTCGAACGTGCGTACGAGAACGTCCCGTTCTATCGCGAGCAACTCGACGAAGCCGGCGTGTCCCCCGAGGACATCGAGAGCGTCGACGACGTCACGACGCTCCCGATGACGACCAAGGAGGACTTCCGCGACGAGTACCCCGACGGCCTCTTCGCCGTCGACGACGACGCCATCCGTCGCATCCACGCCTCGTCGGGGACCACCGGCAAGCCCAAGATCGTCTCCTACACCGAGTCAGACCTCGACCTCTGGCGGCGGGCGATGGCGCGCTCGCTGGACGCGGCGGGCGCCGGACCCGGTGACACCGTCCAGAACGCCTACGGCTACGGGCTGTTCACCGGCGGCCTCGGCTTCCACCAGGGTGCGGAGGAACTCGGGACGACCGTCGTCCCGACCAGCAGTGGCGGGACCCAGCGCCAGATAGAACTCGCACAGGACCTCGACAGCGACGTGCTCGCGTGTACGCCCTCGTACGCGCTGTACTTCGCAGAGACCGCCGAGGAGATGGGCATCGACCCGCGGGACCTCTCGGTTTCGGTCGTCGCCTACGGCGCGGAGACGTGTACCGAACCGATGCGCGCCGAAATCGAGGAACGCCTGGGTGCCACCGGCATCAACAACTACGGCCTCTCCGAGATCATCGGCCCGGGCGTCGCCGCGGAGTGTCACGAGGCCCAGGACGGCCTGCACATCTGGGAGGACCTCTTCTATCCCGAGGTCGTCGACCCGCAGACGGGCGAACCCGTCGCGGAGGGCGAGGAGGGCGAACTCGTCATCACCACGCTCACGAAGGAGGCGCTGCCGGTCCTGCGCTACCGCACCGGCGACCTGACGACGCTCACCTACGACGAGTGTGAGTGCGGTCGGACCATGGTCCGGATGGACAACGTCACCGGCCGCGCGGACGACCTGCTCGTCGTCCGCGGGGTCAACCTCTACCCGAGCGAAATCGAACACGTCGTCGTCGACGTCGACGGCGTCGCACCCCACTACCGCATCGACCTCCACAAGGAGGGCAACCTCGACGTGATGGAACTCACCATCGAGGTAGACGCGGAGTGCGAGCGCGAAGAGGAGGAACTCCGTGAGGTGATTCTGAAACGGTTGCAGAACGTGCTCTCGTTCACGCCGGACGAACTCGACCTGGTGGACCCCGGCGGTATCGACCGCACGGAGGTCGGCAAGGTCCAGCGCGTTCACGACCACCGAAACTGAGCGCTGACGAAACGACTGACAACATCAACGCTTATTCTCCCGGCCGCGAAATCGCTCCGATGGTTATGAATGTAGAAGCATTCTTCGAGGACATGCCGTTCGCAGACCTGCTCGGTGTCGACGTCACGGTCGCCGAGGAGGGCCACGCCGAGGGAACCATCGAGATGCGCGAGGAACTCTCCTGGAACAGCGACCGGGTCATGGCCCACGGCGGGGTCACGTTCACGCTGGCCGATACCGTCGGCGGGGCCGCCCTCGTGTCGATGGTCGACCAGCCAGTGCCGACGATAGACATGCGCATCGACTACCTGGAGGCCGGCACCGGCGACCTGGCCGCCGAGGCCGAGGTCGTCCGTCTCGGCGGCGAGGTGGGCGTCGTCGACGTGCTGGTCACCGCCGAAGACGGAACGCAGGTCGCGGACGCCCGCGGCGTGTACAAGACGGGCTAACCCGTCTCCGGTACCGTTAATACCATACTGCCGTCAGTTGATTGTGAGACACCATGACAGACACAGACGAGGGACTCGACGAGGTACGCTACGAGCCCAGCGAGGCGTTCGTCGAGCGAAGCAACGTCCGCGCGTTCATGGACGAGCACGGCATCGAGGACTTCGAAGAACTCCACGAACGAACCGTCAGCGAAGTCGAGGGCGTCGACGCCTCCGGCCTCGACTGGTTCTGGGACGAAGTTGTCGACTTCCTCGACCTGGAGTTCTACGAGGAGTACGACGACGTTCGCGAGGATAGTGAGGGACCACAGTTCACCGACTGGTACGTCGGTGGCGAACTGAACGTCGCGCACAACGTCGTCGACAGACACGCCCAGGCCGACGCGGAGACGCGCAACAAGGTGGCCACCATCTGGGAGGGCGAGGACGGCGAGGTCCGCGAGGTGACCTATCACGAACTCCACCGCCAGTCGAACAAGGTGGCCAACGCCCTCGAGGAGCGCGGTATCGAGACGGGCGACACCGTCGGCCTCTACATGCCGATGGTCCCCGAAATCGTCCCGCTCCTCTACGGCTGTTTCAAGGTCGGTGCCATCGCGGTCCCCATCTTCTCGGGGTTCGGCGTCGACGCCACGGCGACGCGCATCGCGGACGCCGAGTGTTCCGTGCTGTTCACCGGCGACGGCTTCTACCGCCGTGGCAGCGAGATTCCGCTCAAGGACGCCGCCGACGAGGCCATCGAGGAAGCGGGCCACGTCGAACACACCATCGTCTACGACCGCCTCGACTCCGACGAGTCGTCGATTCCCTGGACCGACCGCGACGAGTGGTGGGCCGACGCCGTCGAGAGCCAGGACGACGCATACGAGACGAAATCCCTGCCCTCCGACCAGGAGTCGATGTTGCTGTACTCGTCGGGGACCACGGGCAAGCCCAAGGGCATCGTCCACACGCACGCGGGTGGCCTCGTCCAGCCGGCCAAGGAGATTTACTTCTCGTTCGACCACAAACCGTCGGACCGCTTCTTCTGGGTGAGCGACATCGGCTGGATGATGGGGCCGTGGACGCTCATCGGCAACCACGCCCACGGCGGGACCGTCTTCCTCTACGAGGGGGCACCGGACCACCCGGACCCCGACCGGTTCTGGCGGATGATCGACGACCACGCGCTGTCGGTGTTCGGCATCTCCCCGACGGCTATCCGCGCGCTCCAGAAGCAGGGCGACGAGTGGCTGGAAGGTCACGACCTCTCCTCGCTCCGCCTGCTGGGGTCGACCGGTGAGCCGTGGGACCCCGACTCCTGGCAGTGGTTCCTGGACAACGTCGGGCAGGGCGAAGCGCCCATCATGAACATCTCCGGCGGGACGGAAATCTTCGGCTGCTTCCTCCAGCCGACGCCGTTGCACGGGTTGAAGCCCGGCACGCTTGGTGGCCCGGCCCTGGGCATGGACGTCGACATCGTCGACGCGAGCGGCGAGTCCATCGCGGACAGCCACGAGAAGGGGTATCTCGTCTGCAAATCGTCCGCGCCGTCGATGACCAAGTCGCTGTGGAGCGGCGACGAGCGCTACCTGGAAGAGTACTGGTCGCGCTTCGACGACATGTGGGACCACGGCGACTGGGCGCAGAAAGACGAGGACGGCTTCTGGTTCCTCCACGGCCGCGCCGACGACGTCCTCAACGTCGCCGGCCGGAAAGTCGGCCCTGCGGAGGTCGAGGGCGCGCTCATCGACCACGAGGCGGTCAACGCCGCCGCGGCCATCGGTGCCCCCGACGACACCACGGGGACGGCCGTCGTCACGTACGTCATCCTCGAAGACGGCGTCGACGAGAGCGACGACCTGCGCGAGGAACTGCACGCACAGGTCGGCGAGGAACTGGGCAAGCCGTTCCGGCCCCGGGAAGTGCTGTTCGTCGACGAGTTCCCGAAGACCCAGTCGGGGAAAATCGTCCGCCGCATCATCCAGAGCGTCTACACCGGCGAGGACGTTGGCGACCTCTCCAGCATCGAGAACCCCGACGCCATCGACGAGATAGAAGCCGCCCGGGACGACCGGTAACGGCTCTGGTTCGGCCCATCGCTGCCGACGACGGACGGTGTCGGTGCCGACGGGCCGCGGCGACGTTGCCGGACTGGCGGATTCTCTGCGGTATCGATTTCGTCGTCACAATTAAGTGTATATACTCAGTTGCAACTGTCAGGAGCGCACTCGGAGCGACACATGACAATCACGATAGAGCCAGAGGGCGCAGCTAGCGACGGCACTGACGACGGCGAGTTCTGGAAGCAGGCGTTCCAGACGCTCGTCGATCGGTATCCCGAACCGGTGTTCGTCATCGACGCCGACGGGGAGATTACGGGCTGGAACGAATACATGGTGGACCTGATCGGGTACACCGAAGACGAAGTGCTGGGCCGGAACGCCTACGACATCTTCGGCACCGAAGGCGAAGACGAGACGCTGGCAGAGACGGTCCTGCGGAAGGACGAACCCATCCGCGAGACGGACATCCGGACGGCGACCGACGCGGACGGCGAACCGTTCCACTCGCGGGCACTGGCCGTCCCCATCCGCGACGGCCGCGGCAACGTGGTCGCCGTCTTCGAGGTCATCTCGCTGGTGACCGACCTCATCGAGACCCAGCGGAAGATGGAGCAGATACAGGAGGAGGTCTCCGAGAACGTCGAGACGCGGGTTGCGGACCTGCGCGATTACAGCGAACAGACCGAGACGAGCATCAAGGAGGCGAACGCGCTGGCCGGTGACCAGGTCGACCAGCTCGAATCGCTCCGCAACGAGGTCAACACCTTCTCTGCGACCATCGAAGAGATAGCGTCGAGCGCCGACGAGGTGAGCAACCAGGTCGAAACCGCGGCCGAACTGGCCGAGGAATCACAGGACGTCGCCGAGAGTGCCGAAGTCGCGATGGAGAACGTCGCCGACTCGGGCGACCGTGTGGCCGAAAACGGGCACGAACTCCAGGAGCGGACCGAGGAACTCGACCAGATCGTCGAGGTGGTCCAGGACATCGCCGAACAGACGAACATCCTGGCACTCAACGCCTCCATCGAGGCCGCCCGGGCCGGCGAGGCCGGCGAGGGGTTCGCCGTCGTCGCCGACGAAGTCAAGCAACTCGCCGAGGAATCGCAAAACGAAGTCGCCGAAATCGAGTCCATCGCGAACGGCATCCGCGGCAACATCGAGGAGACGCTCGATAGCGTCGACCAGACGAACTCGGAGCTCTCCCAGGCAATCGACGCCGTGGACCACCTCATCGAGAACCAGGAGGAGATTGCCGACACCGTGCGCGACGTCTCCGGGGCGATGACCGAGACGGCCAGGGCGACGGAGGACCAGGCCACCACCGCCGAAGAAGTGAGTAGCCTCATCGACGAAGCCGTCGACCGAATGGCGGCCATCAGCGACGAGATGAACGACGTCTCCAATCACAGCGAGGAGCAGGCGGACCTCGCCCGCGAGATTTTCGACCTCATCGAGCGTCTCGAATCCGACATCGAAACGCACTGAACGCGCCGCCGAACGCGTCACGTCGGTTCCGCGTCCCTGTTCTATCACGACCGACCGCGAGCGCTCGATGCAGGGTGTGCAAATCTCGATGCGCAGGACGTTGCTGCTACGCGACGCGGTCGTCGAGTATCCGGGCTATCTGGTCGTCGTCGAGCAGGTCGACGAGTGAGGCGTCGTCGTTTCGGTAGGCGGCCCTCTCCTCGTCGGTCAGCACCTCCTGGGTGTCCGTCTCGTCGAGCTTGCTCCTGAGCGCGTCTTCGACGTCGGCCGGGTCGTATCCTGGGACTGGCATGGGTACAATGAGGGTATCCGACATCATATAGAGTGTGCATAGCTCACACGACACAAGGGAAAAAGAATCCGGGCGGTACGTCAGTTCTGGGTCTGTGAGTACTCGTCGACCCACTCCTGCAGCGTGATGCCCATCGCCGACTGGGTGATGGCGTTCGAGGACGCCGAGTTCGCGCTCTTGACGAGTTCCGCTTCCATCGTCCGGGTGGGAATCTCGCCGATGAAGTGGGGGATGGCCCGCTGGACGGCGAGCGGACAGCCGACTTCGTGGGCCAGCGCGTAGCCCGACAGGGAGTGTGGCACTTCCTCGGTCGCGTAGCGCGCGTCGGGGTCGAGCAGTTTCTCGTCGTCGACGAAGTCGACGTACTCGTAGCACTTCCCGACGTCGTGGAGGAGACACGCCGCCACGACGACGTCCAGGTCGGGGTCGGCGCCGTGGAACTCACGCTGTTCGGCGGCCGCGCGTTTGGCGATACGCGTGACGCCGCGAACGTGTTCGACGTTGGTCACCTCGTGGATGTTCCAGGCGTAGGGGATGTCCTCGACGTGCCGCCAGCCGCCGCGGTCGAGGCCGAGCGTCCACGCCTCGACGACCTTCTCGAGGAGGTCCGTACTCTCGATGTCGTCGAGTTCGGGGAACGCCTCGCGGACCTGCGTCTCGTACTCCGGCATGGGTCAGGACTCGTCTTTGACGAGGCGTTCCTGGCCGATGAAGCGCGGGCGCTCGTCGATGGCGAGGAAGTTGTCGACGTCCTCGCGCGCTTCCTTCGCCTTCCCCTTGTTCGGGTCGTAGTCGCGGGACCCTTCGCTACCGAGGGCGGCGTAGAGCTTCGAGAGGTCCTCGAAGTAGAGTTCGGCGACGCCGTCGAACTCGGCGTTCTCGGGGTCGGCCGGCAGGACGGTGTTGTACTTGACGACGCCCTCGATTTCGCGGGCGATGGGCGTGTGGTTGTTCTGCCAGTGGTCGACGAACTCCTCGTGGGTCATGCCGTCCTGACGGACGAGGAACGCCGAGTGCTTGTAGAGGCGGTCGGTGTCGCCGTCGACCTCGTCTTTCTGGACGATTTCCTCGCCGATGAAGCGCGGGCGCTCCTCGACGGCGAGGAAGTTGTCGACGTCCTCGCGCGCCTCCGCCGCGACCTCTTTGGTCGGGTCGTAGTCGCGGGAGCCGGGGCTTCCCAGCGCTTCGTGGAGGTCGTCGAGTGTCTCGAAGTACAGTTCCGCCAGCCCGTCGAATTCGGCGTGTTCGGGCTCGGTGGGCAGTACCTGTTGATACCTGACGACGCCCTCGATGTCCTTGGCGATGGGCGTGTGGTTGTTCTGCCAGTAGTCGACGAACTCCTCGTGAGACATACCTGGCTGTCTGACTAGCAGTGCCGTGTGCTTGTACATCAAACGTGTCTATCACACCCCTCGAAATAAATCCTCAGGTTGCAGAGACGACTCCCATGCGCGTAACGAAAATACCTAAGGCCCTCTGTCCGGGAGTATGACTACCATGGAAGCGGTAAACCCAGCCACCGGCGAGCGAATCGCGGAGTACACCGAAGACGACGACGCGGACGTGGACGGGAAACTTGCGACGGCGATGGACCGATTCGAGGAGTGGAGCGAGCGGCCCATGCGCGAGCGCGAGGAACTCCTCGCGTCGGCCGCCGACGTCCTCCGCGAGAACAAACGCCGATACGCCGAGCTGATGACCGAGGAGATGGGCAAACCCATCTCGCAGGCGCTCGGAGAGGTCGAGAAGTGCGCGTGGGCCTGTGACCACTACGCGGAACACGCGAGTGCCTACCTCGAATCCGACACGCACCCGAGTCCGCCGGGGACCGAGGTCAAGACCGTCCACGACCCGCTCGGCCCGGTCCTCGCGGTGATGCCCTGGAACTACCCGTTCTGGCAGGTCATCCGCTTCGCGGCACCGTACGTCACCGCGGGCAACGTGGGACTGCTCAAACACGCCTCGAACGTCCCCGGGTGCGCGGAGGCACTCGAAGAGGTGTTCCGCGAGGCCGGCTACCCCGAAGGCGTCTTCCAGACGCTGCTCATCGGCTCCAGCAAGGTCGACGACGTGCTCGCCGACGACCGCGTCCGCGCGGCGACGCTCACTGGCAGCGGCCCCGCCGGCCGGGCCGTCGCCGAGACTGCCGGCAAGCACCTCAAGAAGACCGTCCTCGAACTGGGCGGCAGTGACCCGTTCGTCGTGCTGGAGGACGCCGACCTGGAGGCTGCCGTCGAGAAAGGTGTCCAGGCGCGCAACCAGAACGGCGGCCAGTCCTGTATCGCGGCGAAACGGTTCATCGTCCACGAGGACGTCTACGAGGAGTTCGTCGACCGGTTCGTCGCCGCGTTCGAGGACCTCACCGTCGGGGACCCGATGGACGAGGAGACGGACATCGGGTCACAGGCCGACCCGGACCTGATGGCGGAACTCCACGAGCAGGTCAAGGCGAGCGTCGACGCCGGCGCGACGGTCGAGACGGGCGGCGAGCCACTCGACAGGGAGGGTGCGTTCTATCCACCGACGGTGTTGACCGACGTCCCCGAGGGCTGTCCCGCGGACGCCGAGGAGACCTTCGGGCCGGTCGCCGCCGTCTACGAAGTGGCCGACGAGGCAGCGGCTATCGAACTCGCCAACGACACTCGCTTCGGCCTGGGTGCGAGCATCTGGACCGAAGACCGCGACCGTGGCGAACGACTCGCACGCGACGTCGACGCCGGTTGCGTCTACATCAACGAGATGACGAAATCCGACCCGCGCGTCCCGTTCGGTGGCGTCGGTGACGCCGGCTACGGTCGCGAACTCTCCGAGGCTGGCATCAAGGAGTTCGTGAACCGGAAGACGGTGTGGGTGCAGTAACCCGCGAACTGTCGAGTGTCCGTCGGAGAACCGGGCGCTCAATCGGAACAGTGTGCAGGTCTTTTTCCGAACCACCGCTGCACCAACCGTCCGCGAACCCGGGCCGGCCCGTCGCTCGACACTGAATTTCGGCCCGAGTAACATGTAGATAGAATGGGTTGTTGCGGGCCGGCTGGAGGAAGTATTAAAACCTTTGCCTTGAAATCGACACGACTTATCCGATACACGCGGGTAAATACCATAGGATTTAATAGGATTTGGTGTGCGTTACTTTGCATACCCATGAGAGAGACAAGCAATGGTGCAGAACAGGGTCTGACTTCGAAACCGTCACGCCGACGTTTCCTGGCGAGTGCCGGTGCAGCGGGTGCCGTCGCGCTGGCGGGCTGTAGCAACACCACTGGCGGCGGCACCGAGTCGGTGACCGTCGCGAGCCTGAACCCGATGAGCGGGGCCTACAGCTCACTCGGTCCGTCACAGCGTGCCGGCGTCGAACTCGCGGTCAAGCAGATCAACAACAGCGACGAGTTCAGCTACGAGATCGACCCGGTCTACGACGACACGGAGACCGAGGCCGGTGCCGCGTCCCAGGCGGCCCAGAAGGTCGTTCAGGAGGAACAGGCCGACTTCGTGTTCGGCGCTATCTCGAGTTCCGTCGCGCTGGGGCTCAACGAGTTCGCCAACCAGTCTGGGTTCGTCTACTTCTCTGGCGGGGCAGCAGTGCCCATCACGGGCAGCAGCTGTAACCAGTGGGTCTTCCGGTTCGAGACGAACACGGCCCAGATCGCCGAGGCCATCTCGCCGTACACCGTCAACGAACTCGGCACGAACGTCTGGTTCCACATCGCCGACTACGCCTACGGCGACTCGGTCTACAACCGGACGAAAGAGCGGATGAAAGCGGAGAACGGCAACTTCACCGAGGTCGGCAAGACCGAGTCCAGTCTCGGGTCCTCGAACTTCGGGTCCTACATCAGCCAGATCAGTAGCTCCAACGCGGACGCCGTCATCCTGGGCATGACGGGTGGCGACCTGGTCAACTTCGTCAACCAGGCCGCCGACCGTGGCCTCACGGACGACGTGGCACTCGTCGGCCCGACGATGAGCTTCAAGGCCGTCCGGAAAGGGACCGGGTCCAGCGTGGTCGGTACGTACGGCGGCGTCCGCTACGACCCCTCGGTCGACCTGGGCGACAACCAGCAGTTCGTCGAAGCGTTCAAGAACGAGAACGACGGCGTGCCCGGCAACTTCGAGCGCGTCGGCTACGGGTCCATCCGACTCATGGCACGCGGGATGGAGAAAGCTGGCAGTACCGACCCCGAAGACGTCCGTGACGCCCTCGAGGGCGGGACGTTCACGACGGTCTTGGGCGACATCACGCTCCGCGAGTCCGACCACCAGGCGACCAACCCGACCTGGATGGCCGAGATGACCGAGGGCGACGGCGGTATGGCAGACGTGGAACTCCTCAGCAAGGTCGACGGGAAGGACACGCTGCCTCCTGCCAGTGAAATGGGCTGTAACCTGAACTGAACTTCCCCAACCTAAATTGATTTAAATGTCAGTTGTAGCAGACCTTAGCGAACAACTCATCAATGGCGTCACCCTCGGGATGGTGTACGTCCTGTTAGCTGCAGGGCTCTCCATCATCTTCGGCGTGATGGACGTCATCAACTTCTCCCACGGAGAGCTGTTGGCCCTTGGCGCGTACTTCGCCATCAGCATCACCGGGGCGCTCGGCGTCGGACTCGGGTTCTGGGCGGCGCTCGTCGTCGCCCCGTTGCTCGTCGGTATCGTGGGTGTCGGCATCGAGCGGTTCACCATTCGACCGCTGTACGGTCGGAACCCGCTGTATCACATCCTCCTCACCTTCGGGCTCGTCCTCATCATAAACGACCTGATAAAACTCGTGTGGGGGACTCAACAGCAGAACCTGGGCGTTCCGGCCTACCTCTCACAGCCGGTCGGGGTCGCCGGTGTCCAGACGTCGCTGTACAGCGTCTTCATGATCGTGTTCGCCGGCGCACTCGCGCTGGGCGTCTGGCTCTTCCTAAACCGGACGAAGTACGGCATGATCGTCCGGGCCGGCTCCCAGGACCGCCAGATGGTCCGGAACGTCGGCATCGGCATCGACAAGTACTACACGCTGGTGTTCGGCCTCGGTGCCGCACTGGCAGCCATCGGTGGCATCGTCCTCGGTGGCTACCAGAGCGTCAGCACGGGCATGGGGAACAGCGTCATCATCCCCGCGTTCATCATCGTGGTTCTCGGCGGTCTCGGGAGCTTTCGCGGTGCCGTCTTCGGCGGCCTCCTCGTAGGTATCATCCGAACGATGACGCGTACGTACCTCCCGATGTTCGAGGGGCTGACGATCTTCATCCTGATGATCGCCGTGCTCCTGGTCAAGCCGCAGGGGCTGTTCGGCGAATCCGAGCACTCCGAAGGCGGCGAGGAGGGCGACCTCCTCACCGGCGCCGGCGGTGGCCTGCTCACCGAGTCATTGCGATTGAAACTCGGGGTCCTGTTCGTCGGTCTGCTGGCGCTGGCTCCCTTCGCGGTTCTCATGACTGGGAACGAGTACTACGTCATCCTCCTCAACCGGATACTCATCTTCGCCATCTTCGCGCTGAGTCTCGACATCGTCATGGGGTACACCGGGCTCGTCCCGCTGGGCCACACGATGTTCTACGGCGTCGGCGCGTACGCGGCCGCGCTGGTGATGATTCACTACACCTCGTCGTTCTTCGTGGCGCTGCTGGGCGCCATCCTCATCTGCGCTCTCATCGCCTGGATCGTCGGGAGTCTCTCGATTCGCGTCTCCGGCGTCTACTTCGCGATGATTACGCTGGCGTTCGCCGAGTTGTTCTACAACGCGGTGTTCAAGTTCAAGTTCACGGGCGGCAGCGACGGCCTGCTCGGCTGGGACCCGTTCTTCGGCATCGCCGGTATCGGTGCCGAACTCGGCGAGATAGAACTCATGCTCGCCGGGTTCGAGATAACGCCCAACATCGTGTTCTACTACACGACGCTGGTGCTGGCCGTACTCTCGTTCCTGTTCGCGCGGCGGTTCATGAACGCCCCGTTCGGGAGCGTGCTCCAGTCCATCAGCGAGGCCGAAGAACGCGCCGAGTTCCTCGGCTACGACGTGACGAAGTACAAGCGACGGGCGTTCGTCATCAGCGGCGGCATGGCTGGCATGGCGGGCGGCCTGCTGGCCGTCAAGCCGAGTACGTTCATCATCTCGCCGGACCAGACCCTCGCGTGGGTCCACTCCGGTGAGATCATCGTGATGACGCTGCTGGGCGGGATGGGGACGCTCTTCGGGCCGATGCTCGGAGCCGGCGTCTTCATCGGTCTGGAGGACGTCCTCTCGTCGTACACCGAACAGTGGCGGATGGTTATCGGTGTCATCTTCGTGCTGTTCGTGTTGTTCGTCCCGCGCGGCCTCGTCTCGGTTCCGTCACTCCTGGCCCAGCGTCGACGGAGTTCCAAGGAGGGCGAACCACCGGTCGGCTTCGACGAGTCGGAGGTGAACACGAATGACTGAGACGGTTCTCAAGACGGAAGGGCTGACCAAGCGGTTCGGCGAACTCACCGCCGTCGACCACGTGGACCTCGAAGTCGAGGCCGGCGAGTTCCGGAGCGTCATCGGCCCGAACGGTGCCGGGAAGACGACGACGTTCAACCTCATCACCGGAGCGCTCATCCCGACGGACGGGACGGTCCTGTTCAACGGGGAAGAGATTACCAAGATGCCCCCGCACGAACGCGTTCACCGCGGCGTCGGCCGCTCGTTCCAGATTACGAACGTCTTCGGCGGGCTGACCGTCCGTGAGAACGTCCGGCTGGCGGCCCAGTCCGTCCACGCCGACGACATCAGTCGCCGGGAAGCGATGTTCCGGAACAAGGACTCGTTCGAGGAACTGACCGCCAGGACGGACGAGATTCTCGACCAGATCGGGCTCCGCGAGCGCGCGAACGAGAACGCACAGACGCTCGCGTACGGCGACCAGCGCCGCCTCGAAATCGGGCTGGTGCTGGCGACCGACCCGGAACTCGTCATGCTCGACGAGCCGACGGCCGGCATGAGTACCGAAGAAACCCAGGACACCATGGACCTCATCGGCGACGTCCTCTCCGACCAGTCACTGATGCTCATCGAACACGACATCGACCTCGTCATGCGCGTCTCGGACCGGATTACCGTGCTGACCCGCGGCGAAGTGCTCGCCAGCGGGACGCCGGAGGAAATCGCGGCGAACGACGACGTCCGTGACGCGTACCTCGGAGGTGCACGCGATGAGTGACCCACTGCTCTCGATTCAGGGACTGCGTGCTGGTTACGACCTGACGGAGGTCCTGCAGGGCGTCGACCTCGACGTCGAACGCGGCTCCGTCGTCTCGCTCGTCGGCCGTAACGGCGTCGGCAAGACGACGACGCTGCGGTCCATCGTCGGCAACCTCACGCCCAACGCCGGGACGATTACCTTCGACGGCGAGGACATCACGACCCTCGAGACCGAACAGACCATCCGCAACGGCATCGCCTTCGTCCCCGAGGGGCGCCGCGTATTCCCCGGACTGACCGTCCGGGAGAACATCGAGATGGGGCACATCGGCGTCGATGCGAGCGACGGCCCGTCGGTCGACGAGGTCATCGGCATGTTCGAGAACCTCCAGGAACGACAGGACAGCCCCGGGTCCGTCCTCTCCGGCGGGGAACAGCAGATGGTCGCCATCGCCCGCGCGCTCATCGCCGACCCCGACCTGCTCCTGCTGGACGAGCCGACGGAAGGGCTCGCCCCGTACATCGTCCGGCAAATCGAGGACATCATCGAAGACCTCAACGACCAGGGTATCACCGTCCTGGTCGTCGAGCAGAACATCCCCGTCGCACTGGGCGTCTCCGATTACACGTACATCCTCGAACACGGCCACATCGTTCACGAAGGGCAGGCCGCGGAAGTCCGTGAGGACGACGAAGTGCTGGACAAGCACCTCGGCGTCGGCATGGCCGACTGACCGCGGAACCGTATTCGGTCTCGTTTTCGCCTTCGCCGACCTCCACGCGAGAGCGACGCCGTCGTCAACCGACCGCCGTTCCTACGTTGCGACTGCGACTGTCAAAACGAGCGATACATATTTGAGAGCTGTCTGCTAAGCACTCTCTATGAAGGACGTGGTACTTGGCATCGACCAGAGCATCGACCGTGCGACCGCCCAGGCAGAGACCGTCGTCGACCTCTTCGCGGTCGAGAACATCCGTGCGTACCTGCTCCACGATTTCGTCGAGAATCCAGAAGGAGCCTCTGTTACCCAGATTGAAGCCGTCAAACGGGCACAGGAACTCCTCGAAGACGCAGGAGTATCGGTCGAACTCCGCGAAGGTAGCGGCGAACCGGCGGAATCTATCATCGACACCGCCGAGGAACTCGACGCCGACGCCATCTGCGTCGCCGGACGCAGTCGGTCGCCGGCCGGCAAGATGCTGTTCGGGAGCGTCACCCAGTCCGTCGTATTGAACACCGAACGCCCCGTTCTCATCTGTAGCGAGAACGAGGCCGAGTCGTAGGCCCCGGCCCCTTCTCTCTCCGGTCCGTCACCAC
This sequence comes from Halobacteriaceae archaeon, assembly GCA_042216675.1. Lineage (GTDB taxonomy): Archaea > Halobacteriota > Halobacteria > Halobacteriales > Halobacteriaceae > JBDGTS01. Next base: position 5,277 of record JBDGTS010000058.1, on the reverse strand, counting down.
ACACCAGTCGGCATCCGTTCGAACAGCTAGAATACGCTTCACGACCTCTATCTACCACTCTACAGTGTGAGGGGGTCCGAAACGTTAGATGTGAAATAATTAATCGTTCGAATAGATAGAACTACCTGTACGAGAGATTGACTCGAAGTTCACCCGAGATGCCCCGGACGAGATTCGTCAGTTCGTTCTCCACCCGGTCGCTGTCGAGGCGGTTCGCCGGTCCCGAGACGCTGATGGCTCCGTAGACGTTCCCGGCGTTGTCCTTCAGTGGGACGCCGATGCCGGAGACGCCCTGCAGGAACCGTTCGGTCCCGTACGCGACGCCGTTCTCCCGTATCGCTGCCAGTTCCCGTTCCAGGTCCTCGCGACTCTTGCCATCGGCCAGCGGGAAGTCGTATCCGTCGATGATGGCGTTCTTCCGTTCGTCCGGCAGGTTGGCCAGGATCGCCTTGCCGGCGGCCAGTCGATAGAGCTCGATGTGCTGGCCGATGTGGGCGTTCGTCCGGATACCACGACTGCCGACGGCCTTCGCGATGAACACCGCTTTGCCGTTCTCTTCGACGGTCCACCAGGCCTTCTCTTCGGTCTCCTCGGCGAGCTGGTTGAGCTTGGGGATGACCTCGTCATACATGTCCTGGGTTTGGCGTATCATCATCCCCATGTCCAGGAACCGGAGACTGAGGCGGTACTCGTGTGCGTCGTTTTGGACGACGTACCCTCGCTCTTTGAGGGTCGACAGGTGGACGTGGACGGTACTTTTCGGCATCTCCAGCGCCTCGGCTAACTCCGTCACCCCGGCGGCCGTCCGCTCTTTCAACGCCTCGATGATGTCGAGCATCCGTTCATCCGAGCCGACCGTGGTGTTCTGTCCCATTACCAGAATCAATGGACCGAGATGGAATAACTCTGTTCATCGTGAGTGAAACCAACGCGTGTGGTCCTCAATTTGCCTCTATTCCGTACTGCTACAAACAGTGAGAAGAGTAATCATGTAAAATCGTGGTCTGTGTCGTCTGGGTCGGTCCGCTGGAGATTCGCAAACAGGCGGACAGAACGGGAATCGTTCACACTCCTGGCTACCCCCCCGTGCGACTGTTCTAACTATTCGAATGGTGGCTCGTACAGACGTCATCCTTCTGGGCAGTCAGAATGGGTATTTCGTACGTAGTGGGCGTTCTCGCAACAGGTTCCAGACACAGGTGGCTCGATGAGCACAGATATCTCGACAATTTGACCTGCAGCCGTTCGACTAATTCGAATAACAATAGGGGCAGCAACGCCGTGGTGCGATTCTCGTCGCCACAGTGGGTTTACAGCTTTAGTTCTGTAATGGCCTTCGCGCAGAGGTCATGAAAAACTCTGATTGGTGATGGCATCTCAAACACATACATTGGTAGACATAGTAATAGTAATTTTGCATATAATATCGCTGGCCCAATCCTTCGTCCAGAGCGTCGATTCAGGGCGGTACACCGTTCGGCTACGTGTACTGTAGTTCGGTCCAGGACGTATCGTGACCGTTTTGACAATCGTTAGAGACGGATATAATATCTTCTCTGAAATGTTGTTCGGTGAGTGATATCGAACGGTCGGTGACGAGTCGAGCCGAAGTCCTGTCCGTGATTATCCAGGGTATTTAATACCGCCGACATAGACTGGCGAGCGTTGATTGGTTGTGGCACCCTCCGTTCTACTAGGTGGAACACATGAGCGTTAACCTGCACTCGGGCGTGGCTGGGGGCGTCCCATGGGATCACACGAACTGTGACGGCACGGCAGTGTGTCCGCCACGCTGCCCACGATTCGTCGACGACCACGGCGCGATATATCACGTCGAGCAGTACACCGACGAGCACTTCGAACCCCTCGTGGCCTTCTACGAGGCGTATCCGGAACGCCACCGGTCGATGTCGCTACCACCGCTGACGCGCCGCCAGATCGAATCCTGGCTCGAGCGGCTGGTATCGCGGGGCAAGAACCTTCTAGTGTTCGACGGGACGACCGTCGTCGGGCACGTGGCGTACTCACCGCGTGATGCCGCCGAATCGGAACTGGTCGTCTTCGTCGGTGCGGACTACCAGAACCGTGGGCTCGGGACCGAACTCTGTCGACACGCCATCGCTCACGCGGCTGCCGACGGCCAGTCCTCGATGCGACTGGCCGTCGCCACCGACAACGAGAGCGCGATCCGGGTGTACACGTCTCTCGGCTTCCGCGAGGTCGACCGGCGGGCCGCCAGTATCGTCATGGCACTCGACCTCGATGCCTCCCGTTCGGACCTGGAACAGGCTCCTGCAGCCGACCCACCGTGACCGCTAGTTCTCACGTGCCCGAGAGTTTCCGGGGCCAGGACCACGGCCGGCCAGGTCCGACGAGACACATTTTAGTCACTCTCGGTATTTGACTGGCGTAATGACCGAGTCTGCGGACGCGAACGGTGGGCCAAGGTACAAGGTCGGGAAAGTCATCGACCGATACTCGCTCGCGGGGATGGGGGACCAGCTGGAAGCTCGATGGACTGGTGACTATCCCGAATCCTATAGTCTCCGCGAGTTGGCCGAGTACTTCAACAAAGAGGTCCTGCGCGTCGCGCTTGCCGAGACCGACCACCAGCAGTTCAGTGGTGGCATCGACCACATCTACCGGCTTCTGACCGACGACGACGTCAGCAGTGGGGACCGAACGCGAATCCGAAGCGTGCTGGAACGTGACGGCATCGACGTCGAGGCCCTGAAACAGGATTTCGTCACGCATCAAGCCGTCCACACGTACCTGACGAAAGGTCGCGACGTTCAGAAAGCGGAGGAGACGCCGAACCGCGTGGAGAACGCCCGTGGGACCATCAATCGGCTTCGGAGCCGACTGGTCGCCGTCTCGGAAACCACGCTCACCCAGTTGCGCGAGTCGGGAACCATCAACCTGGGTGAGTTCGACGTACTCGTCGACGTCAGCGTCCACTGCACCGACTGCGAGACGCACAAGAACCTCTTCGAGTTGCTCACCGACCGGGGTTGTGACTGCGAACAGTAGAGTGCCGTCGAGAACAGCCGCACTCAAAATCTCGGCAGCCGGAGCCGTTCAGATCTCGGTCACGCGCTCGTACTCGTCCGACAGGGCGGCGGCGTCCTCGGGCAGGAGCGCGACGAGGAGATAACCCGTGTAGTCGTTGAGGTAGTCGACGAGCGTCGCGATGCGCTCGGAGTCGATGGCTTCCAGTGAATCCAGCAGGATGAACGGGACGTCGTCGTACACCTCGTGGGCGAGGTAGCCGGCGAGTGCGAACACGAGCCCCGTCACCTCTCGTTCACTCTCCGAGAGGTGGTCTATCGTGTCCTCGTACGCTGCCCCGGACTCAGAGGTGCGGATGACGTGTAACTCGAAGATGCTTTTCGACACCTTCTGGCGGCCCTCTCGGACCTCGCGCTCCACTCGCTCTATCCAGATGCGCTCCAGGTTCGCATAGCCGAGCATCTCCAGGACGGTGTCCATGTGGTCGTTGAACTCCTCGATGGCGTTCGACTCGATGCGTTCGATTTTCGTCCGGAGACTCTCGATTTCCTGTTTGACCTCCGAAAGCTGTGCCTGAACGTCGTCTTCCGTTGCGATCTGGGCTTCTATCTCGTCGATTTCGGCTTCGACGCGGTCCAGGTCGGTTTCGAGTTTGCCCAGTTCGTACTCGAGTTGATTCGCCTCCTTGTGGAGGTCCAGGACTCGGCTGTCCTCGGCGTCTTCCAGTTGCTCGACGTCCGCTTCGATGTCCTCGATTTCTGCCGTCGCCGCCTCCCGTTTGTCCTGCAGGTCCTCGATGGTGGTTTCGCTTCGTTCGATTTCGGTCTCGAGTTCGGCCAGCCGCCGGTCGATTCGCTCGCGTTCGCGCTGTGACTCCTCGTAGTCCCGTTTCTCTGCCTGGAGTTCGGAGATTTCGTCGTCAAGCTCACTCACCGTACTCAGTTTAGTCCGGCTGAGTTCGCGCAGTTGCTCGACAGTCGACTCGATCTGGTCCCTGTCGACGTCGCTGCCACACGTCCAGCAGGTCACGGAATCGTCGGGGAGCAACTGCTCGGTGACTGCTTCGGCCGACTCGTCGGCCAGTACGTCGAGCGGTGCCGAATCCGCGTCCTCCATCATCTCTTCGTTGAAGCCGATGACGCTCTGGAGTTCGGTGACTTCCGTTTCGATTGCCTGCTTCCGTTCGCGGAGCCGCTCCACCTCGGATTCTATCTCGCTGATCTCGCCCACGGGCGTCTCGGGAAGGTCGTCTCGCTCTGCTTCGAGTTCGCGCTGTTCCTCGGTGAGTGCTTCGAGACTCTCTCGCTCGGTGTCGAGGTCGTACCGGATGTCGTCGAGCCGGGACCGTTTCGCCCGCAGTTCTTCGAGCCTGTCTTCGAGTTCGGATTGCTCCTCGCGGGTCTCTTCGACGTCCGCGTCAGCCGCCTCCAGTTCCGCTTCTTTGTCCTCGAGTTCGGCCCGTTTTTCTTCGATTTCCTGCGTGAGACGCGTTCGCTTCTCCTCCAGTTCCGGGAGGTCGCCTTTGACGCCGTCGATCTCTTCCAGTTCACGCTTGAGTGATTCCCGCTCGTCGACGAGTTGGTCGATTTCGGACTGGATGCTCGCCGTGTCGATGGGCCGCATGATGAGTTCGCGGAGGTCGTCGTGGGCTGCCACGGCGCGACGGGCCTCGTTGGATTCGAGGAGGAACGCGAACAGGTCGGCCAGCGTCGCGTCGTCGAGATACGGCTCACCGTCGGTGACGACGCCGCCCGACCGGCGACTCAACTGGCGTGTGAACGTATCGTTCCCGAGTTCCAGCGACACGGACGCTTCATCGGCGTCGCCTTTGACCGCGACGTTTTCGCTTCCCAGCGCGGCCATGACGGCCTGCAAGAACGACGTCCGGTTCGTTGCGTTGCGACCCACGAGCACCGTGATTCCCGCCGAGAACTCGACCGTCGTGTCTCGGATCCCCCCGATGTTTTCGGCGTGGAGAACCCCCTTCGGTTTATTCTCCTGCTGCGATTTCATGGTATCATTTACCGCGTATCGAGTGATAAGTGTTTATAACGATTCAGGCATCGTTTCGACTCCCTGCAGACTCGTGGTCCGTGCAACGATAACACCGTCCAGTTCGCCACTGAAAAACCGAGTCTCGCCCCAACGCTATGGTTCTTCGACGTTGGTGACTCCTCTGCGTGTTTCTCGCATCAGCCCTGGTTCTGGCTCACCGAGGGTGTCATAGAAGAGTTCGCATGGTTTGCTGAATCAGCTCTAACGAATTGA
>JBDGTS010000037.1:0-25255 GCA_042216675.1 Halobacteriaceae archaeon | reverse complement strand
CGCGCCCTGCTACATGGGCATCGACATGGCGACCCGCGAGGAACTCATCGCCGCGGACCGGTCCAGCGAGGAAATCGCCGAGGAGATCTCGGCCGACAGCCTCGCCTACCTCTCGATGGACTCCGTCTCGGACGCCATCGGCACCGCCGAGGCCGACCTCTGCACGGGGTGTGTGACGGGCGAGTACCCCTACGACATCGAGGGCGAGGCGATGGACCGCGACGTCGACCGGCCGGACATCGGCACTCCCCCCGCCGACGACTGAGTTCTAGCGGAACCCCTTCCCGACTCGGTCCTCCTCGATGACCTCGTCTAACTCCGTGTTCAACACCTCTTCGGCCTCCTCGAAGGTGGTCGAGAGGTCGTCGAGGGCGTCGGGCCGGTCGGTCATCTCGTACTCCATCGGCCCGAACGCGGGGCTGTCGAGGGTGTCCATCACGTCGTCGAACAGGTCGCCGGGCGTCGTCGGCGCGGCGGCGTGGGCCTTGACGACCTCTTCGAGTTCGCTCGCCGTCCGCTCGGCCTCGTCCTCGTCGTCGGGCGGCGTCTGGACGGCGAAGCGACCGGTCCCGTCCTCCGTCGGGAGGTAGTGGCCGATTTCGTCGTCGATGGAGCGGGCCACCTGCGCGCCGACGCCGCGCACTTCGTGGGGGTTCTTCGCGTACGTCTTCAGTTCGTAGACGCCGACGCTCGGGTGGCCCAGATAGATGTCCTCGCCGACGCCGCCCGCGCGGTCACCGCCGACGGCGCGCCAGTCGTCCGGCTCGGCGTCCGCTTCGACCACGTCGCGAACGATGTCCTGCCACTCTCGCACCCGCATACGCGGGGATGGGAAGCACTTCGGAAAGAAAATGTCGGTCGCGGCGATGCGTGCCCGCGGCCCTTTTGAGGGTGGCCGCCGACCCGCGAGTATGCGCGACACGCTGGAGGCACTCGCCGAGGGCGACATCTCCGTCGCCGAGGCGGAGGCGGCGCTGGCAGGCTATGCGACCACCGAGGCCGGGCGCTTCGACGCGGCCCGCGAGACCCGGCGGGGCGTCCCCGAGGGCATCTACGCCGAGGGGAAGACGCCCGCCGAAGTCGCGACGCTCGCGGCCGCGGCGGTGGAGACGACGGGCAGGGCGCTGGTCACGCGGGCCGATGCGGACGACGTGGCCGCCGTCGAGGCGGAGTTCGGCCCCGACGCCCGCGTGGACCACCGCGAACGCGCCGGCGTCGTCGTCGTCCACGGCCCGGACTTCGAGGCGCCCGCCCTCGACGCGACGGTGACAATCGTCACCGGTGGCACCGCCGACGCCGTGCCCGCGGGGGAGGCGGCGGCCGTCGTCGCGGAGATGGGCGCCACCGTGGAGCGAATCGCCGACGTGGGCGTCGCCAACCTCACCCGCATCACCGACCAAGTCGGGGCGCTCCGCGCCGCCGACGTCCTCGTCGTCGCCGCGGGCCGGGAGGGCGCACTCCCGACCGTCGTCGCGGGCCTCGTCGACACCCCCGTCATCGGCCTCCCCGTCGCTTCCGGCTACGGCGTCGGCGGCGAGGGCCGGGCGGCCCTCCACGGGATGCTCCAGTCCTGTACGGTCCTCTCGACGGTGAACGTGGACGCGGGCTACGTCGCGGGCGCACAGGCCGGTCTCATCGCCCGCGCCGTCGCCGACGCGCGCTGACTACACGTCCGCCACGAGGTCGGCGAACCGATCCGTCGGCGTGGCTTCGAGCGTCTGGACGTTGAAGCCGTGGCGCTCCATCACCACGTCGGCTTGGAACGCCGCGTCGCCGTTCGGCGCCTCGTAGATGACGACGAAGTCCACCTCGCCGAGCGCGGCGAACGCCTCCTGCACGTCGACGCCCACCTCGTCGAGTTCGCGCCGAATCGTCCCCCACGCGTCGGCGAGTTCCTGCACGTTCTGTACGTTCGGTTCGTCCAGCCGAAGCAGCGAGATGAACGTGGTGAAGTCCGCTCGCTGAACCATGGTTGGACGGGAGAAGGGGTCTCGTCGTCTGCCGATACCGTCAGGAAATCCGGGCCCGAATCGGAAAAAGCGTTGTGGCGGTCAGGTCGAGCGCAGACGCTCGATGCGCTTCTCGACGGGCGGATGCGTCGCCATCAGTTTCGACATCACGCCGCGCTTGCCGTCGAAGATACAGAGGGCGCTCACTTTCTCGTCGACGCCGGGTTGTTGCTGACTGCGGCCCCGACCGCGGCCGCGTCCACGGCCCCGGCCGTGACTCGTCGCCTGCGCCTGTGCCCGTTCGTTGCCCTGCGAAATCTTCTCCAGCGCTCGGGCGAGGGGGTCGCCGGAGCCGATGGCCTCCTTCGCGTCGGCGTCGGCCACGTACTCGCGGTAGCGCGAGATGGCGAAGACGAACACCATCCCGACCAACTGCACGAGGTTCCCGACGATCATCGCCATGAAGAAGTCCCCGAGGTCGGAGTCCCCGGAGAACAGGATGGCGAACTGGGCGGCCATCCCGAGCATCGCCGCGACGCTCTGGCCCATCACCATCATCACCACGTCGCGGTTCCGGATGTGCGCGAGTTCGTGGGCGAGGACGCCCTCGAGTTCGTCGGCTTCCAGAATCCCCATCAGTTCGCGGGAGACGACCACCGTCCCCGCGCCCTTCCGGCCGACGGCGAAGGCGTTGGGGACGCCCATGTCGGCGACCATCAGCCGCGGCTTGTCGATTTTCATGTCGCGGCTGAGTTGCTCCACTGTCCGGTGAATCTGTGGGTACTCGCCCTCGTCCATGTCCTCGGCGCCGACGCTCTTCAGCGCCGCCCACTTCCCGATTTTGTACTGGAAGCCGATGAAGCCGAGAGACAGGAGGGCGACGAGAACCCAACTGCCCGTCAGCAGGTAGCCGACGCCGGCCACGAACAGGTAAAAGGCCGTGAGTATGGCGCCGACGACCAGCATTCGCAGTTTGAGGCCTACATGTCGCATATCCGGTAGTGGGGGTTTCCGAAGTAAAAGGATACCGCCCCACCGTGACCGACAAGGTTTTTCGCGCCGGGCCGCTGTCCCCCTGCGTGCAACTCCGCGGCGTCGTGGTCGGCGTCGATGAACCCCGGACCGTCGACACCAGCGGCGGCGCCCGGGACCTCGCGGAAGTGACCGTCCGCCCGGACCGCGGCGCGAGCGCCCCCGTCACCGTCACGCTGTGGGGCGACTGGACCGAGACGGCCGAGAGCGCGGAAGTCGGCATGGAACTGCTCGTCACCGATGCCGAGGAGCGCGAGTTCCGGGGCGAGACGCAGTACGCGACGACGCCGGACTCCTTCGTCGTCCTCGAACCGGACTACCTCGTGGACGTGACGGACGTGCGCTCGTGGGTGCAGTGCCCGCGACTCGAATATCTCAACGGCCTCGGCGGGGTCCCCCTCGCGTACCCGGTGACGAAGGGGACAATCGTCCACGAAGTGTTCGGCGACTTGCTCCGGGGCCGCGACGTCGAGGAATCGGTCGCGGAGCGAGTGACAGAGGCGGGCCTCGAACTCGGCCTGTTGGGCGAGGACCTCGAGAGCGTCCGCGAAGAGGTCCGGCAACACGCCACCGCCATCGAGGGGTGGCTCTCGCAAGGGACCCTCACCGAGGACGACGAGTGGCAGTCCGAGGAGACGCTTCTCAGCCCCACGTTCGGGATGAAGGGCCGCGCCGACGCCATCCGGCGGGGGATGCCGGTCGAACTCAAGACTGGCAAGAACACCCGCAGAGAGCCACGCTTCCACGACAAGGTGCAGGCGGCGTGCTACGCGCTGATGCTCCGCGAACGCGACGTGTACGCCGACACCGGCACCCTGCTCTACACGAAGAACGCCGCCGTGGACCGGACCGAGGAGTCCGGTGACCTCTCGCCGGCCAAGGAGTTCTCCATCGGTCACGGCCTGCTGGCGTTCGTCGTCCGCTCCCGCAACGAACTCGTGGCGATGGCCGTCTCGGGCACCGTCCCCACCGGGAACGAGGCCGACGCCGTCTGTGAGTACTGCTTCGAACAGGACACCTGCATGGTCGTCTCGGGCCGCCTCGATCAGGAGTCGAAAGCCGGCAAAGTCGGATCGGCGCTCCCCGCGGTGGAGCGAGAGTACTTCGCGGACTGGTACGGCCGCGTCGAGACCGAACGCCGCGCCGTCCACCGCGAGTACGCGAAACTGTGGGAGCAGTCGCCCGCGGAACGCGCGGCCGACGACAGAGCCATCGTCGACTTGGAGCCGACGGACCGCGAGCAGACCCGCGACGGCCGCTGGCGCCTCACCGCCGCCCGCCCGGAGCCGACGGCCTCGAAAATCAGAGAGGGTGACACCGTCCTCGCCAGCGACGGCGACCCGGTGTACGGCGACACCGCGCTCGTGCGAATCGAGCGTCTCTCCGCCGCGGAAGTCGTCGTCACGGCCGACGACCCCCTCGAACTCCGCCGCGTCGACGTCTACCCCTCGGAACTCTCCGTCGACCGGATGATAACGTCGCTCCACGACGCAGTACTGAAGGGCGACGCGCGCCGCAAGGCGGTCCTGTTCGACGACGCCGCCCCCGAGTTCGGCGACGTGGAGGGGACGTTCGTCGACAACAACCCCGCACAGGACGAGGCGGTGCGACAGGCCCTCGCCGCCGAGGACTACTCGCTCGTCCACGGCCCGCCGGGGACGGGCAAGACGTACACAATCGCCCGCATCGTCCGCGAACTCGTCGCGCGCGGCGACAGGGTTCTGCTCGCGGCGTTCACGAACCGCGCGGTGGACAACGCACTCGACGCACTCCGGGGGCAGGGCTACGACGACTTCGTGCGCGTCGGCACCGACACCGGTGTGCGCCCGGACATGCAGTCCTCCCGCCTCGACGCGCAGGGCGATCCGGGCGAACAGGCCGAGACGCTCGGGTCCGCCGCCGTCGTCGGTGCCACGACGGCCACCTGCGGGTCGCGGATGATGCGCGAGCAGTCCTTCGACGTGGCCGTCGTGGACGAGGCGTCGCAACTCACCGAACCCGACACGCTGGCGGCGCTGAACCGCGCCGACCGCTTCGTCCTCGTCGGGGACCACGAGCAACTGCCGCCCGTCGTCCGCGAGGCGGAGATGGACCGCTCGCTGTTCGCGCGCCTCGTGGACGAGCATCCCGAGGCCGCGACGATGCTCGACCGGCAGTACCGGATGGCTCAGCGGATTCAGGCGTTCCCGTCCCGGGAGTTCTACGACGGGTCGCTCCGTCCGGCGAGCGCCGAGGTTGCCGGCCGCGCCATCGGGGACATCGCCGACGCTGAGGCACTTTCGCCGGACTTGCGCGACCCAGTCTCCGTCCATCCGGTGCAGGGCACCGACGCCGCTCACACCGACGCAGAGGAGGCCGAACGGGTCGCGGACGTCGTGGACGCGTACCTCGCCGCGGGCGTCGACCCCGCCGACGTGGGCGTCATCGCGCCGTTCCGTGCGCAGGTGGCCGAACTCGCGCGCCGCCTCCCCGAGGGCGTGACGGCCGACACCGTCGACCGATTTCAAGGCTCCAGCGAGGAGGTCATCGTCCTGTCGCTCGTCGCTACGGAGACGCTCGACGGCCCGATTTTCGAGGACCACCGGCGCCTGAACGTCGCGCTGACGCGGGCGAAGCGCTCGCTTTGCCTCGTCGGGGACCCCGAGGCCCTCGAATCCGACCCGCTCTACGAGCGGATGCTCGCGTGGGCCCGGAGTGGCTAACCGTTTTACACCGGCGGGTTCACCCCCCGCACATGGACTGCACCTCTCTCGGCACCGGGAGCGCGATGGTCCCCGGCGGCCGGGCGCAGACGGGGCTCCTCGTCCGCGGCGAGGGCGCCCTCCTCGTGGACTGCGGGAGCGGCGTCCTCTCGGCCCTCGCCGAGACGGACGTGGGCTACGCAGGCCTCGACGCGGTGCTGTTGAGTCACCACCATCTCGACCACGTCGCGGACCTCCTCCCACTCCTGAAGGCCCGCTGGCTGGCCGACTGCGACACGCTCCCCGTCGTCGGGCCGCCGGGGACGCGCGGTCTCCTCGACGGCGCCCTCGACGCCCACGACTACCTCCGGGGCCGCGTCGACGTGGAGGTGCGCGAAGTCGGCCCCGGGCAGTTCGCCGTCGCCGACTTCTCGGTTCGCGCGACGGAGACCCGCCACTCGACGCAGTGTTTCGCGTACCGCATCGACGACCTGACGGTGAGCGGCGACACCGAACCCGTAGAGTCGCTGGCGGACTTCGCCGACGGCTCCACGGTGTTCGTCCACGAGTGCTCGTTTCCGGACGACGTTACCGCCGAGAACCACACGACGCCAGCGATGCTCGGCAACGCACTCGCCGGCCACGACTACGGCACGGTGTATCTCACGCACCTCTACCCACAGACCGAGGGGCGCCACGAGGAACTGGTCGCGTCGGTGCGAGAGCGCTACGACGGCACCGTCGAGGTGGCCCGCGACGGTCTGACCGTCGCGGTCTGAGTCACTGGAGGCGGTAGCGGAGGAGCGCAGCCACGCCGCCGAGGTTCCGCAGACGTTGGCCGGGTTCGAAGTCCCCCGAGAAGACGACGACTTCGCCGCCCTGCTGTTCGACCTGTTCGATGAGGTCGTTGGCGTCCACGTCCCACTCGCCGCGGTCCCCGCGCTCCTCTCTGAGTCGCTCGTCGAGGACCAACAGCGTCTCGACGGCGCCGAACTCGGCGGCCTCGGCCACCTGCTCGATGCCGTAGGCGCCCTTCTCGCCGGCGTGGATGCGCTCCATCAGGTCGTCGATGAGTTCCGCCTCCTCGGCGATGCGCGTCTCGTCTTGGACCTCCTCGACGGCACCACGCTTGAGGACCTCGTGGACCCCCCGGCCGCCCGCCGCGGAGGTGTCGACGACGCGCAGTTTGCCGTCGAGGTCCGGGTACTCCTCGACGATGTAGTCGCGGGCGTCCCGCTTGGTGAAGCCGGGGCCGGCGAGGATGATTGCGTCCACGTCCATCCGGGCGAGGGCGTCCGCGAGGTCCGCGAACAGTTCCTCGCGGCCGCGGGCGTACTCGCCCTTGCCCGTGGTGCCGGTGAACGAGGCTCGCTCCTCGACGCCGTACTGCGCGACGGTGTGGATGTAGGCTTCCCCTTCCTCGACGGTGGCGATGGCCACGTCGGGGTTCTCGGCGGCCGCGACGGCGTCTTCGAGGCGTTCGAGTTGGTCGGACTGCCACTCCTTCTGAATCTCGACTTCCTCGTGTTCCTCGACGTTGAGGGTGTGGTGTGCGCCGACCACGTCCTCGCGGGACGCGGACTCGATGACGCCGGAGACGCGGAGGCGATTCGAGAAGCGGTGGAACTCCACCTCCTCGACGGAGAGCGTGATGGAGACGTGTTCGCGTTCGCCGCCGGTGTCGCGCATGTTCTCCTCGTCGCGTTGGACCCGCCGGGTCGTGTCGCCGGAGACGAGGTCCCCCGGTTCGAGGACGTGGTGGAGGTGCCACAGGTCGTCGAGACTCTCGGGGACGAGCGTGATTCGCTCGCCGCCGCCCTCGACGCGGTGGCGGTCCTGAATTCGCATACCGCCACTCGGGGGGCGGGCGGCGTAAGTCCCCTGCTTTCAGCGCCGCGCGCGGCGCGCCTTCTCGCGCCAGTCCTCGGGGTCGTCGCGCATGTCGGCCGCGATCTGTTCGCTCCGGTCGCGGTGCCCGCGGACGCTGAACAGCGCCATCGCGAACTCCGTGCGGTCCACCCGGTCCTCCCGCCGGTCGAGTTCGGCCTTCAGCCAGTTCCGTGGCATACGATAACACACGGCATCGAACGGGAAGTACGTTTCCCCCGCCACGAACCTTGCGAGCGTCTCAGTCGACGATTCGGCTCGTCCCCGGCGGCAGGAAGTGCTGGATGCGGTCCGGACTGGCGACTTTCCGGACGAACGACTCGTCGCGGAACGCCTCGCGGAACTGGCGGTAGACCCGCTTTGCCACGTCGCCCTGTGCGTAGCGGCCGGGTTCGACTTCGACGGCCGCCTCCACGCGGCCTTCGATGGCCGCGGGTGGGCCGCCCAGCACCCGCGTCTCGGGTTCGCAGGCGAGGCCGACCAGACAGCCGACGGGCGTGTCCTCGAAGTACGTGCGCTCGCCCCGCACGGCGAAGCCGCCAGTTTCGAGGTACTCGCCGCTCTCGGGCGTCTTCGACACCTGCTCGGGGTCGACCATGTACACGTCGCCGCTGTACTTCCCCTCCTTCCACACCGAGGAGTACGTGACGGCGAACTGCGCGGCCTGCTCGAGCGACTGCTGGGGCACCTCGATGTCGCGGCTCGGTTCGCTCGGGGCCGACGTCTTCAGCACCGTCACCGGGCCGCCGTGGGCCTGTGCGTGGAAGAAGCGGTCGTAGGGGTCCATGTACTTCTCGACGATTTCCTCGTTCTGGTCGGCGTTGCGCCCGCCGATGACGAGGAAGTCGTCCTCGGTGCGGAACCACCGGAAGCGCTCGAACCACTGCTCTTGCTTGCGGATGGGGACCGATTCGCGCGCCGTCCAGTCGACGTTTTCGGGTTCCTCTTCGGCCTCTTCTTCGACGTCCTCGGCCGCCCACTCCTCGCGCTTCTCTTGTAGGCGTTCGAGTTCGGCGCGCGTCTCCGCGACTGCCTCCTCGGCGCCCGCTTTCTTCTCCTCGATGCGCTTGGCCTCGGTGTAGTAGAAGTCGGCGTTCTTCTCGACGCCCGCCTCGGGGTCGAGGTCGATGGCGTGGCCGTCGAGTTCGATTCGCACCTCGCCGTCCTCCTCGTCGATGCCGCGGACGATGCCCGCGGCCTCCACGTCTTCCTTGGCCTCGGCGAGCGTTTCCTCGATGTCGGTCCACGAGTGGCCGGCCGCGCGGGCGTCTGACACCGTGCTCAGCACCTCGTCGACGACGCCGTAGTTGCCGTACAGCAGTTCGCCCTTCTCGCGTTCGCGCTCGGCCTGTTCCTCGAAGTCCTCGATGGCGGCCTCCTGCTGGTCGACGATGCGCTTCTGTTTCTCGATTTCCTCCTCGAACGCCGGGCGGGCCGACGCCTCCTCGACGGCCTCCTCCTCTTCGGTGGCGCCGAGGTTCGTGAAGTAGTCGTCCACGGCGGCGTTGAACGCGTCGAACGGTTCGCTCAGCAGGTCCGCGTGCTCCTCCATCGGCACGGGGGTCACGTCCACCCGCTGGCCCCGGTCGCCGTCCGCGGACTCGTAGTAGACGCGCGGGTCGGTGCCGGATTCGAGGTCGTCGAACAGTCGCTGGACGGCGTCGTAGACGGCCCGCAGGTCGTCCTCGGTGGCGTCGGCGATGTCGAGTGCCTTCTCGACGCCGGCGCGGGTGCAGAGTTCCTCGCCCCAGAGGCCGCCGAAGTCCATCTGGGTCGCGAGCGTCCGGACCACGTCGGTGTCGGACTCGCGCATCGTCGCCGCGAACGCCTCGAAGTCGCGCTTGTCGGGGCGCGGACGCTCGGTCGGATAGCCGTAGGGCGCCCCGGGCGCGACGGTCCGCGATTTGAGGCGGACGGTGTTCAGGCAATCGACCACGTCGCCGTTCTGGTCGAGAACCGCGATGTTGCCCTCGCCGAACAGTTCCACGACGATGCGGGTGTCCTGGTCCTCGCGCCGGAACTCGAAGGTGAGGATGCGGTCGAAGCCGTGTTGCTCGACGCTCGCGAGGTCCGCGCCCTGCATCCGGTTCCGGAGCATCTTCGCGAAGTCCGGCGGGCGCTCGGGCGCCGCGGGGACGTGTTCCGGTTCCGCGACGTGTGCGCGCTTCGTGTCGCCGACTTCGAGAATGAGTTCCACGCGGCCGTGGTCGTGGTCCCGCATCTTCAGGCGCAGCAGGTCGTCGCCGTAGAGGTAGGCCTTATCGAGGGTGGCGCCGACGTAGCCCCGGAGTTCCCCGACGAGGGCCACCAGGTCGACGCTGGTGAGTTCGCGCTTCTGGTCCATGTCCGAACACCCGGCGGCCGGCCGCAAAGGCGTGTCGGCACGCCCTCAGCGTCGTAGGAGGGTGCCCACCACCGCCAACAGGACGCCCGCGAGGACGCCGACGGCCGCGCTCTCGGGCCACGTGGCGCCGAGGCCCCGGAGGACGACGGCGACGGCCACGAGGCCGACGAACAGGAGCATCAGGAGCCGAGCCCCTATCGAGATTGGCGCACGGCTGGTCTCCACGCGGTTCATGGGTCACGTAGGCGGGGCGCGGGTATAGTGTTGCCGCCGCGTCCTGTCACACAGAAATTACTTCTGGCTGGCGACCCGATTCCACGTGTGTCCCACGCAGAGCGTCGCGCCCTCGCTCGCTTCGTCGGGACGACGAGCGCACTCGTGGCCCTCCTCGCTGCCGCCGTCGTCGTCCCAGACTCTCTGTCGAAGTCCCTCGACACCCTCCAGACGGCCCGGTCCGTCGGCGCGATGGCGACGCTCAGTACGCTTGGCCGCGTCGTGCTGTTAGTTGCCGTCGTCGTCGTTCCCGTCGCGTTGGCGGCGGCCTTCGCGCTGAACCGCGAGGGTCCCGCTCTCGGTTCGGTGTCCCTGCTCAGTGGCGTGGCTCTGGTGCTGTTCGGGGTCGTTACCGCAGGGGTCGCCACGTCGAGCCAAAGCGGCGACGTGGGTCCCGGTGGCCCGTCGTGGGTCAGCCCGTGGCTCATCGTCGCGTTCCTCGGCGGCGGCGCGGGACTGGCGTTCGCCGGCCGGCACTATCTCCGTCACGCGCCCGCCATCCTGCGAACGGCGTAGCGCGCTCCCCACCCGAGAACGAACGCGCCGCCGCCGAGCGGAATTCCGAGGACGGCGGGCAACAGGGCGTACTCGGGCAGGACAGACCCCGAGCCGGTCCGACCGAGCGCAATCCACCCGCCGAGGAAGTACCCCGCGAGGACGAGATACGCGCAGACGACGCTCGTGAACAGGCCGCGGTTGCGGTAGGCGTGCCCGCCGGCGACGACGAGCGTCAGCGCCACCGCGGAGGCGTAGACGAGGTCGGACTGCAGAATCGTGTTCACGTCCCGGCCGACGCTCGCCCGCAGGAGCGGCAACGCGATGAACACCGCGCCCGCGACGAGCAGAAAGCGGTCCGCCGTTCGGCGCGTGTCGCCGAGGAGGAGCGCCCCGGGGCCGCTCCGAACTGATGCCATCGTAACAGGTTCGTCGGGCCGCGACAAAAGTCTTCGCCGCTTAGAGGCGCTTCGACACGTAGGGGCCGTCCTGCCGGTAGCCGAGTTTCTCGCGGTAGTACTCCCGGGCGCCGATGCCCGCGATGACCGCGAGTTTGTCGTAGCCGGCGTCGCGGGCGAGTTCTTCGGCCTTGCCCATCAGGCGCCGGCCGTGGCCCTGATGCTGGTGGTCGCCCGCGCCGTCGCCGATGCCGGCCTCGCTCCCGTAGACGTGGAGTTCCCGGAGGAGCGCCGCGTCCTGCAGTTCGGGTCGCCGGGGGCTATTCGGGAAGCGCAAGCGACAGAACCCTACGAGCAGGTCCTTCTCGAAGTCCTCGATGGAGACGAAGTGTTCGGTGCCGCCGCCGGCCTCGTAGCGGTCGACGCGGAGTTCGAGGTCCTCCGGTTCCGCGTCGTTGTGCCCGACCTCGCGACACCGGATGCAGTCACACGTCCATCCGTGCTCGTCCATCCGCTGGCGGGCGAGTTGGCGGAGGTTCGACTTCCAGACGCCGCCCTCGATGAGGTCCGCCGGGATGTCGCGCTGGACTCGCTGGAGGCGGACGTAGCGCGGAATCATCGACTTGATTTCCGCAACCAGTTCGGCGGCGTCGTCGTTGCCAAGCGGGTCGAAGTCGCCGCGGTGCCACTGGTCGTAGATGGCCGTCCCCTCGACGACGAGCGTGGGGTAGATTTTGAGGTAGTCCGGGCGCCACGCGGGGTCCTCGAACAGTTCTCGGAAGTCCTGTAAGCACATCTCCTTGGACATGCCGGGCTGACCCGGCATCATGTGGAAGCCCACCTTGAAGCCCGCGTCGCGGAGACGGCGGTTGGCGTCGACGGAGGCGTCGACCCCGTGGCCGCGGTGCATCTCGCGGTTGATGCGCTCGTACGTCGTCTGGACGCCCACCTCGACTTTCGTGCCGCCGAGGCGGAGCATCCGGTCTATCTGCTCGGGGTCACACCAGTCCGGCTTGGTCTCGAAGGTGGTGGCGACGTTGCGCACCTCTCCCGTCTCGTTTCTGGCCTTCACGTCCTCCAGATACCGGAACTCGGTGTCCTCGGGGTCGGGCTTGAACGACTCCGTTTCGGAGGGCTGGGGATTGCAGTCCGGGTCGTAGTCGTTCATCGCCGCCAGCGCGCGCTTCACGAACCACTCCTGATAGTCGGCCGAGCGCGCGGTCATCGTCCCGCCCATCAGGATGAGTTCCACCTTGTCCACGGGGTGCCCGATTTCGCGGAGTTGGTGGAGGCGGAGGGTGACCTGTCCGTACGGGTCGTAGTCGTTCTGGACGCCGCGGGCCGCGGCGGGTTCGTGGCCGGTGTAGGACTGGGCGCTGGAGAACTCCGAGTCGGGACCCCCCGGGCAGTAGAGACATTTGCCGTGGGGGCACCGGTGGGGACTTGTCATGATGGCCACCGGGGTGACGCCGGAGGCGGTGCGCATCGGTTTCCGGCGGACCACCTCCGCGAGTTCGTCGCGGCGGCCGTCGGGCGCCCGGTCCAGCAGGTCGGAGTTCTTCGGCACCTTCGCCGCGCCGTGGGTCGAACACGCCTCGCGCTTGGCCTGTTCGAGGTCGTCGCGTTCGAGGTCGCCAGCGAGAATCCGTTCCACGAGCGTCTCACAGACCCGCTCGAACGCGTCGTCGTCGGCGTCGGCGGCCTCGCTCATGTCCGCGAACACGCCGCTGGCGCCGATAAGCGTGTCGGACCCGACGGGTTATTGTCCCGGCGCCCGTCAGGCGACACCATGACCCGCACCGACGTTCGCGACCTCGAAACGATGGCCGATGCAGACGAACCGATAACGATGCTGACGGCCTACGACGCCCCGACGGCTGGAATCCTCGACGACGCGGGCGTCGACATTCTCCTCGTCGGCGACACCGCCGGCGAACTCGTCCTCGGTCACGACGACACCACCTCGGTCACCCTCGACGAGATGCTCACGTTCACCGGTGCCGTCGCGCGCGGGAGCGAGGAGGCGATGGTCGTCGGCGACATGCCCTTCGAGTCCTACGGGGCCTCGATGGCCGACTCCGTGAACGCGGCCAAGCGCTTTCTCACCGAGGCCGACGCGCAGGCCGTGAAGTTGGAGACGGCCCCCGGCGGCGACTGGACGGTGGCGTTCATCGACCGCGTGACGGAACTCGGAGTGCCGGTGATGGCCCACACCGGCCTCACGCCCCAACGAGTCAACGAGGTCGGTGGTCGCGTCGTGCAGGGCCGGAACACGGAGCACTCCGCCAGCGCCGAGACGCTGATTCAGACCGCCGAGGCCCTCGAAGACGCCGGCGCGTTCGCCATCGTCCTCGAACTGGTGACGGAACTCGCGGCAAAGCGGGTCGCGAACGCCGTGGACGTCCCCGTCATCGGCATCGGCGCGGGCCGCCACGTCGACGGGCAGGTGTTGACGATTTCCGACGTGCTGGGCTACGGCGACTACGACCTCACCTTCGACAAGGAGTACGCCGACGTGCCGAGCGTCGTCGCCGACGCCGCCGCGGAGTACGTGCGGGAGGTGCGCGAGAGCGACTTCCCGACCGCTGACCACGCCTTCGACTAAGCCGTCGGGAGGGTGATTTCGACCGTCGTCCCCTCTGGCCCCGTCTCGGCGATGGAGACGGACCCCCCGTAGCGGTCGACGAGGGTCGCCACGAGATAGAGGCCGATGCCCGTGCCGTCGCTGTCGAGCCCTTTCGCCGCCCGGTCGAACACCTCGTCGGCCACGCCGTCGGGGATGCCGGGGCCGTCGTCGGCGATGGAAACCACGACGTCGCCCTCTCGCTCCTCCGCTGACACCGTGACGTATGGGTCGCCGTCGTCGTGTTCGACCCCGTTCTCGATGACGTTGCGGAACACCGAGGAGAGCATGTCGTCCGCCAACACGTCCACCTCGGGGACCGACCCCTCGACGTCGACCACGTCGTCGCCGTAGGCACTCTCGACTTCCGTCGCGGCCGCGCGGAGCGTCGGCCCGAGCGCCACCGCTTCGCGCTCGGACTCGGTCTGGAGCATCGTCTCGGCGAGTTCCCGCGCGGTCCGGGTGAGTTCGACGGCGCTCTCGGTTCGCTCCCGGATCAACGTCAGCGCGTTGCCGTCGCTCATGTCGTCCTCGGCCAGTTGGTCGGCGGCCGCCCGCACCACCTGCAGGTCGTTGCGGATGTCGTGGCGCACGATGCTGTTCAGCAGTTTCAGTCCGTCGCGTTGCTCCGCGAGGCGCCGCTCGCGCTCGGCGCGGGAGAGCGCGGCCTGCACGTTCTTGCCGAGGACCGCCGCCAACCGCACCTCCGCGTCCTCGATGTCCGTTCGCTCCTCGGCGCCGACGGTCAGGAGGCCGTACTCGCCGACGGGAACGACGATGGAACTGTGGGGCGGCACCGGCGCGGCGGCCTTCCCCGGGGTCACCTCGACGAGACTCGGGTCTTCGCGCTCGAAGTAGTCCCAGAGGTAGTCCGCTTCGTCGTGGACCATTTCGCCGCCCTCCTCGCGGTACTCCGCGACGGTGTCGCTGACGGACGTCGGGGCGAGCGTCCCCTCCGAGCGGTCGGCGGCCCAGAAGATGCTGAACGGGAACTGCAACACGTCGGCCGCCGCCTCGACGGCGAGGTCCGCGATGGCGGCCTCCCGCCGAGCGTCGATGAGGTTTCTGGTGGCGACGTGGAGGGCCTCAAGTCGATCCGCGTACCCGTCGGGGACGCTTTCGACGGATTCCATTAGGTAAAGATACGACTGCGCCAGTATAAAGGGTGCAGTGAGTTTCAGGTAACTACGGCGGAAAGGAACTGCGTCTCAGTCGCGCGCCGGGGCTTCGACGCCCGCGGCGAGGCGGTCCGCAATCTCGTCGACGGCGGCGTCGAGGACTGCGTCGCGTTCGCCCCGGAGGAACTCGACGTAGCCGTCACGGGTGCCACGCGGGCGCACGCCGGCCTCCGGAAGTGCGTCGGCGACGGCGCCGCCGACTGCCTGCACGTCCACGGGGGCGCGGACGTGGAGTTCGTCCTCGTCGAGACCGACGACGGCGACGGGGCCGTCGTCACGGGCCTCGCGGTAGAGGGCGTCCAACAGGAGGGCGCTCGGCGGGAAGTCGTACCGGTGGGTGAACGCCTCCACGTCGACGACGTGAATCGGGACGCCGCCTTCCGTACGCTCCTCGACGTGGGAGTCGACGGTGTCGAGTTCGTCGTCGAGGCGGGCGTGGAACTGCGAGGCGACGTGGGACGCGAACGCGCGGTCCTCGCCCCAGAGCAGGTCCTGCACGATTTCGCGCTTGTCCTCGTACGTCTGGTAGTGAGCCTGCATCGCGATGGCACCGCGCAGGTCGTCGGCGGCCGCCGCGTCGTAGCCCGCGCGCGTCGCGAGGTCCGCGTAGCGGTCGGGCGTCTCGTCCCAGTAACTGACGGCGGGGAGGTGAAGCAAGTCGTCACGCACCTCGTGGTTGACGACGGTTGCGACGTTCGCGGCGAGGGCCGCGGTGGTGACCTCGGGGTCGTCGACCGTGAGGAACACGTCGACGGCGTCGGCCACCCGTGCGTCGGCCTCGCCCGTGTCGATGACGGCGCGGGGCACGTCGTAGGTGTCCAGCAGGTCCAGCGCGTCGCGGGATTCGCGGCTGTGGCCCACGTCGGCCAGCACCACCAGCGGGCGGTTCTCGCCGTGACGCTCGGCGGCCTGCAGGAGGTCGGTCACGTCCTTCGTCGCGTCGTCCATCTCGTAGAACTGGCCGTCGAGGGGGCGCCGGTCCACGTAGTGGTACTCGGCGTCGCTCTCGGCGTGCCGGTCCCGGACGAGGGGGAGCACGGCGCGTTCGATGGCTGCACCCGCGAGATAGCCGCTCACAGTCGCAGTGTGGCGGACGACGACCGGTCGGGACTCGATGACGGCGCGGCGGATGGCTGTCGCGGCGTCCACGATACCCTCGCGCGCGTCGGCGACGGCGCCCTCGTCGGTGAGGAGTTCCGTCACGCTCGGTTCCGCTTGCGATTCGAGCGCCGCGTCGAGACGTGCCTCGACGGCCGCCCGCGCGTCGCCGTCGAGTACTTCGATGCTCTCGGTTTCGACCTGCAGTTCGCCCTGCCGGCGCTCGACTTCCCCGACCAGCGACACCACGTCGCCGACTTCGATTTCGGGGTAGGCGCGTTCGCCGGCGCCGACGAACGCGGCGCAGTCGACGCGCCCCGTCTCGTCGTTCAGCGCGAACACCGTCGGGCCGCCAGTCTGCCGGACGCCCGCGACTTCGGCTTCGAGGCGCACCTCGTCGCCGACGCGGTCACCGAGTTCTTCGATGGGCGTCCGGTCGAGGTCGCCCTCGGCGGCCGTCTCGGTTTCGGCTTCTTCTTCGACTGCTTCGACTGCTTCCGCTTCTGCTTCTTCGGCTTCTCCGACTTCTTCGGCCTCGGGTTCGGCCTGCTCGGCCTCCGCCTCAGCCTCGCGCTCGGGTCTTGATCCCGACTGCTCCTCGGCGGCCGTCTCCTCCTCGGTCTCGGCGCCCGGCGTCTCACCGAGTCCCTCGACGGGAACCTCCGGTTCCTCGGCGGACGGGTCGTGGATGGCCTTCCCGCGGAACTCGCGTTCGGACTCCCGAATCGACCAGCCGAGGTCCACGTTGCCGTTGTCGTGGACGCCCGTGACCTGCACGAACACTTCGTCGCCTTCCTCCCAGTCGAGGCTCTCCAGTCGCCCCTCGACTTCGCTCCGGTGGAGGAGGCCGGTTACTCGGTCACCGATGTTCACGAAGACGCCGAAGTCAGCGAACCCGTCGACGGTGCCGCGGTAGTAGCGGTCCGTCTCCAACTGGTCGGGGCTGGTGCCCCGGAACTCGAATGCCACGTCTTCTTGATGTGAACGGCAGGTGACGCCGTCGACAGACTTCCCGCAGATGATACACGAACCCATTTGCTCGATTGAAGCGGTGGCGGCTTGAAACGATTGTCGGTATGCCCCCGTCAGTCGCTGGCGCTCTCCTCGCGGATTCCCTCGACGCCGTCTGCGACTTCCGTGGCTTGTTCGGGCGAGAGGGCCACCTGCACCTCGTCACCCGTCTCGTCCTCGAACACCAGTTTCACTCGTTCGCTCCCGTACTCTCTGACCTCCGCGTCGGCCACGTCGAACAGTTTCGCCGTCGCGCGCTTGTTCGCGGCGCCGACGTTCTTGATGGCGCCGTCCTTGAACTCGACCGAGAAGTCGGACACGTCGATGGTCAGCATATCCGCAATTCCGCCGCCGCGGGGTTAAATCACGGGGCGAGCGCCGCGACGGCGTCGAACCCGCCGAAGGCAAGTCCGAACACGAGCGTCGCCGGCAGGGCTGCGACGGCCACCGCGCGCCACCGCGACAGGTCGTGGACCTCGGCGGTCCCGACGACGAGAAGCACCGCGCCGTAGGTCGTCACGGCCACTCTGAGCGCCGCCACCGGCGCTCCAGCGGCGACACAGGGCGCCGTCGAGTACGCCAACACCTGCACCGTCTCGCTGATGGTGCCCCGGTCGCTCGTCAGGGCCATCAGCGTCACCGTCTGCACGGCGGCGACGAGGTGGAGTGCCAACGGCGCGGCGATGACCGACAGCCCCGCCGCGAGGAGGAGCGATGCGAACGGCCCGCCGGGCCGCGCGGCGGGCACCAACGCGAGGCGCGACCCGACGGCGACGGCGGCGACGGCGACGGTGAAGACGAATCCCGGTCCTTGGTCGCCCGGCGCGACGCCCGTGCGGAAGAAGCGCCGCGGCCGGACGATGACCTCGACCCACGCTCGCACCGCGGCGCGTGGCCCGCGCGCACGGCCACCGCTCGGATTTTCCACCCACTGGGTCATTTAGTCGTCGGCCCCCACGTTCTCGGCGCTTTCGGGCGTCGGCGGTTCGGCCTCGATGTTCGCGTACTGGACCGCGCGTTCGCCCAGCGAGGCCACGCGCTCGTGGAGGTCCGCGTCGACGAACGCGCCGTCCTCGATGGCCTCGTCGCTCCGGGGCACCGCCGCCTCGCGCGGGAGGACCCACGCGTCGAGGGCGCGACAGACCGAGCGGAGATGTTCGAGCGCCGTCACGGGGAAGCGCCCGCCGCCGACGGCGAGCAGTCCGACCGTCTTGTTCTCGAACTCGTCGAAGCCACAGTAGTCGATGGCCGTCTTGAGCGGCGAGGCGTAGGAGCCGTGGTAGACCGGAGTGCCGAGCAGAATCGCATCTGCCTCGGCCACCGCGTCCGTCAGCGCCGCCACGTCGCCGGGGGCCTCCGCGTCGAACACCGGAAGGTCGTACTCGCGCAAGTCGAGCAGTTCCGCAGTAGTCCCCTGCTCCCGGGCGGCGTCGAGAGCGGCGCCGAGTGCCACGCGCGTCTTGCTCGCCTCCCTGAGACTCCCGCAGATACCGACGACGTGGGCTGTCATGGCCGCCCCTTCCGCCCCCGGGCACTGAACGCTTTCCATCCCGGGCGATTCTTGTGGGTTCACCCCGTCGGCCCGGCCATGCTACAGGACCGACTCCGGGCGTTTCTCGACGAGGACGGGCCACGCTGGCGCGACGTGACGGACGACTTGGTGGCCGGCCACGAGACGGCCGCCGTCGCCGTCACCCGCGAGGACGGCGTGGCCGCCGGCGTCGAGGAGGCCGTCGCCACCTTCGAGGAACTCGACGTCCGCGCCGAGGCCCGCGTCGATGACGGCGACCGAATCGCGGCCGGCGACGAACTGCTGGCCGTCGAGGGCGCGGCGGACAGCGTCCTCCGCGGCGAACGCCTCGCGCTCAATCTCCTCGGAAGCATGAGCGGCGTCGCCACCGCGACCCGCCGGTGTGTGGACCGAGCGGGAGACACGCGCGTCGCCGCCACCCGCAAGACGACCCCCGGCTATCGCGACTTCGAGAAGAAGGCCGTGCGCGTCGGCGGCGGCGACCCGCACCGCTACAGCCTCGCCGACGCGGTGCTCATCAAGGAGAATCACATCGCCGTCGTCGGCCTCGACGCCGCCGTCACCGAGGCCGTCGAGCGGGCGAGTTTCACCACCGTCGTCGAAGTCGAGGCCGAAACCGAGTCCCAAGCCGTCCGCGCGGCCGAACTGGGCGCCGACGTGCTTCTCCTCGACAACATGGCCCCCGCCGAGACGGGCGACTGCGTGGCCGCTCTCGCGGAGTTCGGCGTCACCGTCGAGGCCTCGGGCGGCATCACCCCGGAGAATGTCGCGGATTACGCCGACGCGGGCGTGGACGTGGTGTCGATGGGGTCGCTCACGCACTCAAGCGACTGGCTCGACGTGTCGATGGTCACGCGATAAGGTCGCGGCCCTTTACGCTTCTGACAGCGGCCGGGCGCTCCGAAAAATGGAGTCCCCCTCTACTCGCCCGCCACGATAATCGCGCCGCGCATGCCGAAGGCGTTGACGTGCCCATGGACCTCGAACGGCGCGCCGTGCGGCGTGCAGAAGTAGAGGTGCGTGTCTCTCTCGTCGAACGTGTGTTCGAACGTCGGGTCGGCGTCGGTGTACTGCTTCAGTCCCGACGAGAACAGTCGGCTCCCGTCGGGCATCGTGTCCAGCGACGTCACGTCGTGCGGGATGGGGAAGTCGAAGGGGTTCGACACCCAGATCCATCGGATGGTCGTCCCGCGCGACACCTTGACCGCTCGCGGGGCGAACGCGAACGGGGCGCGGTCCGGCACGTCCGGATCCGGCACGTCGATGGACGTCATCGCGCCGACGGTCACTTCGACGACGTCCTCGCCAGTCCGGTCGGCCACCCCGCCGTCCCATATCGGTCGACGCTTGAACGCCGCCTCCTCGTTCAGGAACGCCCCGATGGCGTTGCCGCCACCGTAGTCGCTGTCTCCCGTCTGCTGGCCCGCAGCGGAGCCGACGGCCCCACCCGCGAGGAGCGCCCCCGTCCCGAGCGCCCCGACGCGAAGCAGGCGGCGGCGCGTCGCGTCTGTCGAGTCATCGATGCTGTCGTCGTCTGCATCATCTTGGGGTTGCATTATACTCTCCGCCGGGACCGGATGCGACGAGCGGACGCCCCCGCGCGCCTGGCCGCACCGGTTCCGGCCGCCTCTCCGTGACGTGACCCCATCTGGCACGGCGAGACACGGGGAGAGACGGGCCGGTGGACCAAAAATATAATCTGTACGGCGTTATAGTTGGGTAGATGTCACGTCCCCTCAGCACCTGGATTTAGGTGTCTCCGTGGTAATATTTCACACATGGGGGACGAGGCGCCCGGTGGCCTGTCGCCCGACGAAGCGTTCGCCCTGTTGGGAAGCGAGCCACGCATAGAGATACTGCAGGCGCTCGGAACCGCTGACGGGTCCCTGACGTTCTCCGCGCTGTTCGACCGCGTCGACTACGAGACGACGGCGAACTTCAGCTACCATCTCGACAGACTCGACGGCCAGTTCCTCCGCTCGATGGACGACGGCTACGCCCTCACGCAGGCGGGTCAGCGTGTCGTCGAGGCCGTCCTCTCGGGCGCTGTTACTCAGTCGCCCGTCGTCGAACGCACGCCCGTCTCGGTGCCGTGTTCCTGCTGTGGCGGCGCCCTCGAACTGAGCTACCGGAACGAACGCGTCGGCCTCTACTGCCCACACTGCGGTGGGACCCGGGGCGAGGAAAGCGACACGACGCGACCGGAGGCCGGCGACGACGTTCTCGGTACCGTGAGCCTCCCACCGGCCGGCGTCCGCGACCGGACCCCCGAGGAACTCCTCGGAGCCGCCGAAATCTGGACCGTCACTGAGGCCCACGCCATCGCCCGCGGCGTCTGCCCCCGGTGTTCGGCGGCCGTCACTCGATCGGTGCGGGTCTGCGAGGACCACGACGGCGGTACGGGCCGCTGTGACCGCTGTGACCAGCAGTTCGGCGTCACGATGCAGACGGCCTGCACGAACTGCGTCTTCGAGGAGGAGGCTATCTTCACCAAACACCTCCTCGCCGACCCGGACCTCATGGCGTTCATGCTCGACCACGGCGTCGACCCCATCGCCCCGGAGGGGTTCCACGTCGGCGCCCTCGAAGAGATGATTCTGTCGGCCGACCCGTTCGAGGCGGCGTTCTCGTTCCGGGCCGACAGCGAGGTGCTGACGCTGACCGTGGGCGAGGACCTCTCGGTGACGGACGTGACACGAGAGCGAGTCGAAGAGTGAGTCAGCCCTGCAGTCGCGCGACGGTGGCGCCGTTTCGCTCCTCTATCTGCACCAACCCGTCGCTCGCGAGGTCCGAGAGCAGGCCGCGAAGCCACTCCCGCCCGTGGTCGCCGTCGGGCGCGTAGTCCACGCGGACTTTCGGGCCGAGTTCGTCGAGAGTCAGTTCGTCGTACTCGCCGAGCGTCCGGACGACGCGGCCGCGCATCTGTCGCCTGCTCCCCTCGAACTCCGGCTGTTCGGGCACGTCGGGGGCGGTGAAATCGCCCGTCTCGTAGGCCGAACACCGGTCGCGCCACGGGCACCCGGCCTCGTCGCACTTTGGCGTCTGCGTGCACGCCACGCCGCCGAGTTCCATGATGGCGTTGTTCCAGACGCGGGACTCGCCGGCGGGCATCAGGGCCGACGCCGCTTCTTCGAACGCGGCGTCGTCGTCGGGCACGTCGAACGCGCGGTGGAGGACCCGCTTGACGTTCGTGTCCACGACTGCATCGCCGTTGTTGAACGCGAAGGACGCGACGGCGTTGGCGGTGTACGGCCCGACGCCCATCAGTTCCTGCAGCTCCTCCGGCGACTCGGGGAAGTCGCCGTCGAACTCGGAGACGACTTGCTCGGCGGCCTCGTGGAGGTAGCGGGCGCGGTTGTTGTAGCCGAGGCTGTGGTCGGTCCAGAACGCCACCACGTCGCTCCGGTCGGCGGCCGCGAGGTCCGCGACGGCGGGCCACCGGTCGAGGAAGGCCTCGAAGGCCGTCTCGACGCGGCCGAGTTGGGTCTGCTGGCTCATCACCTCGGAGACGAGGATGGCGTAGGGGTCCGTCGTCTCGCGCCACGGGAACGACCGGTGGTCGGCCTCGTACCACGAGGTCAGCGCCTGCCGGACCGCGCGCCTGTCGTCGGGAAGCGACCACCCGTCGTCGGTCATCAGCCCCCAGTCGGCGCGCCCGCGGTTTGACGCTGGCGGTCCCAACGTATTTCAGCCACGCGTCGAAGCCACGGATATGGCCCCCGCAGATGGGCCGCGACCCTCCTCGCGGCCACACTCCTCCTGACCGCCGGGTGTAGCGCCGTGTCCCCGCTCTCCGGGCCGACGTCGGACCCCGTCGCCGCGGACGCTCGCGACCGGGCGCTAGCGGCGATGGACGACGTACAGACGGTGGGCGTGACGATGACCGTGGCCGTCGTGACGCCCGGGACCTCCGATTCCGTGACGCTCTCGGGCGTCGTGAACCAGCGCACGAACCGCGGCCGATTCAACGTGAGCGCGCCGGACGGGGAGCGCCGCATCTACGTCGCGAACGACTCGCTGTGGGCCAAACAGGGCGGCGACTGGGAGTTTCGAACTCGGAACAGCGCCCCGTGGACCGACGGCGCGAGCGTCGAGCGACAGCGCTCGCTCCTCGACTCCGGGCGCGTCACCTTCTTGCGCAACGACAGCCTCGACGGCCACCCGGTGACCGTCGTCGAGGCCCATCCCGACGACGACGCGGTGGCCGCCCTGACAGGCACGCGGGAGCTCGACTCCTACACGGTGCGACTCTGGATCGGCCGAGAGACGGGATACGTCTGGCAGTCCCGAGCCGAGGCGAGCGTCTCCCGCGGCGGCGAGTCGGCGACGACGACGGTCACGACGCGATTCCGGTGGTTCGACCGCCCGGTGACCGTCGACATCCCATCGGCGGCGCTTTCGGCCTGAGAACCCGAGCCGAAACCCCCTAACCGCTCGCCCCCGAACGTCGGCCGTGAGCCTCGACGACCTCGAATCAGCGGTGGCCGACGCCACGGACGCTCTCGACGACGAACCGTACCTCGACGACGAGACGCGCTCGGAACTCGCGATGCTCCTCGCCGGTCTCGACACCGACGACCACGAGGAGCTGGTGCGGCGCGCGATTCACGACTTCTTCCAGCGCACCGTCGAGACGGGGAAACTCGACTTCCACCTTCGCACGGAGTTCGACGTCACCTACGACGAGTACCTCTCCGGTATGACCTACGACGAGATGGCAGGCGGGCAGGGCTTCAGCGCCACCGAGGACGGCCGGGACCGCTACACGTTCTAGGCGACGACGGCGACGGCGCTCGCGGCGACGGCGATGCCGACGGCGACGCTCCACAGGACCGTCCGCCGGCCGAAGTCGCGGTTCGCGCTCGACGCCGCCAGCAGGGCCTTCACGCCGACGCTCGACAGCGTCGCGAGCGTCACGGCGACGACGGCGCCCCCGGCGGTGAGCGACCCTGTGCGGTACAGCAGGACGACGGAGATGACGGCGCCGGCGCTGGACACGAGGCCGGCGATGGCAGTGGTGACGTACAGACCGAGGCGCCCGAACTCCGCGCCGGCGGCGCTGTTTGCGAGGACGACGACGAGGAACAGCGCGCCGAAGCCGAGCGCGTTCCGGAGCGAGAACGGCGTCTCCATCTCGATGTCGAGGTCCGCGGTCCAGTCGGCGCTCACTCCCGCCACCGCGACGCTCCCGACGATTGCCGCGCCGAGGGGCGCAAGCGCGGCGACGAGGGGGCGCGCGCTCGCGGTGAACAGGACGACGATGAGGGCGTTCCGCGTCGCCATCGCTGCGTTCGCCAGCGACACCGCCGCGACGCCGTAGCCCGCGAGTTCGGGCCGGCGGGCAACGTCGTCCCGTACCGCGCCGACGACTGCCGTCGAGGACGCGAGGCCGCCGAAGAAGCCCGTGACTGCGATGCCGCGGCCGCCGTACAGCGTCGCGATGACGTAGTTCACTAGTCCGAGTCCCGCGACGAAGACGACCATCAGCCACACGACGCGGGGTTCGATGCTGACGTTCGCGCCGAGCGAGATGGAATCGGCGGGCAGAAGCGGGTAGATGACGAACGCGAGGATGGCGAACTCGGTGACGGAGCGCAGTTCCTCGCGGGAGAGGCCCCACGCGAAGCCGTGGAGTTCACGTTTCAGGACGAGCAGCAGCGAACTCGTGACGGCGACGACGGTGGCGGGCACGACTTCGCCGATGCCCACCAGCAGGCCCACGCCGTAGGAGATGAGGAGGCCGACGGCCGTGGTGAGGTTCCTCCCCTCGTCCGCGACGATGCCGCCGTAGACGAGGCCGCCGGCGAGCATCGTGACGAACACGACGCCGACGGCCGACACCAGCGGCAGGTAGGCGCCGTCCGTGCCGGCGCCCGCCGCCCTGTCGTAGACGGTGAACGCGGTGCCCAGTACGCTCACCAGCGCGAACGTGCGGATGCCGGCGGCCTTCTGCGACCACTCCCGTTCGAGGCCGAGAAACAGCCCTAGTGCCAGCGAGACGACGAGTCTGACCGCCGGGTTCTCCATCGGTGCGGCCCCGAGCCACGATGCGATGTCCACGCCGGACCCCACTCGCCCCACTGCCTAAATCCCACGCCCTCAGTCGAGTTCGGTGCCGTCGTGGGGGCAGTAGTCGTAGCGCGGGTCACGGGTCCGGAAGCCACACTCGGGACACTCCCGAACCGATGGTCGGGCCCGCCGCGCCAGCAGCGGCACGAACGGGACCACCAGAAACAGCGCGAGCGTGTCGAAGAACACCCACAGCGCGACGGAGAGGGCGAGGCTGGCGACGAGTCCGACGACGGCCGTGGCGGTCCGTGCCGACACCATCAGTCGACGTACTGCGCCTCCCACTCCCGGCGGGCGCGGAGCGTCTCCCGCCCTGCCTCCGTGAGCGTGTAGAAGTTCGTCCGCCGGTCACGCGCCCCCTTCTCCACCAGCCCTCGCTCGACGAGCGTGTCGAGGTTCGGATACAAGCGCCCGTGCTGAATCGACCCTTCGACGTACGGGTCGAGTTCCTCCTTGATGGCGAGTCCGTGGGGCGATTCCAGTCCGGCGATGACGTACAGAAGGTCGCGTTGAAACCCGGTGAGGTCGTCCATACTGTGAGATATGTAATATGGGCGACTTAAGCGTGGCGCCAGCCGTCGCTACGCACGTTGGGTCCGAAGAAGGAAGCAGGCCGCGGCAAAACGCCGCGGCCCGCTGCCGCCCTGAATTGGTCCCCGCTGACGCTTCGGCCCTCCAAAGCGAAG
>JBDGTS010000015.1:0-25430 GCA_042216675.1 Halobacteriaceae archaeon | reverse complement strand
GCCCTCGTAGGACTGGACGAACTGGATGTGGATGTCCTTCTCCGCGATGTTCTCGCCGCTGAACTTCTTGATGATGGCCGAGACGTTCTCGACCGCCTCCTCGGCGATTTCCTGCAGTTTGCCGGTGGCATACACTTCGCCACCCTCGCCCTGTCGGGGCGTGACTTCGGCCATCACGGGCATCATGATGCCGGAGTCGCCGCCCATCACGGCGAGACCGTTGACGCGGCCCACGGCGGCGCCGTCGGACACCTTGAGTTCGTAGTCCTTGCGGCGCTCGATGTAGTCGTCGGCCACCTGCTGCTCGATGGAGCGCGAGCGCTTCTTCGCCCGGAGCACGTCGGCCCGGGTCGTCATCTCGCGGCCCTCCGAGCGGGCGATGTCGCCGGCGACGCGGACCAGTCCACCGAGTTCGCGGAACTTCAGGGTGAGGTGGTCCTTGCGGCCGGACCGGCGCTTGGCTTCGAGGATGATCTCCCGAAGCGCGTCCGGTTCGAACTGCGGAAGCCGCCCGTCCTTCTCGACCTCTTGGGCGACGAAGCGGGCGTACTTTCGCCGCATCTCGGGGGTGTCCTCGACGGTGTCCTCGAAGTACACCTCGTACCCGTACCCCTTGATGCGGGAGCGGAGCGCCGGGTGCATGTTCTCCATCGCGTCCATGTTGCCGGCCGCGATCATGATGAAGTCACACGGCACCGGCTCCGTCTGGACCATGGCGCCCGAGGAGCGCTCGGACTGGCCCGTGATGGAGAACTCGCCCTCCTGAATCGCGGTCATCAGCTTCTGCTGAGAGCGGATGTCGAGGGTGTTGATCTCGTCCACGAACAGCACGCCCTTGTTGGCCTCGTGGATGGCGCCGGACTCCACGCGGTCGTGGCTCGGCGTCTCCATGCCGCCGGACTGGAACGGGTCGTGTCGCACGTCGCCCAGCAGCGCACCGGCGTGGGCGCCGGTGGCGTCCTCGAAGGGCGCCTTCTGCGTGTCGGCGTTGTTGATGAGCAGTTTCGGTACCATGGCGTCGCCGCCGCGCGAGGAGTACCGGAAGGCGAGGTAGATGATGCCGGCGGCGAGGATGCCGATGAGCAACTGCCCGACGACTATGAAGGCGTACCCGATGATGATGGCGATGATGATCCACATCAGGAAGGAGCGCATCTGGTTGCGCTTGCGGGCTTCCTCCTTGTGGGCCTCGACGATCTGTTCGCCCTTCCCGGCCGGCACGGTGCGGACCTTGGGATTGTTGGAGTCGTCGGGGTTGTGGTAGACGAGGACGTCCTGCAGGCTCTCCTTCGGGAGAAGTTCGGCCATCGCCTTCGCCAGCATCGACTTGCCCGTTCCGGGCGAGCCGATCATCATCACGTGGCGGTGCTGCTTGGCCGCCTTCTTGACGATGTCGCGGGCCTCGTTCTGCCCGATGACCTGATCGACGAGGCGGTCGGGGACCCGGATGTCCTCGGTGCTGTCGATCTGGAGCCCGCCGAGCAGGTCGTCTTCGGCCGCCTCCTCGTCTATCTCGACGTCGGCGTCGGCCTCGACCTCGACCTCGCTTCCGAGGTCCTCGAACCCCTCCCCGGCGCCGTCCTCGAACCGGTCGCTATCCGCCGGTTCGGACTCGGACTCGGGTGGGGAGTTCTCGGTCGGTTTGTCTTCACTCATAGAACTACTGTCGGTACTCGAAAGGTGGGCCGGCGGAGTGATATACTTTCTCCCTTCGGCGAATTCGGGGACTGTGAAATTCGGGCACCTCAGGCCGTAGAACGCCCGTTGAGAGCGAGGCGATCGTGACCCCCGGCTTTCCGGGGGCTCATCAGAAATATAAGTAGGGCCACCGAACGTGTGTCATGGCTAACCGGTTCCGCGACAGAGCCGTGGCCGCCCTCCTCGGAGCGCTTCTCGCCGCCGGCTTCACCCTCGCGTACACGTCGTACTGGCTCCAGTACGGCCCCTCTGCGACGCCCGTCCTTCCGGGGACGGTGTACGTCCTCGGTGCCTTCGGAGCCGTCCAGTTCGTGCGCCTCACGTGGCTCAGCGGCGCGCTCCGGCGGGTGGCCGCGGTCGGCGTCGTCATCGGGGCGGGCGTCACGGTGGCTGGTCTCTCCCCCTCGCTGGCGTGTGGTGCCGCCGCGAAAGCGTGTACGACACACGTCGACCCGGGGCCGTGGGCGCTCGTCGGTACCTGCCTGACAGCGGCGTGTCTCGCGGTGGACCTCCGACCGGTCGTGAGCGAGCGACTGAACGGCGCTTCCCGGACACGGCACGCTTAAGAGCGCAGGCCCGGAACGCCGGATATGACCCGCGGCTTCTTCATCGGCCGCTTCCAGCCCTACCACGACGGGCATCACCGCGTCGTGGAGCAGATTGCGGACCAAGTGGACGAACTCGTCGTCGGCATCGGGAGCGCCGGCGACTCGCACTCGCCACACGACCCGTTCACGGCGGGCGAACGTGTGATGATGCTGACCCGGTCGCTCGTGGACCTCGACTTGGTCTCCTACGTCGTGCCCATCGAGGACCTCGACCGGAACTCCGTCTGGGTGAGCCACGTCCAGAGCATGTGTCCGGCCTTCGACGTGGCCTACTCGAACAACCCCCTCGTCATCGAACTGTTCGACGAGGCGGACATCGAGGTGCGGCAGGTGCCGATGTTCAACCGCGACGTGTTGGAGGGCACCGAACTCCGCAAGCGGATGATCCGCGGCGAGGAGTGGGAGCCGTACGTTCCCGACGCCGTCGCGGACGTCATCGACGAAATCGGCGGCATCGAGCGGATTCGCCGGGTGGCCGCGACGGACACCAACGGCGACGACCTCGGCGTCGAGCGATGATTACCCTCGCCTCCGACTTCGGGTCGCCCTATCCGGCGGCGATGAAGGGCGCGATGCTCGCACGGTGTGACGCCCGCCTCGTGGACGTGGCCCACGACTTCCCGCGGCAGGACGTGTCCACCGCGGCGTTCTGGCTTCGCGAGGTCCTGCCGACGTTCCCGCCCGCCGTCCACCTCGTCGTCGTGGACCCGGGCGTGGGGACGGACCGGGCGGCCCTCGTAGTGGAGGCTGGCGACCACACCCTCGTCGGCCCGGACAACGGCGTGCTTCTGCCGGCGGCACGGGAACTCGGCGACGACCGGCAGGTGTACGAAATCGAAGTCGAGGACCCCGAGAGCGCGACGTTCCACGGTCGGGACGTGTTCGCGCCCGCCGCCGCCGACGTCCACGAGACGAGCGCCGCCGCACTCGACCGGACGACCCTGACCGAGGGCTGGGAGGACCTGCGTTTCCCCGAGGCGACGGTCGAGGGGGACCGCGCCGAGGGCGAGGTGCTGGTCGTGGACGGCTTCGGGAACGCGATAACGAACGTACCGGGACGGGTGGCGACCGAGCGCCGCGGCGAGGAGATGACGGTGAACGGCGAAGCGGCGCCGGTCGAACGGACGTACGCGGCCGTCGCGCCCGGCGAGCGACTGGTGACGGTCGGGAGCCACGGCAACGTCGAACTCGCGGTCAACCGCGGGCGCGGCGACGAGGCGTTCGGCGTCGCGGCGGGGGACGCCGTGACGCTGACGTGGTGACTACTCGAAGAGCGCCCCCTCGACGTCGTCCTCGAACGCCCTGACGCCGTCGGCCACCCACTCGCGCTCGAAGTAGAGGAGTTCGACCGCCAGCGTCAGCGTCGCGAGGACGAACACCAGCAGGAACGTCGTCACGTCCTCGCGGTACAGATGCGCGAGCATCAGCGGCAGGAAGGCGGCGGAACCGACCGCACCGACGGCGGGCGGGAGCGGCGAGATGGCGTCCGCATCCCGCTGGCGGAACGCGAGGACGCTCATCGCGCCGAAGACGACGACGAACGCGACGGACGCGAAGTTCGTGATGGCTTCGAGGCTCCCGGCCGCGGTGAACGCCGCGGTGACGGCACCGAGTAGGAGTATCGTCCGGTCCGGCGCGCCGTCGGCGCCGCCGTCGCCCGCCCTGTCGGGAAGCAGGTCCGCGCTCAACATCCCCTTCGCGAAGTGACCGGCGGAGAACAGCGTCGCGTTGATCGCGCTCCCGGTCGAGAACAGCGCCGAGAGCGCGATGACCGTCCCGCCGACGGCGCCGAGGCCCACGACGGCACCGACGGTTTGTGCCGCGTCCTTCAGCGCGGTGTGCGGGTGCGCGACGAGGGCGTCGGGCGCGAGGTTGAACGTCACCACCGCGACGAGGACGTAGATGACGACGGCGACGGCGATGGCGAGATAGACGGCCGTCGAGATTGTGTCCTCGGGGTCGACGATGCTCTCCTGGTCGTAGAACAGCAACTGCCAGCCCTGAAACGCGACGAACGAGACGCCGGCGGCCACCAGCGGCCCGGCGGAGGCCAGTTCACTGCCGCCCAAGCGGAAGGCGTCGGGCGTGGCGGTGACGCCATAGAGCAGGCCCGCCACGCCGAAGGCGACGAGGATGCCGACTTTCAGGGCGACGAGGACGTTCTCTGCGGCGCCGGTCACCCGCGTCCCGAGGAGGTTCAGGGCCACGAAGCCACCGACGACGGCCACCGAGACGACGGGGCGCAGCGGCACACCGGCGGCGGCCCGCGGCAGGACGGCGAAGGCGAGGGCGAACTCCGCGAACGCGAAGGCGTACATCGCCATCGATCCGACGTAGCCGAACAGGAGCGTCCACCCGGCCATCCCCGCCGCCGTCGTGTTCCCCGTGAACGACTGGACGAGGGTGACCGAGCCACCGCGGTCGGTCGCGAGGCTGTTGAGACAACTGTAGGAGTAGCCGGCACACGCGGCGACGACGCCGGCGAGGACGAACGCAGCCCACGTCGCCGGGCCGGCGATGCTGGTCACGACGCCGAGGACGGCGTAGATGCCGCCCCCGACCATCCCGCCCAGCGCTATCGAGACGGCTTCCCGAAGTCCGAGCGCATCGCTCACGTCGGGGGAGAGGGGACGCAGCCACCTAAGTGGCGGACGTCCGGAAAACGGTGGTGGCCGTCAGGACTGGTCCGCGGAGATGATGTCGTCGATGCGGAGGATGGTGGACGCGGACTCGGCGGCGTTCTCGACGGCCTTGCGCTTCACTTGGGTGGGGTCGAGGATGCCGTGTTCGAGGGGGTCGTCGAGTTCGCCCGTCTCGCCGCGTGCGATGATGCCCGCGCAGCCGTCGTCCTCGTTCGCGGCGCGCATGTCCACGAGAGCGTCGATCTGGTCCATGCCGGTGTTCTCCGCGAGGGTGCGGGGCAGGACCTCGACGGCGTCCGCGAACGCCTCGACGGCGAGTTGCTTGCGGCCGGAGACGCCCGCCGCCTCGTCGCGGAGGCGGCTGGCGATTTTGATCTCGGTGACGCCGGCGCCGGGCACGACGCCGCCCTCGTCGAGGGCCGTCGAGACCACGTCCACGGCGTCGCCGATGGCGCGTTCGAGTTCGTCGGTGACGTGGGCGGTGCCGCCGCGCACGAACACCGTCACGATGCCGGAGTCGTCGCCGCCGTCGACGAGGGTGTACGACTCGTCGCCGTACGTCTCGACGTGGACGGACTCGGCGTGGCCGAGGTGGTCCGGGTCGATGTCCTCGACGGAACCGACGGGCGTCGCGCCCGTCGCTTTCGCCACCTGCTTGCCGACGTGTTCGCTGTAACTGTCGACGTTGTCGATGGTGAGGATGCCGTAGTCTTCGAGGTAGTCGAGGATGGGGTCGGCGACGTCCTCGGTGGAGATGAGGACGTCGACGCCGGCCTCGTCCAGTTTCTCGGCGTAACTGCGGAACTCCTCGCGTTCGGCCTCGAGGGCTTGGTCGATCTGATCGGAGCCGCCGACGTCGTACTCGACGTCGACTGTCGTCTCGCGCTTCTCGAGTTCGGAGTTGAGGAGGAGGACGGTCACGTCCTCGACGCTCCGGGGCATGCCCTCCCGGGCGGGTTTCTCGTCCGTGACGGCGCCGTTCACGATGTCCGTGGCGCGGGAAGAGGCGCCCATCTCGGCGGTGATGTGGATGTCGTCGCGGTGGACCTTACCCCCGGAGCGGACGCGGCGGGCCGCGTCCACGACGAGGTCAGCGAGTTCGGCGGCGTCGAAGTCGCCGGTGCCCTTGCCGGTCATGCTGGAGGAGGCCACCTTCGCCAGCGTCTCGTCGTCGAGGTCGTCGTCGAGGGCGATGTCGTCGATTTCCGCCTGCGCGATGCGGGCGGCCTCGGTGTAGCCGTCCACGATGGTGCGCGGATGGATGTCCTGGTCGACGAGTTCCTCGGACTTCGCGAGGAGCTGGCCCGCGAGCACGGAGGCCGTCGTGGTGCCGTCGCCGGTCGTCTCCTCTTGGCTCTCGGCCACCTCGACGATGAGCTGAGCCGCCGGGTGGTCGATGTCCATCTCCTGCAGGATGGTCACGCCGTCGTTCGTGATGACGACTTCGCCCGTGGAGTCCACGAGCATCTTGTCCATGCCTTGCGGACCGAGTGTCGTCCGCACGGACTCGGCGACGGCCTTGCCCGCGTTGATGTTCGTCGACTGTGCGTCTCGCCCCTTCGTGCGTTCGGAGTCCTCGTTGAGAATGAAGACCGGACTCCGTCGCTGTCCTTGTGACATACGGGCGAAGGTGGGTTGCGGTTCTATAAATAAATTTTCGTTCCGACATCACGGGTGTGCGACACCGACACCGAAATGAGGGGGGCCGGAGAACCCCCATCCGATGCTGGAGTTGAACCACGGGTTCCGGGTCGTGGACGCCAACGCGTGGCTCCCCGGCGGCGAGGGCACGGCGGCCGAGGAGGGCGCGGAGTCCCTCGAACGAGAGATGCATCAGGCCGGCGTCGTCCGCTCCGTCGTCTACCCCGGCCCGCACGGCGAAACGGTCGCCGACGGCGACTACCTCCGCGCGAACAACGCCATCGCACGGGGCACCGTCGAGCGACCGCTCGTCGCCTTCGCCCGTCTGAACGGGCCCCGCGACCCCGGTGAGTCCGCCACCGCGCAGTTGCGGAACCTCGCGGCGCGGCGCGACGACAACCACACGTCCCCCGAAGAAGTCGAGCAGTACGCCTACGACGACCGGTTTCACGGCTTCATGCTGGACCCGGTCCGCGACGGCCTCCCCGACGGGGAGACGCTCGACGCTCTCGGGACCGTGGACCTCCCTGTTCTCGTCCACGCGGGCGCGGGCTTCCCGCCCGAGAGCGCGGGCCCCCTGCTGGAGCGAGGGTTCCCCGTCGTCCTCGCGCACTTCGGCGGCTTCCCCCTCGACGAAGACCGGATGGGGCGAACGGTCGAACTGCTCGGCACCCACGACGACCTGTATCTGGACACCAGCGCCGTCCGCTACCGGTCGGTGCTGGAGCGGGCGATACGAGAGCATCCCGACAGAGTGCTGTTCGGGAGCGGTGCGCCAACGGTCCACCCGAACGTCGGCGTGATGGAAATCCTCACGCTCGACGTCCCCGAAGACTCGATGCGGCGGGTCTTCTCGAAGAACGCGGCCCGCGTCGTCGACGCGTTGGGTCCCGAGGGCTGAGCGAGGGGCCGGCCGTCAGTGCGACTGGGTGACGACGGCCCGGTCACGCCGGGAGGAAACGCCGTGGGGGTTCGGCGCGGCCGAGCGGTCGGTGGCGCGCGCCCGGAGGCCCGCCGCGGCGCCGCGGGCGAGGTTCGTCAGCACGTCGCGCCCGGTTCCGAGCCACGACGAGAGCCGTCCCTCCCCGGCGAACACGTCACGGAGCGCCGACATCGCCTCCTCAGCGGCGTCCTGCACCGTCCCCGTCGCGACGGAGGGGCGGAGCCCGTAGTTCTTCGCGCGGCAGTAGGCCAGACAGCGGTAGCGCACGCCTCGCGTCGGCGCGTCGGGGTCCGCGAGGCGGTCCGGGGACTCCGTCTTCGCGCGGAGGACGGCCACGTCGGCGTGCCACGCGACGGTCCGGTCGAGGGCGGCGAGGCGGTGGGCCACGTCGCGGGCGCCCCCGACGGAGAGATACTCGTCGAAACCATCGAGGGCGTCGAGCGCGGCCCGTGTCAGCGCCACGTTGCCGGCGTCGAAGAACGTCACGTCCCGACGCGCGATGCGCGTTCGCTCAGGCGTCGCCGTCGTCACGCCGCCGTTGACGGTGTGGTGGACGGGACCGGTCACCGCGTCGGCGCCGTCACCGAGCGCCTCTCGGACGCCGGCAGTCCACCCGGGTTCGAGCGCGGACGCCTGCCCGACGAACGCGACGGCGTCACCGGTGCTGGCCTCGATGCCGGCGTTTCGCGCCACGTTCGGGTTCCGCTCCGCGACTTCGACGCGCCGGTCCGGCGCCTCGTGACTGCGGACGAGGCCGCCGGTGCCGTCGGTAGAGGGGCCGTTCACGACCACCACCTCCGCGTGCGGGGCGCGGGTCGCCACGGCGTCGAGTGCCGCCTCGAGGTGGGCCCGTCCGTTGAGGGTCGGGACCACTACCGACAGCTCCATAGCGCTCCCTATCCGGTGGGAGGTGAAAAGAACCCCGGTCCGAACGGGGTCAGACCGTCGTGGTCCAGTAAGAGACGGACGCGAGGTGTTCGCCGGGACCGGTCCCGACGAGGGTCGTGTCGAGCGAGCGGATGCGCGTGGCGATGCCGTCGGGAATCTTGCGGTAGAAGCCGTAGGGCAACACGAAGTCGTGTTCGGCGTTCGCGAGTTCGAGGTCCACCTCCGAGAGCAGTTCGTGGACGTCTGACCGGGAGTAGAGGCGGGACCCCATCGGCAGGAGCCAGTTGTACAGGGACCGGGTGCTGTAGCCGTTGAACGTGTCGAAGAAGACGCGGTCCTTGGAGACGCGGGCCATCTCGCTGAGGAACGTCGCGGGCGTGTCCGCGAGATGGAAGAAGCGGACCGCGATGACGGAGTCGAAGTGGTCGTCGGGGAACGGCAGGCGGGCGGCGTCGCCGCGCATGAACTCCAGCGTGTCGGCGACGCCCGCGCGTCGGGCCTTGCTCCGGCCCTGTTGGAGCATCGGGCCGGAGATGTCGAGGCCGAGGACGTTCGCGCCCCGTTCGGCCAGCATCACCGTGAACCGGCCGGTGCCACACGCGATTTCGAGGACGTCGTCGCCCTCGACCGGTCCGATGGCGTCGAGGACGGCCTCCTTCTCGCGCCGGTCGATGAGCCGGCCCCCTCGCGAGAACCGTTTCTCCTCGTAGCGCTGGGCGACCTCGCTCTCCTGGTACCACTCCTCTCCCTTCACCGTGTCATCTCCGTATCGGGGCGGGGATAAAACAATACTGCATCCGCCACAACACATAACGCGCTCGGCCCGATAGCATGGGGTATGCCAACCTGCCGCAACTGCGACGAGCAGTTCGACGCCGAGGAGTTAGAGCGGCACGAACGCGAGGGGATGGTGTTCGTCCACTGCCCGGACTGCGGGCGTCCGCTCGGGCAGTACAACCGCCACTCCCGCTGATCACCACGTCGTGACGTCCTCGGGGCGCAGGCGCAGGATGACCCGCTCCCCGGCGTCGCCGCTCAAGTCGTAATCCTCGCCGGTGTAGCGCCGCGACAGGTCGTGGATGTGGTCGACGGCGCCCTCCGTCGTCACCTCGACGATGTCGCCCCACGCCGAGAGGTAGCGATACGGGTCCTCGGGGTCCATCACGCACACGCCGGCGTCTGCGTTCCGGCGGGCGTTTTTCACCTTCCGGCGCCCCGTCGCGGAGTTCACGAGGACGTCGTCGCCGTCGCGGCCGACCCACACCGGCGTCATGTGAGGCGTCCCGTCGGGGTTGATGGTGCCGAAGACGGCCGTCGCGTCGCTCTCCAACAGGTCCGCGTGGCTCTCGGGAATCGTCGCCATGTCGCCGCGGTCGGCCGGACTGGACATATGCGTTTCGAGGGTGAACTAGTGACCTAATACAGTATTAATACGTAGAAAGTGCATATAGACAGCCTTTATCTACGACCATCGGCCACCACGGAGTATGAGCACGACCACCGGGGAGTCGTCCGGCGAGGTGTTGATGTCCGACGAGAAGTTCCGCGATCGGCTCCGCGAACTTCCACCGAGCGCGAAGCTGGTCGCGAAGGTTCTCGAAACCGACGCGCCCCTCTCGCAGGGGAAACTCGCCGAGGAGTCGCTCCTCCCCGACCGGACGGTGCGCTACGCGCTGAACCGCCTCGAAGAGGCTGACCTCGTGGACTCGCGGTACAGTTTCCGCGACGCCCGCAAACAGGTCTACTTCCTCGACGCGTAGCCGCGCTCCTTTTCCGGACGCCGCTCGAATCGCGGACATGGAGAGCCTCGAAGCCGAACTCGAACGGGCGCGGGACCTCGACCCGGCGGCGCTGGCGGACGCCATCGAGTCCATCGGCTTCGAGTGTACCCGCTGTGGCGCCTGCTGTACGGGCCACGGCGACGACGAACACACGGCGACGCTGTTCCCCGACGAGGTGCGCGCCCTGCAGAACGCCACCGACGAGGCGTGGCGCGACGTGGCGCGCCCGGTGCCCTTCGGCCTCGACGAGGACGGCACGGGCGAGACGTTCGAGTGGTCGCTCCAGACGGACGACTGCGGCGACTGCACGTTCTACGAGGAGACGGACGGGATGGGAGCCTGCACGGTCCACGAAGACCGGCCGCTTGTCTGTCAGACCTACCCGTTCAGCGTCGCTCTCGGCGGGACGAGTCAGCCGATGGGCGAGGCCGTCGACGAGGAGGGCATGGTTCGCGCGCACGAGTGCGAGGGGCTGGGCCGGGACATCTCGCGCGAGGCGGCCGAGGACCTCGCCGCGGCCCTGAAGGAGCGCGCGGTCCGCGAACTGGAGGAGGCCATCGCCGTCAGGGAGAACTACGAGCCAGTGGACGTGGGGCCGGGCGAAACCGTCGTCCACGACTCGGAGGGGCCGAAACGCCCCGACGGATCTCGGCTCGACGGCCGATAACGGTTCGCGCCACCGCTCGGTGACGAGGGACGCGGCGGTGTGGCGCGTCCGGTCCCCCCCACGTTCCGGCGAACCCGACAGTTCTTTAATGGTCCACTCCGTCGCCCCCGGCAGGAGACTCGACTATGCAAATCTCTGACGAACTCCTCTGTCTGTTCAACGGCGAAGTGACCGCTCGCGACGGCGACTACGTCATCGAGATTCCGGACACGGAGGTCGAAACCGGATCCGTCGAACCGGGCGAAGTGTACCGCGTCGCACTCATCTCCCGCACGTCGTCCGAGGAGGACGGCGAAGCGGCCGAGCCGACCGAGACGGCGCCCGCAGAGCCCCAACCCCCGGTCGAGGAGGGCGAAATCCGCTACGTCGAAATCGAGGACATCGGCAAGCAGGGCGACGGCATCGCCCGCGTCGAACGGGGCTACGTCATCATCGTCCCGGACACGGAGGTGGGCGAACGCGTCAAAGTCGAGATTACGGAAGTGAAGTCGAACTTCGCCGTCGGCGAGGTCATCGAGGAATCGTTCTGAGTAGACAGGTGGGTTTTTACCCGACAATCGTGTACGGCCCCCCATGACGCGGATTCCCGTCGTGGACAACCACGGCCAGTTCACACATCTGGAGCAACGAGCGCTCCGGGACTTGGACGTGGAGACGGAACTGGTCGACAACACGACGCCACCCGAGGACCTCGACGCCGACGGCCTCGTTCTCTCCGGCGGCCCCGACATCGACGACGTGGGGCGCTGTGCGGAGTATCTGGACCTCGACGTGCCCGTCCTCGGCATCTGTCTGGGGATGCAGTTCATCGCGACGGAACTCGGCGGCACCGTCGGGAGCGGCGACTACGGCGGCTACGCCGACGTGGACGTGCGCATCCTCGACGCCGAGGACCCGCTTCTCGGGTCGCTGGCCCCGGAGACGCGCGTGTGGGCGAGCCACGCCGACGAGGTGACCGAACTGCCAGCGGGCTTCACGAAGACGGCCGAGAGCGACGTGTGTGGTATCGAGGCGATGAGCGACTCCGACCGCGACGTCTACGGCGTGCAGTGGCACCCCGAGGTGGCACACACCGAAGAGGGCGACGCTGTGTTCGAGAACTTCGTCACCATCTGTGAATGAGCGCGACGCAGGGCGAACTCGCGGACCTCTCGAAGTTCATCTTCAGGGCGCCGAACTGGTACGCGAGCGCCGCATTCGCCCTCGTCATCGCCGCGCTCGCCGGTATCGCCGCGTTCGAGGAGGCGTACTTCCTCGAGGACGCGTGGCAGGGCATCTTCTTCATCGGCATCCCGACGCTGACGGCGACGGCGCTGACGACGCCGCTGGACCGCTGGGTCGGCGGACAGCTGACGTACAACCGGTCGGCGCTCCTCGCGTTGACGTGTGAAGTCGTCGTCGTCGCCGTCATGGTGGGGGCCGGCGGCATCGCACTGGTGACCGGCTACGGACAGGAGTTCATCGTCAACGCACTCATCGCGGCGCTGGGGCTGGTGTTCGCCGTCCGCCTCGTCGTCGTCCTCGCCGTCTCGCGGAACTCGTGGCTCGGCATCGCGCCGGCGGGCGTCCAGACCGGCACGGCGGCGGTGTTACTGTTCGTGTACAGCGGCACGATGCGTTACCTCGAAATCGGAGGCCCCCTGATGCGGTCGTATCTCTCGCGACCGGGCGTCGCCCCGGAGCGACTGCTCGTCATCTCCCCC
Organism: Halobacteriaceae archaeon; assembly: GCA_042216675.1. Classification (GTDB taxonomy): domain Archaea; phylum Halobacteriota; class Halobacteria; order Halobacteriales; family Halobacteriaceae; genus JBDGTS01. The sequence continues at coordinate 12,859 of JBDGTS010000015.1, read as the reverse complement.
GAGGACTTCCTGATGCTCGCCGCCGTGTCCGCGCTGTACGCCGGCGCCGCCGTGGGCACCCTCTGGGTCATCGACCGGCCGTGGAAGCGGGCGCTCGGCGTGAGCGTGTTCGACTTCCTGCGTGGCTTCGTCGGCCACATCGCGGAGGGGACCGACGAACTGGAGGACTTCTTCGAGCAGATCGGCGAGGAGGCCGTCGTCCCGGTGACGGTGCTGGCGTTCGAGCGCCCGGACGGCACGGAGAAGGCCCGCTTCGTCCTGCCGATGATTCACCCCGGCCCGATGGGCGAAATCGGCGGCGGCAACCTCCCGAAGCGCATCGCCGAATCGGCCGATGGCCTCGCATTTCCGCCACACGCCACGGCGGGCCACGACTTCAACCTCGTCACGACTCGGGAAGTCGAAACCGTCGTCGACGCCGCGAGGACGGCCCGCGAGCGCATCGAGACGACCGAGACGGCCACGCCGGGCGTCCGCGCCGAGGCGGGCGACGCCTCGGTGCTGGCACAGGGCTTTGGCTCCGGGGCCTTTCTCGCGGCGACGTTCGCACCGGGCTTCGCCGACGATGTGGAGTACGGCGTCGGTCTCGCGGCCGTCTCGGAAGCCCGCGGTGCCGGCCTCGACGACGTGATGCTCGCGGACGCGCACAACAGCAACAACGGCCTCGAGGGGCCGGACCTCGGGCACGTCCACCCGGGGAGCAAGCGCTCATTCGACGTCATCGCCGCCGCGCGCGAGGCGGCGGAGTCCGTCGCGAACGGGGCGGACGGCCCTCTCGAACTCGGCACCGCGTGGGACCCGACGCCGTGGACGCCCGCGGAGGGCATCGGACCGCTTGGGGTCCGGGTCGCCGTCACCGAGGTGGCCGGACACACGACGGCGTACGTGCTGGTGGACGGGAACAACATGGATCCGGGCGTCCGGGCGCGCCTCCGCGACGCCATCGAGGGCGTCGACGCTGTCGAGGTGATGACGACGGACACCCACGTGGTGAACACGCTGGAGTCGGTGAATCAGGTCGGCGGCGACATCGACGTGGACCGACTCGGGTCGCTGGTGTCGGGACTGGTCTCGGACGCACGCGCGGACTGCGAACCGGTCGCGGCGGGGATGGCGACCGAACGGGCCACCGTCACCGTGTTCGGGAACGACCGGACGGAGACGCTCGCCAGCCACGCCAACACGGTGGTGGCGATGGGCGGCGCCCTCGTCGGGTCCGTCGTCGTCGCCGCGATGGCACTGAGCCTACTCCTCTTCTTGCTCACGTAGCACGCGGTCGGCGGCGCCGCGCGCCGCGAGGGCCGCGTCGTCCGCCACGGCGTCCACGTCCGCGCCGGCCTCGGGCGCCAGAAGGAACACCTCGACGTCGAGTTCGTCGTCACTGAGGGAGACGCTCACGTCGAGGTCCTCGACCACGTCGCGGTCGAGGTGCGAGAAAACGACGTCCGTGGCCGCCGCGGCCGCTTCCTCCACCGCGGCTGCCTCGTCAGTCACGTTACGCGCCGCCGGGACCGCCCGCGCCGGGGGCCGGACCGCCGCCGCCCGCGCCGCCCAGCATCTCTTCGAGTTCGCTCTGCAGGTCCTCGAACTGCTCCTGCACGCGCTCCTCCTGCTTCTCGAGGGTCTGGACGCGAACTTCGAGGTTGTCGACCTTCTCTTCGAGGTCGTCCTTGGCCTCGTCGTAGCCGGTCTTCACGAGGAGTTCCCCGACCTCGCGGTACATGGTGGCGTCCTCCTCGATGTCGTCGAGCTCGTCGAGCGCCGTCTCGGCGTCGTTGAGCTGTGTCTCGGCCTGTTGTTTTTGCATCGCGACCTGCTGTGCGGTCTCTTGGAGGTCCTGGAGTTCTTCGATCTTCTCCTGGGCCTCCGGCGGAAGGTTGCCCTGCATACCCAGACCGTGTGCGTCCGGCGTGAAAAACCCCCGCTTTCGGTTCGCGTCGTCGCGGCCGCGTGGGCTGGGGGTTTCCAGTGGTGCCTCGGACCGGGAGAACTGACAGACGCGACAGGGGCTGGCGGGGTTAGATTTTTAATAATGCAGTTTATCGCTTGTGGTATGCCACACGTACCCAACCGAACGTCCCGACGAACTGTTCTCGCAGGCGCAGTCACGCTGTTGGCCGGCTGTGGCGGCGGTGGCGGCGGATCCGGCGGGAGCGGGGGCGGGTCCGGCGGGGGAAGCGGCGGCGGTGGGGGAACCGAGACGCCCATTCCCGAACCGTCCACGACGCTGGCCGCGTCCGCGGACGCGGAGGCCGACTCGTTCTCCATCACCGTCGAGAGTGGGGACCCCCTCCCGGCCGGCCAACTCAGGATAGCCATCAATCCGGTCGGGAAGAACCAGAGCGTGAGGTGGGAGGACAATAGCGTCAACCCCACCGTTGCCGTCGGGGAGACGCTGACCATCAACGCGGCCGAGGGCACAGTCTCCGTCGCCGGCGAACAGGTGTCGACGAACGTGGAGGCGGCGTACACCGACGTGAAATCCGGAACTCAGTACCTGATACAGGTGATCCACTCGCCGACGAACTCCATCGTGGGCCGGAAGTACGTGACCGGCTAACGCAGTCAGTCGGCGGCACTCGCCGCGGCGGCTTCGGCCGTCTCGACGAGCGACGTCCACGTGTTCGTGCCGGCACGAAGCGCCACCAAGTCGTCCGCCGAGACGCGAACCGTCACCGTCGCGCCGTCGCGGTCGACAGTCGCCTCCGTGCGGTCGCCCTCGATGTCGCCGGCCTCGCGGGCGACGCTGGCGGCGACGACGCTGGCGCGGGCGGCATCTGCGTAGGAAAAGCGAAGCGTGGCCGCGTGCACGGCCCTACTGCACGTCGACTTCCTTCACGTCCTGACTGCGCTCCTTCAACAGCACGCGGTGGCCGCAGTACGGACAGCGGACGCCGCCGTACTCGTCGAGTTCCACGTCGCGCTTGCAGCGGGAGCACTTGTAGCTCATGTCAGGCCTCGTTCTCCTCGCCCTCCTCCGAGAGCGCGCTCCGGATGGAGCGCTGGACGGTGCGACCGCCCGGCGTCTCGGGCCGGTACGCGCCGCCGGCGAACTTGTGGTCGCAGGAGTTGCATTCCCAGATGCCGGTGCCGGCGCGGTCCACGGCGTCCTCGCCACACGACGGGCAGGTGTGGTCCTCGTTCGTGTCGGCCTCGATGTCGGCGACGCGACGTCGGGCGACTCGGCCGTACCGAGCGCCGAAGCGACCCGCGCTACCGGTGCGTGCTCCCTTGGGCATAGTATGAGGAATTGGCCGTCCCGCGCACATAAACGCTACGAGTCGCGGACCGACACCGCCGCCGGTTTCCGTGCCCGCGAAGTAGGCCGCCCGTGGACTCGGGCGCGTGGCTCAGACGCCATCAGGTCGCCGCCTACGCCGTCGCGGTGGCCGGTGCGCTCGCCGTCGGCGTCGGCCGGCCGGGCGCGGCGCCGACCCTCGAGGCGCTCGTCGAACCCGTGCTGGCCGTGTTGCTGTTCGTCACCTTCCTCGAAGTCCCGTTCGTGCGCTTCCGAGCGGCGTTCACGAACGGGCGCTTCATGGCGGCGGCGCTGGCGCTGAACTTCCTCTTCGTGCCCGCCGTCGCGTGGGCGCTGACCCGGGTCGCGCCGCTCTCCCCGACGGTTCGGCTGGGGGCGCTGTTCGTCCTGCTGACGCCCTGCATCGACTACGTCATCACGTTCACCGGCCTCGCTGGGGGCGACGCCGAACAGGTGACGGCCGCGACGCCGGCGCTGATGGTGCTGCAACTGCTCCTGTTGCCTCTACCTCTGGCTGTTCGTCGGCGAGCACGTGGCAGCGGCCATCGAGGCAGAGCCGTTCGTCACCGCCTTTCTCACGCTCGTCGCCGCGCCGCTGACGCTGGCGTGGCTCACGGAACTGTGGGCCGAGCGCTCGGAGACGGGCGTGCGCGTCCGCCGACGGCTTGGATGGCTCCCCGTGCCGATGATGGCGGCGACGCTGTTCGTCGTCGTTGGCTTGCAGTTCCCCCGCGTCCGGGCCTCGCTGGGCGACATCGCGGCCGTCGTGCCCGTCTACGTCGCCTTCCTCATCGTGATGCCGTTGCTCGCGCGGGCGCTCGCCGGAGCGCTCTCGATGCCCGCCGGCGAGGGGCGGGCGCTCGTGTTCACCGCGGTGACGCGGAACTCGCTCGTCGTGTTGCCGCTGGCGCTGGCGCTCCCGGCGGGGTACGAACTCGTGCCCGTCGTCGTCGTGACCCAGACGCTCGTGGAACTGGCGGGGATGGTGACGCTCACGCAGATGGTGCCACGCGTCCTCCTGCCCGACTAGTGCAAGTCGGCGTCGTGGAGCGCCTCATCCAAGTCGGCGCGGACGCGTTCGCCGGATTCGCGGTCCATCGCCGTCGTGACGATGCGGTTCTCCTGCACGCTCGACCCGTCCCGGAGGAGCAGGCGGACGTTGCCGTTCGTGCCCGCACGGGTCACCTTCGCGTGGAGGCCGCCCTCCGCGCTCCCGCCGCTGGCGTCGATGGGGCCGGGAATCACCTTCTTCACGTTCGGGTGGGCCGCCACCTCCGTGATGGCGCGTTGCCCGTCGCGCCCGCCGATGAGCGTCGAGTGCGACCCGCCGAGTTTCTCGCCGGGCGCTTTCTCGACGACGGCCAGCGAGCGCTCCCCCCGCCGGTCGATGACGGCGCTCACCGGGTCGTCGTCCGGCACGCGCGAGAGGCGGTAGTGGAGGGCGCTCCGCAGGGCGTTCAGCACCTCGCGGTCCCCGGCCGCGAACACGTCGTCGGGGCGCTTTCTGCGCACTTCGTCGGCCACCCGGCCCGCGAAGTTGCGCAGTTCGATGGGCTCGGTCTCGGCGTCGGCTTCGGGCGTCGTCGTCACCGTCGTCGTGCCCACGTCGGACTCCTCGTAGAGCATCGTCACCTCGGCGCGGTCCCTGTCGGCGGCGACGACGACGGCGTCGGCGTTGGCGGTGTCACAGACTAAACAGTAGTCGCCCGGCCTGTCGAGTGGCGTCGCGCACCGCCGACACTCCATGTCCCCCGATTGGCCGCGGGCGCCGAAAAGCGTCTCGGGTCAGCGGTCGATGGGACTGCCCTGCAGATACTCGCGGAGGAGCGCCGTCGCGTACGACCCCTTCGGGAGCGCGAAGTCGAACGTCAAACTGTCGCCGTCCCGAGCCGCGTCGAGGGCAGTCCGCACGAGGGCCGCGCGCCGCGTTCCCGTCGAGTCGTAGGGGTCCGGAAGGTCGAAGTCACCGGGTTCGATGCCCACCTCGTCCAACACCTCGCGCTCGATGTCGCCTTGGTCCCCCTCCGCGAGTTCCGTCTCGGTGCCGACGAGGGGCATCGTGACGAACGCCCGGCCGCGCTCACAGTGCCGTGTCACCGTCTCCACCCGGTCGGCGCCCACCCGCTGGGTCCGGTCGGGGTCTGGAACGGTCAGGCCGCCCTCCTGCGTCGAGAAGCACACTACGTCGCCGGCCACCGGCCGGTCGAATGGGAGGCCGCGGGCCAGTCGCTCGCTCACCATCCGGTTGAAGGCGTAGGACTGCGCGGCGTTGACGAACAGACGCTGGAGGTTCCACGGCAGTTCGTCGAGGGCGTCGCGGAACGACCCACCCGCCGCGAGTGCGTGGAGCATCGAGCGCTCGTGGCCGAGGCGGGACGGGAACCGGTCGAGGGCCGCCTGCCAGTCCCGCGTCTCCTCGACGAACGTGCGGGCCTCGCGGGTGCTCTCGGGTTCGTGCTCGGCGGGGTTGCCGACGTACGTCATGACTGCACGCTCCCAGTCACCGGCGACGATGGCGAGGCCCACCTCGTGGGTGACGGGGCGCTTGCTCCCGAAGCGCTGCTGCCCGAACCAGTTGGGGACGCCCGCCTCGCCGCCGCCGAACGCGCGGAGGTCCGCGGTGACGCCGGCGGCGTTCTCGGGCGCGTCGGCGTCGCGGACCACGATTTCGAAGTCGTTGCCGGCGAGGTCCCCGAACTCGATGGCGCGGCCGGCACGGCCGATGGCCTCCACGTCCGCGCGGTCCAGTCGCGGGATGTCTTCCGGGGCGGCGCCCTGTACGGTGAACAGTTGGGTGGTGACGGCGTTGCGGTCCTTCGTGCCCGCCCAGTCGACGCGCTGACGGCTGATGCCCATCGCGTTCGAGAGGGCGCGGACGAAGGCGTTCGTGTCCCACCCGCGGAGCGTCGCGCGCACGACCAGATACGGGTAGTCGCCGGGGTCGGTGTCGAGCGGTTCGGCGTCGAACGCCTCGATTTCCCGCACCCGGAAGTCAGCGTGTCTGTCCCGCAGGCGCCCGCCGGTGCCGGGATGGTCGGTGACGCGCGTCTCGATGCCGACGGCGCGTTCGAGGTCGGGCACGCCCATCAGTAGAGCGGGAGGTCCCCGGTAACTCGGTCTATCACGTCGTCCTCGCCGGGCCCGACGGCGAGCGTGGTGGGAGTGCCCGGATCGAGTTGCGTGTGCCCGGCGTCGCGCACGACGGCGTGGGGGAGCCCCTCGCGGCGGGCCGTGTCCGCCAACTCGAAGAGGGCGTCCTCGCCGTTCACCTTCAGGACGACCTTCTTCTGCCCCTCGCCCTGCCACTCCCGCTTGGTCCGGTCGCTGGCGTCCTCGACGGCCGACAGCGAGGCGTGTGCCACCTGCGCGGCGAGTTTCCCCTCGCCCATGCCGAGGTCGGCGCGGGCGACGATGGCCTGCTTCATACCGGGCGGTGGCCCGCCGCCGATAAATGGTTGCCGTCACGGCCCGTCGAGCGGCACCGTAGCCTTTAGACGCGGCCCACTCGGAGTGAGGGTATGATACTTTCCGACCGGGACATCGCCGCGCGGCTCGACGAGGGGGACCTCGAAATCGAGCCGCTGGCGGATCCCGAACTGCAGATTCAGCCGGCGAGCGTCGACTTGCGCCTCGGCCGGGAGTTCCTCGAGTTCGAGCGCACGAACATCCCCTGCATCCACCCGAACAGCGAGCAGGAAATCGAGGAGTACGTCACCGAAACCGTCGTGGAGGAGGGCGAGGAGTTCATCCTCCACCCCGGCGACTTCGTGTTGGGCACCACCGTCGAGCGAGTAGCCATCCCGGACGACCTGATCGCCCACGTCGAAGGGCGCTCGTCGCTGGGCCGCCTCGCCATCGTCGTCCACGCGACGGCGGGCCTCTGTGACCCGGGTTACCGGGGGCAGATCACCCTCGAACTGTCGAATCTCGGGAGCGCGCCCGTCGCCCTCGACCCCGGCATGCGCATCTCGCAGTTGACGTTCACGGAACTCAAGAGCCCGGCCGCGACCCCCTACGGCGCTGACCGGGGCTCGAAGTATCAGGACCAGAGCGGCCCGCAGGCGTCCCGAATCGGCGGCGACCGGGAGTTCGGCGGTGAGCAATGAAGTTCGTCGAGGAAGTCGTCGTGGAGGAGTTTCTCCCCACGGTGCGCTCGATGCTCGCCGAGGACCTCAGAGACAGGGGGCTGACCCAGAGCGAGGTGGCCGAGGTGCTGGGTATCAGCCAGAGCGCCGTCTCGAAGTACGCTCACGGCGACGTGGCGCGGACCGACGCCATCCGCACCGACGACCGAGTGCAGGACCTCGTGGCCCGACTCGGCGAGGGACTGGCGACGGGCGACCTGACGCAGGTCGGGGCCGTCGTCGAGGTCGAGGTCCTCATCCGCGAACTGGAGACGCGGGGAGACCTGCTCGCGCGCCGCCACGAGGACGCGATGCCCGAACTCGCGGACTACGAGGGGGACTTCCGCGTCCACGATTCCGACAGCGCGGTGCGCCGCCGCGAGCGAACGCTCTCGTCGGTCCGACGGGGCCTGCGCGCACTCGAAAACACCAGCGGCGTCTCGTCGCTCATCCCGAACGTCGGAAGCAACCTCGTCGAGTGTCTGCCCGAAGCCGAGGGCGTCGAGGACGTGGCGGGCGTCCCGGGCCGCATCTTCGACGTGAAGGGGCGGGCGACCATCCCCGCGGACCCGGAGTTCGGCGTCAGCGCCCACGTCGCCACGGTTCTGCTCGCGGCGCGCGCGGCGGGGAGCGACGCCCGAGCGGCCCTGAACGTCCGCTACGACCCGGAGGTAATCGAGACGCTGGCCGACTACGACCCCGTGGAGTTCGACGCCGAGTACGACGACGCCGCCGCAGCCGTCGGCGCGGCGATGGACGACCACCCCGAGACGCGCGTCATCTACCAGACGGGCGGCTACGGCGTCGAACCCATCGTCTACCTCCTCGCCGACGACGCGGAGGGCGCGGTGGCGATGGCCCGCGAACTGCTGTAGGTTTTTGCCCCTGCCGGCCGAAGTTCGGGCGTGTCCCGACTCGCCGCCACCCGCCGCTTCTACGCTCGCTGGGCGGCCCTCTACGACGCCGTAGCGACGTACACGCCCGGCGTCGGGTCGCTCCGGGCGCGGGCGGCCGACCGACTGGGGCTCTCACCCGGCGACACCGTAGTCGATTTGGGCTGTGGCACCGGTGCGAACTTCCCGCATCTCCGCGAGCGCGTCGGGGCCGCGGGACGCGTCGTCGGGGTCGACGTGACGGGCGCGATGCTCGCGCGGGCCCGTGACCGGGCGGCTGAGTGGACGAACGTCCACGTCTGCCGGGCCGACGCGGCCGACCCGCCGCTTCCCCCGACGGGGCGCGCGGACGCCGTGGTGGCCTCGTTCCTCGTCGGGATGCTCGACGACCCGGCCGACGCCGTGGCGTCGTGGCTCGACGTACTGGGCCGGGACGGACGGCTCGCGCTCCTCGACGCCGCGCCGAGTCCGCGCACCGCCGCGGCGCCGCTGAATCTGGCGCTCCGCGGGTTCGTGTGGCTGGCGAACCCGGGGAAGTTCGAGCGCGAGGAACCGGCGGCAAAACGGCTGGCGCGGCGCGTGCGGGCCGCCCACGGCGAACTCGCGGCGCGGACACAGACCGTCACGGAGCGCCGGGCGCTGGGCGTCGTGCGCCTCACCGTCGGCCGCGTCTAGCCGTAGCGGGCGGCGTGCGCGTCGCAGAACTCGGGGTCCCGCAGTTGGGCCTCGACGACACCCGGCTGACGGTGCGGGTTCGAGAGCCGACACCCCTCGGTCTCACAGAACCCCTCGCCCGTCGCGAGGGAGTGAACGACTTGGAGCGCGTACCCCTTCAGCGCCGCCGTCGTCCGGGGGTCGTCCTCGACGAGGAACTCACCCTCCACCTCGCTTTCGAGGACCTCGCGGGGCGGCGTGTCGCCGGAGAGCAGGGCGTGTTTCTGCTGTTCCTTGTAGTACTGCTCGGGCTTGGCCGGCGCCTCGTAGAGCCCCGGGACGGAGACGAGGCCCGGGTGGCCGAGGACGTTCACGCGCTTGTGCCAGCGGCCGTCGTGGTCGCCCCACGTCCCGAGCGCTCTGTCGAGGAGGACGACGTGCGCGGTGTCCAGCCCCCGCTCGTCCGCCGGAAGCCGCTCGTTGAGCGCTCGCTGAATCGCGAAGCCGTCGTAGAGGACGCCGCCCTCCCGTTCGGGGTGGTCCAGCGCGCGTTCCTCGTAGCGCACGATGCCGAGCATCTCGTTGCCCGTCTCTCGCTCGTGGGGCGAGAGGACGCGGGCCCGCGCGAACGCCTCGGCGAGAGCGTCGTCGCCGTACTGGTCCAGAAAGCGCCCGCGAACGGTCACCGGCGCGTCCACCCGGTCCCGAAGCCACTCGGCTATCTCATCGGCGTCCGCAACTGTCGTCGGCGCCCGGTAGAGGACGACGCGGTCGAGGTCCGCCATCACCACGGGCTTGTACCACCCGATACAAAAGCGCCGCGTTCAGAGCCAGTCGAGCGAGACGGGTTCGACGCCCTCGACTTCGTGCCACGCGTGGCGTGGCTCCCAGCCCAGCATCTCGGCGGCCTTCTCGTTGTCGAGTGCCGCCGCCTCGCCGTCGAGGTGGCACTCCGGGGGCAAGTCGTGGCCCGTCGCCTCGATGAGGTCGGCCGTCGGGTGGCCCAGATAGTTCTCGTCGGCGACGCAGTTGAAGGCCTCGTGGCCCGCGTAGTCGGCGGCGAGGGCCGCTTCGACCATCCGCGCCACGTCGCGCACGTCGACGTAGGACCAGAAGTTGCCGCTGAGTTCCGCCGAGGAGAGGTCGAAGTCCTCCGTCTTCGGCCGGGCGCGGTACTCGCCCGGCGTGTAGATGGTGGCGGGCCGGAGCGACGTGACGGGCACGTCGTAGCGCCGGGCCACCATGTCCGCAATCCCCTCGCCACAGACCTTCGAGGCACCGTAGGGGTCCTCGGGCCGGAACTCGTGGGCCTCGTCGACCGGGAGGTAGTCGGGGACCCATGGCTCCTCGGCGAACAGCATCCCGTACGCCGCCTGCGAGGACGCCCACACCACCTCGGCGTCGGCCCGGCCCGCCGCGACGAGGGTGTTGTAGGTGCTCTGGACGTTGTTCTCGTACACCGCGGTCCCCGGCGCGTCGAGTGGGTTCGAGGTGGCCGCGAAGTGAACGACAGCGTCAGGATTTATCTCCTGCATCGTCTCCGCGGTGGGCCCCTGTTCGGTGAGGTCCACCGCGCGGAACCGGGCGTTGAACCGCGTCCCCTCGGGACGCTCGCGGTCGATGCCGACCACGTCGACGCCGGCGTCGGCCAGTCGCTCCACGACCCACGAACCGACCTGTCCGACCGCACCCGTCACCACCGCAGACTCCACGTCGTGGTCAAATTCGTCCGCGTCGCCGTCCGTAGCCATGGCGGGTACTGCGGCGCGAACGAACTAAACTCCGGGGGCCGGAACTACTATCACAGTCAGGGGGGAAGCCGAGGTGTGTTGTACGCCGCGCACCTCGTGGGCTTTCTCCTCACGGCCGTCGTCTCGGCCGTCGCTGCGTGGTGGGTCCACCGGCGGACCGACGACAGGGCGGGGACGGTGATGGGAATCCTCCTCGGCACGCACGTCGTGATGGCGACGGCGGCCGGCGCCCAGTTGCTCGCCGGCGACCCGACGACGGCGCGGGCGTTCGCCGCCGTCTGGTGGCTGTTCGTCCTCGCCAATCCCGTCGTCTGGTTCACGTTCGCCGTCTACTACTCGGGGCGAGAGTACTGGCTCACCCCGACGACGTGGGCGCTTTTGGGCGTCGCGGTGGCCGGGCCGAGCGCGCTTCTCCTGACGGACCCGCTCCACGGCGCCTTCTTCGCCGCCCCGGTGCGGCTAACGGAGCCGTTCGTCCATTACAGCGTCCAACCGACGCCGCTCGGAGGGACGTTCGTGAGCGTGGCGAACCTCCTCACCCTCGCGGGCTTTCTGCTCCTCCTCAGGATGCATCTGTTCGCCCGGCGCGCCTCGAAGTGGCAGTCGGCGGGGCTACTCGTCGGAATGGTCGCCGTGTTCGTCCCCGCGTTCGCCGCGAACTCGGGGTCCCTTCCCGCGAAGGGAGTTCCCTACGGCGTCTACGGTGCCGGCGTCTTCGGCATCATCGTCGGCCTGTCGCTGTTCCGGAACCCCACGTTCGGCGTCGCACCCCTCGCCCGGGACCGCCTGTTCTCGGTGCTGGACGACGCCATCCTCGTCGTGGACGCGGAGCGCCGCCTCGTGGACTTCAACGGCCGTGCAGGGGCGCTGTTCCCCGACGTAGACGGCCACGTCTCGGACCGACTCGACGACATCTACCCCGCGCTGGTGGGTGCGGCCGACTGTCCCGACCTCGACGTCGTCGAAGACTTCCGGAACGGCTCTGACGGCCCGTTCGCGTCGGCCATCGAGGTGACCGCCGACGGCGAGGAACGGACGCTCCGGGTGTCCGTCTCCGAGATCGCCAGCGGCGGGGAACCCCGGGGGTACGCGCTTCTGCTCCGGGACGTGACCGAAATCGAGGCGTACGCCGCGAGTTTGGAGCGGAAGACGGCGCAACTGGAGCGGTTCGCGAGCGTCCTCTCACACGACTTGCGGAACCCCGTGGCCGTCGCGACGGGCCGCGTCGAACTCGAACAGGAGCGCCGCGAGTCCGAGAACCTCGGAACGGCGCTCGACGCCCTCGGGCGCATCGAGGAGACGATCGACGACCTGCTCACCCTCTCGCGGGAGGGCGAAACCATCGAGGACCCCGAACGCGTTTCGCTCAGTGTCGCCGTCGCGGACGCGTGGGCGACGACGGCCACCGACGACGCGGCCCTCGACAACGACGTGGCCGAGGGCGTCGAGGTCCGCGCCGACGCCTCCCGCCTCCAGACGATGCTGGAGAACCTGTTTCGGAACGCCGTGGAGGTGGATGCCGAAACGGTGCGCGTGCGCACTCTGGACGACGGCTTCTGCGTCGAGGACGACGGGCCGGGCGTCCCCGAAGACGAGCGAGACCAGATTTTCGAGTACGGCTTCAGTTCCACCGGGGGCACGGGCTTCGGCCTCGCCATCGTCGACGCCGTCGCGGAGGCCCACGGCTGGTCGGTGACAGCCGATGAGAGTCCGATGGGCGGCACGCGCTTCGCCGTGGAGGGCGTGGAGTTCGTGGACCGGGGATAGCGGCCGCTCTCGGCTGAGAGCCGCAGAAAAACGGCCGGTAGTGAGGCCACCGGCCGAGGGGACAGACGACTGTGACACGGGCCGTAGCGGACGGCGTGGCTCTGCCGCGCCGCCTTTTTGGTCCAGCTTTTTCGCTCGCGTCGAGCGAAAAAGGTGGTTAGTCGTCGGCGGGCGTCGCCGTCGTCGTCATCTCCACGTCCTCGGCGTCGACGCCGAGTTCGTCGATGGCGGCCTGCGCGGCGCGCTTGCCCGAGAGGAGCATCGCGCCGAACGTCGGGCCCATCCGCGGGAGGCCGTACGTCGTCGCCGTCGCCATGCCGGTGACGATGAGGCCGTCGTGGGCGAGGCCCGTGTGTTCGACGACGGCGTCCTCGGACTTGCCGACCCACATCGAGTCGTGGCCGGGCGAGT
>JBDGTS010000027.1:5086-25431 GCA_042216675.1 Halobacteriaceae archaeon | reverse complement strand
TCGTTCAACGTCAAGGGCGGCCGCTGCGAGGAGTGTGGCGGCCAGGGCACCGTCACCATCGAGATGAACTTCCTCTCGAACGTGCAGGTCCCCTGCGAGGAGTGTGGCGGCGCGCGCTACAACGACGAGACGCTGGACGTCACCTACAAGGGCGAGACCATCGCCGACGTGTTGGACATGACCGTCGCGGAGGCGCTGGAGTTCTTCGAACACGACGACCGCATCGCGCGGCGCCTCCAACTCCTCCACGACGTGGGTCTTGGCTACATGAAGCTCGGCCAGCCCTCGACGACGCTCTCGGGCGGCGAGGCCCAGCGCGTCAAGTTGGCGGAGGAACTCGGCAAGCGCCACGGCGGCGACACGCTCTACCTGCTGGACGAACCCACGACGGGCCTCCATCCGGAGGACGAGCGAAAACTCATCGACGTGCTCCACCGCCTCACCGACGCCGGGAACTCCGTCGTCGTCATCGAGCACGAACTGGACATGGTGAAAAACGCCGACCACGTCATCGACCTCGGTCCCGAGGGCGGCGAGAACGGTGGCGAACTCGTCGCCGTCGGCACGCCCGAGGAGGTGGCGGCCGTCGAGGCGTCCCACACGGGACGCTACCTCCGCGACGAACTCCCCGACGTGGACCTCGACGGCCCGCGGGCCGACCAGCACGCGGCGCCAGCCACCGACGACTAACCACCGTTTTCGCTCGCTTCGAGCGAAAACGCTGGACCGAAAATGTCGCTCGCTCCGCGAGCGGTGAACGCGGCGCGACGCGCCGCGATGCTTCTCCACCCGCTTAATTCGGCTTAATCGCACGACTGCACCGCGATGAATCCCGCTGAATCCACTCGAACGAACTACCCGGTACAGGTGCGTCCCGACCCAAGGGTGAGTCGTAATGCCCGCAACCAAAGCAGTCGCTGCCGCACTGGTCGTGTTGCTCGCCGCCGGCGGGGCCGTCGCCTCCACGGGCGGCGCCCCGTTCGCGGCCGACACAGGGTCCGCCGAGACGGCCGTCCCGGCGGACGTAGACGCGCACGCCACCTACGAGAACGGCACCGTCACCGTGACCGTCACGGACGCGGGTGCGCCCCTCGCGAACGCGACGGTCCACGTCGAGACTGACGACGCCGAGCGGACGGTCACCACCGACGCGAACGGCACCGTCGCCGTGGACGTCGGTGACGCCGCCGAGGAACTCGAAGTCGAACTCGTCGCCGACGGCTTCGAGGGCGAACTCGAATACCTCGTGACCGACGACGGCCTCCGCCTCGTGGAGGAGTCCTACGAGTACGAGGTCGAAGCGGACGATGACGAACGCGACGACGAGGAGGACGAATCCGAGTCGGAGAGCGAGTCGGAGAGCGAGTCCGAGTCGGAGAGTGAGTCGGAGAGCGAGTCCGACGACGACTGACGCCGCCGCTCCCCGCTGACGCCCACTCTTTTGCCGGCCCGCGACCAAGCGCGGGTATGCCAACGTACGTCGCGCTACGGAGCGCCGTCATCTCGCTGAGCGACGACGGCGCGACGGAGCGACTGACCGACGAAGACGTCGAGTGCGTCGCCGCCCACCCCAAGCGACCGGACCGGGTGTTCGTCGGCACGTTCGAGAGCGGCCTCCAGCGTTCGACTGACGCCGGCGCGGAGTTCCGCCGCATCGGGGAGTCCATCGACAGCGACGCCGTGACGGCCGTCGCGGTCCACCCCGACGACCCCGATGAGGTGTGGGTCGGCACCGAACCGAGCGCCGTCTACCGCTCGACGGACGGCGGCGCCTCATTCGACCGCGTGGAGGGCCTCCTCGACGTGCCCTCGCGCTCCGAGTGGTCGTTCCCGCCGCGGCCCGACACCCACCACGTCCGGTGGCTGGAAGTCGACCCCCACGACCCCGACCGGGTGTACGTCGCCGTCGAGGCGGGCGCCCTCGTCGTCACGCCCGACCGGGGCGAGACGTGGCTCGACCGACCCGAGGGGTCCCGGCGGGACAACCACTCGCTGGCCACCCACGCCGACGCGCCGGGCCGTGTCTACTCCGCCGCCGGCGACGGCTACGCCGAGTCCGACGACTACGGCGCGTCGTGGCACCACCCCCAGTCCGGTCTCGACCACCGCTACGTCTGGAGCGTCGCCGTCGACCCCGGTGCCCCCGACACCGTCTTCGTCTCCGCGGCGTCGGGCGCGGGCGACGCGCACGGCCACGGCGGCGTGGACCAAGCCGAGTCGTACGTCTACCGTCGCCGCGGCGACGGCGACTGGACGCGCGTCGGCGGCGACGGCCTGCCGACGGGCGGAGGCGTCCTCCGGGCCGTCCTCGCTTCGGGCACGGACGCCGGGGACCTGTACGCCCTGACGAACCACGGCCTCTACCGGACCCGCGACGCCGGCGACTCGTGGGACCGCCTCGGCCTGCGGTGGCCCGCCCGCTACGAGCGACAGTCGCCGCGCGGCCTCGTGGTGACCGACTGAAAGATACTTGCCCGCCGGGCGGCTATGCCCGCCCCATGCGCGATTTCGCCGTCGTCGGCGCCGGACCTGCGGGGTCCCGGTTCGCCCGCCGGGCCGCCGAGGCCGGACGCGACGTGGTCGTCTTCGAGCAGGGGTCGGTGGGCGAACCGCTGGCCTGTTCGGGCCACGTCAGCCTCGACGTGTGGGACTACGTCCCCGAGGGCGCCCGCGACGACCTGTTTCAAAACGCCATCCGCGGCGCACGATTCCACGTCGGCGGCCCCGACAGCGCGGCCTACCCCTTCTACAAGGAGACCCCTGTCTCGAACGCCATCGACCGGGTGGGCCTCGACCGGACGCTCGCGGACGCGGCCCGCGACGCGGGCGCGGCGGTCCGCGAGAACCACACCGTCACCGCCGTTCGGGAGCGCGCCGACCGCGTGGAACTCGACGTGAAAGGCCCGGACGGCACCGAGACGGTCGCCGCGCGGATGGTCGCCGGCTGTGACGGCCCGCGCTCGCGGGTCCGCCGCGAGGTTGGGCTCCCCGACCCCGACGAACTGCTCCACGGCGTCCTCGGCTTCGACCCCGACCCGGACGCACAGGACTTCGTGGACGTCCACCTCACCGTGCCGCGCTTCTTCGCGTGGCGCATCCCGCGCGGCGACGCGGGCGTCGAGTACGGCCTCGCGGCCCGTCCCGGCGCGGACGTGGGCGACCGATTCGAGTCGCTCGTGGCCGACTACGGAGCGACCATCGACCGGCGCTGCTCGGGCGCCATCCCCATCGGCCCGCCGGACACGGTGACGAGCGAGCGGGCCTTCCTCGTCGGCGACGCGGCCGGCCAGACCAAGCCGTTCACCGGCGGGGGCATCCGCTACGGCATGACGGCCGCCGACTGCGCGGCGCGAACCGTCGATCCGACGGCACCCCGCACGCTCGCCGACTACGAACGGGCGTGGCGCGCCGAACTCGGCCGCGAGATTCGGCTGGGCGCGTGGGTACGCAGGGCGTACTCGCTCCCGACGCAGGTCCAACGGCTTGGCCTGCGCGCGTTCGCCGGCAAAATCGGCGTCGACATGGACCGCCCGAGTTCGCTGTTCTCCCGCGAGCAGTTGCGGGCGCTGTTCCGGTAGGTCAGGCGGCCTCGGCCGCGGCCCGGTCGGGCGCCGGGCTCGGCCGCGGGAGTTCGACTGCCATCGTCGTGCCCTCCGGCCCCGTCTCCGCGACGCGGACGCTCCCGCCGTAGCACTCCGCGAGCGTCCGCACGAGATAGAGGCCGAGGTGGTGAGAACTGTTCGCGTTCGCTTCTCGCTCGAATATGGCCTCCAGTCGCGACTCGTCGATTCCCGGCCCGTTGTCGCTGACGCGGACCGTCACCGTCTCCGGGCCGGCGTCGACGCTGACCGTCACCCGCGGCGTCTCCGCGTCGTTGTGTTCGACGGCGTTCGAGAGGAGATTCGAGAACAGTCGCGGCAGGAGGTTGTCCGCCGCGACGGCCACGTCGGTGTCGCCCGTCACGGCCACCTCGGCGTCGGTTCGCTCCCGAAGGGCGGCCACCTCCGTCTCTAACACGTCGTCGAGCGGCCACGGTTCGAGGACGGGGCTCTCGCCGGCGCTCTGGAGGAGCACACGCACGTCGTCGATGACCTGCGAGAGGTCTTCGCTCTGCCGTTCGATGACGCGCAGGCGGCGCCGTGTCTCCTCGTCGGCCCCCTCCATCAGCAGGCTCGCGTTGCCGCTGATGACGTTCGCGGCGTTGAGCGCCTCGTGCCGGAGGAGGCTGTTCACGTAGTCGAGCAGTTCCCGTTCGGACTCGGCGATTTCCGCGCGGACCGCCTCTCGTTCCGCGATTCGCTCCCGCTCGATGGCGCGGGCCTCGATGGTCCCCGTGAGCAGGCCGATGCCGCCCCCGAGGCTGGCGGCCCACCGGAGCCACCCGACGAGCGACGACGGGTTCCCCGGCGGTTGGACGACCATCGTCAACACGTTGATGGCGACGAAGATAGCCACCCCGCCGACGAGCCACCCCGCGATGCGCGGATACCGCTCCACCCCGAGACCGCTCCGCGAGAGCCAGATGCCGCCGTAGAGGATGCCGAGGACGAACGGAAGCGAGGTCAGGACGCCGACGAGATACTGCTCTCCGAGTGGCTTTCCGCGTATCAGGGCCACCACCGCCCACTCGCCGACGACGAAGAGAGCGAGGACTGCGCCGAACCCGACGAGGAGGTGCGGGAGCCACCTCGCGGCGTCTCTCTTTCGCCGTGCTGTCGACATGCGCTCGTCTTTTTCCGACGCCACACTAATAGATACGCTTTGGTTCCGGGCCGAAGAACCGTCGAACGACGACCCTTCGGTCAGTACGTCGGGAGCCGCGCCGAACGCTCGCTCCCGTCGACGAACGGCAACTCGCGGTGCTCCGCGCTCACTGTCTCGTCGCCGACTCCCACCGCGTCGGGGGCGGCGTCGAAGTCCACGCGGGCCATCGCGATGGGCGCCTCCAGCGTCGGACTCTCGACGGCGCGGGTCACCGTCCCCACCTCGGCGCCGTCGTCGAGGACCGGCGCGCCCGCCTCGGGCAGGCGCTCCGGCGCGAGGCCGACGACGTGGCGTGGAACGTTGCCGAGGTTCTCGATGCGGGCGACCGTCTCCTGCCCGACGAAACAGCCCTTCTCGAAGTCGAGGCCGTTGCGGACGCCCGCGGCGTTCGCCAGTTGGCCGTCGAGTTCCGTCTCGAAGAGGGGGGTGCCGGCCTCCAGCGTCAGCGTCTCCCACGAGCGACGGCCGAAGGGGACGGCGTTCAGGCCGTGGGTGACCAGGGCGTCGAACACCTCCGCGGCGGCGTCGGCGGTGCAGACGACTTCGTAACCCTCCTCGCCGGCGAGTCCGTCGCCGCGGATGACGGTGACGCCCTCCGTGCGGACTCGCCCTCGGACGAAGGAGAGGGGCCCCTCCGGCGTGCCGGGGCCGCCGAGGACGCTGGCGACTTTCTCCGTCGCCTTGGGACCGTGGACGCCGAAGACGCCGAAGTCGTCGGTGACGACCTCGATGTCGACGTCCTGCACGAACGTCTTGCTCCGCCACTCCTCGGCGATGGTCGCCTCGCGGCCCTGCGGCGTGAAGACGAGCAGTCGCTCGCCCGCCGCGAACACGTAGAGGTCGGCCTCCACGTTGCCGTCGGGGTCGAGCAGGAGTGCGTAGACGCCCTCGCCGTCCTCGTCGGGGACGCGGTTCGAGACGGTGTTGTCCACGAAGTCGACGCGGTCCTCGCCGCGCACCGCGAGGACGCCGTAGTCGGACTCGCGCACGCCGACGATGCGGCGGACGGCGGTGTGGGTGCGTTCGGGACGGCCGTAGTGGGCCGGGAACGCCCCGTCCGCGTCGAAGACGGCGCCGAAGTCCTCGTGTTTCGAGCGGACGACTGTCATGCTTCGCTCTCGGGGACCGCGGCGGTAAAGGCTACCGTTCGGGGCGACTCAGCGCCCGAGGCGCTCGCGAAGCCAGTCCAGAACCGAGGTCTCTGGCTCGGGGTTCCGCTCGGCCACTACCCGGTCGGCGGCCTTCAACACGGTGCGGTCGTCGTCGCTCTCGACGACGATGAGGTCGTCGTCCTTCAGACCGCTCAGGGCCGCCTCGATGTCGTCGATGTCGGCGTCGACGCGCCCCCGAAGTTCGAGGACGGTCATGCCCTCTTCGCCGCGGTCGACGAGGGCCTCCAGCACCGCGGTCTGTGTCTCGCCGCGGTTTCGGTACTCGCGCTTGACCGGCATACCTCAGGGTACGTGGCGGCCCGGTAAAGACGTACCCCCGAGCGGTATCCTTTTGTCCGTGGCTGGGGAATCTCGCCGTCAATGGGGCTGAGATGTTCACTTCTGGGACACGCCTACGCCGACCCCGAGATAGAGCGCGAACGGGACGACCGAGGCGACGAAGTCGTCGTCACCGTGCGCGAAACGAAGACGTGCGAGCGCTGTGGCGCCGAGACAGTCGTCAGTGAGAACACCGAGGTCCGGCCAGTCGAACCGGAACCGGAGCCTGAACCCGAGTCCGACCCCGCGTCAGCGCCGTCGTCGTCCGCTGACCCGGCGGAGAGCCCGGCCGTCGACGACGAGTTCGAGCCGCCGGCCTCCGCCGCCGAGGACGACGGCGTCATTCTCGACGAGGATGACGACGAACCCGAGGCCGAACCGGACCGGGAGCCAGGCGAGTGGCCCGAGGCCGAGGACACTCGCGTCGAGGAGCCCTCGCCCGCCGACGCCGACGACGTGGTCGCCGAGGCCGAGGCCGAGGCCGAGGCGGCATCCGAGAGCGACGACGGCGGTGAGATAATCGACGCCGAGGGCGACGGCGTGGACGTCGAAGACGCCTCGCCGACCGGTGGCTGGCCCGACACGGGCGCCGAGGACGAGGGCTTCGACGCCTCCCCGAACTCCGGCGACGGCGACGTGGATATGGGCGGCCTCACGCCCCGCGGCGTCGCCGACGCGGAGGACGAGGGCGAGGCCGTCGTCGGCGGCGACTCCTTTGGCACCGGCATCGAGAGCAGTGAGACGACGGTTCCGGGCCGGTCGGACGACGTGGACGTGGACGCGGAGTTCGTCTGCCCCGCTTGTGACTACACCGAACCGGTGTTGAACTCCTCGCTGCGCGAGGGCGACATCTGTCCGGAGTGTCAGCGCGGCTACCTCGCCGAGGAATCTCCGACGCGAAACTGACATAGGCCCGACTCTCCAATCCCTCTGTATGAAGGAGTACAAGATGCGACGCGGGGAGACACTCGACGAACGGGCGCCCGACCTCGAAGGACTCGTCGAGGACTACTTCGGGACGGTCACCGGGACGGAGGAGTACGAGGGCCACGAACTGTTCGTCGTCGCGGACCCCGACAACCCCGTGTTCGACCGCATCGTCGCGGGTGCCGCCGAGTACAGCGGCAAGAAGGACAAACTCGCGGTCCACTTCGAGGAGCGCCCCGCAGAGGACGTCATCGCGGAGGGCAACGCCGACGCCGCCGCCGAAGCGGTCGACCTGAAAAACGAGTTTCTGCTCGAAGTCACGGGTCGGGACGCCAAGTCGCGACGCGAATCGATGAAGCGCGCCGTCGAGGACGACGAGACGCCCGACAACGTCAGTTAACGCCGGTTCAGCTTCTCGCGGCTGATTTTCACGCCCGTCGGCGTGACGATGAGTTGGTCGTCGCCCTTCTGGACGATGTCGCCGTCCACCTCGCGCGCCACCTGCCGGAGTTCGTCGATGACGTGTTCGGCCGTGCGGTCCTCCGTCCGCAGGCGAGTCACGTCGGCGATGACGAGGTCACCGTCGTAGACGGCGTCCTTGATGGCGATGGCGTCGTCTTGGCCCTGAATCTCCGCGATGTGGACCTGCATGCTCGCCTCGCCCGACCCGGTCGGCACGTCGTCGAGGTCCAGTTCGACGTAGTCCTCGGTAGACCGGGAGCCACCGAGGAATCTGTCCATGAATCCCATGGGTGTTCGACTCGGAAGCCCGGAGTATAGTTCTTGCGTCAGACGCTCAGTTCGTAGAATTCGTCGCCGACGTGGTGGATGGACTCGACGACTTTCCCGCTGTCGCCGGCCATCTCCTCCCCGTCGACCAGCGCACGCCCGACGGCGAGCGCCTTGCCGTGGGTCTCCTCGGCGACGACGACGAGGTCGCCCTCCTCGATGTCCGTGTCGGCCTCGACGATGCCGGGGCGCATCACGTCCGCGCCGCCGCTGACGAACTCGATGGCGCCCGCGTCGACGGTGACGACGTGCGTGTCGGGGTCGAGTTCGTTCGCGCCGCGCACGGTCACGAACCACTCGTCGTCGCGGCGGAACACCAGCGGTTCGCCGTCCACGAGGACCAAATCGAAGGGCGTCTCCTCCAGTTCGACCAGTTCGAACGTCTCCGCGTCGACGTCGACGCCGAGTTGCTCCGCGAGACTGTCCGTGAGCGCCGCAATCTGGTCGCTCCGGAGGTGGTGGCGAGAGGACACTTCCATGGCCGTCTCTGCGGCCGGCCGGAAAATAAATCGTCCGTTCCGGGCGGGGCCAAACCGCTAAGTCGGTACGGCGCAAATATCGGCGTATGTGGCCGGTCAGCAGGGAGTCCCGAACGGTCACCTGCATCGCCTGCGGGGCGTCGGTGCCCCGCGCGGAGGCCCGCGAGTACGACAAGCACGGGGACCGGTGGGACCGCGAGGGAAAGCGCTTCGAGTATCTCTGTAAGCCCTGCTTCGCCGACCTGACGCACGCGGACCGGGCCGGACTGGAGTCGCTTCTGGTGAGCGTCGGCGCCGGCGACTGCTCGCGCGACACGTTTCTCGCGCGCTTCTGTGCGGCCGTCGAGGAAGAGCGCCGCTGACCCCGACACGACTAAACCGCGCACTCCCGTTTTCACGTGTATGACCGAGCAGAGTCAACAGGCGGCCGCCGGGACCCCCGAGGGACAGGGGCCCGTCGAAATTTCACAGGAGACCGCCGACCGCCTCGCGAGCGAACGCGAGTCCCTCTTCGAGAAGTTCGAGATTCCCGACGAGTTCCCGCCGGAAGTGATAGACGAGGCGGAGGAACGAACCGCCGACGTGACGGCCGAAATCGAGGCCGAAGTCGACGAGCGCCGGGACCTCCGCGACATGACGACGTGGACGACCGACCCCATCGACGCGCAGGACTTCGACGACGCCCTCAGCGTCGAGGAACGCGAGGACGAGTACGTCCTCTGGGTCCACATCGCCGACGTGACACACTACGTCACCCCCGACACGACGATGTGGGACGAGGCGCTCCGCCGCGCGAACACGGTGTACCTGCCGGGCTACACCGTCCACATGCTCCCGCCCATGCTCGCGGAGACGGTGTGTTCGCTCGTCCCCGAGGAGGACCGCCTCGCGCACACCGTCGAGATGCACCTCGACAAGGAGACGCTCGGCTACGAGGACATCGAGATCTACAAGTCCGTCGTCCGCTCGGACGAACGGCTGACCTACACGGAGTGTGAGAACCGCCTCGACGACGAGGACAGCGAGATGCACGAGAAGATCGCGCTGTCCTACGACCTCGCCGACCGGATGCACGAACAACGCAAGGAAGACGGGTCGCTCGTCCTCAACCCCCGGCGGGACCGCGCGCACACCATCATCGAGGAGTCGATGCTGAAGGCCAACAAGGCCGTCACGCACACCCTGATGTGGGACCGCGGCCTGGAGGCCGTCTACCGGGTCCACCCCCAGCCCACCCCCGACCAGTGGAGCGACGCCCTCCGGGAGATTCAGGAACTCGACGGCGTCTCCATCCCCGGCGCGAGTTGGGACGACCCTCGGAAGGCCGTCAACGCCACGCTGGAGGAGGCGCCCCAGCGCCAACTGTCGAAGATTCAGCGCGCGGTGATGAAGGTGATGCCCCGCGCGAAGTACATGAGCGACCCGTTCGGCGGCCACCACGCCCTGAACTTCGAGATTTACGGGCACTTCACGTCGCCCATCCGGCGCATGTCCGACCTCGTCAACCACTGGATCGTCGCGACGAACGACGTGCCCGCGGACCTCGCGGAGCTGTGTACGCGCGCCAGCGACCGGCAGAAGGACGCCGAGCAGTGCGAGCGCGAGTACAAGACGGCGCTCAACGAAGCCGGCCTCGACCCCGCCGCGGTGAACAACCGTGGTGTCGAAGTCGTCGAGGAGTAGCGGCCCCGGGGTTGAAGCCCTCGGCCCGCCTACCCCCGCACATGGCCGAGGACAGCGAGAACCCACGGATGGACATCGACTGGGCCCACGACGAGTACGAGGCCTTCGAGTGCCCGGGCTGCGGTGACCGGGTGGCCGTGCGCGCCTCCGACCCCCGGGACGTGTCGGGGGTCCGCTGTCTGGACTGCGACGCGGAGATGGAACTCATCGCCTCCCGACGCTGACACCTCTCGCCGTCGGCCCCGGTCTCCGGTGCCGGCCGTTCCGCGCCGTTCCCGACCGTGTTGAGGAGGTGAAGTATCCGAAATCGGACCCGGGTCAGACGCCCGTCCGCTTTTTGCGGTTCTTCGACAGGAACCGACACCGCCGCCGCGATGAGGTCCCTGTCGCGGCGCTCACTCGGCACGCGTGTCCCGCGCTGGTGGATCGGACGGAACCGCGCCTCGATTCGATCGTCTCGCTGGAACTTCAGCACCGGATTCGCGGGGGCTTGAACTACGGGAAGACGGTCGCCTCGCGACACTCGGCGCTGCGAGTTCCCTACTTCAAATCCACGCGTCCGCTTCGCGGACGCTCGGCTCGTCCATTTCTTCGGTGCCCACAGAAATGGACTCGCGGGGGTCCCGAATATCCGCCCGGCGGCGTCGGGGTCATGGTCATCGCGGTCATCCTTTCACCTCCTGCATCAGACGGCGACGAACAGCCATCTTCTCGCGCTCGGAGCGCTTGTCGTAGTGCTTCTCCAGAACCGCCTGCGTCACGTCCATCCGGCCGCCGACAATCTCCGTCGGCACGTCGTTGTTCAGTTCGCGGGTAATCGCGCCCTTCCGGAGCGGGTGCGGACTCACGCTCGACGGGCACTTGCTCGCGACCTTCTTCGCTCCCGCCGCCTCGCAGTCGTCCGGGTCGCGGTCGTGGGGGCACTCGCCCCACAGGCACGGCCGCGTCACGTCGTAGAGCGTGTTCCGTATCGTCGTCCGACTCGCGCGCCCCTCCCGCGTCGTCACCAGCGGGCGGCGGCCACCGTCCTCCACCGCGTCGGACCGCTGGCGGTCGAGATAGTCCTCGACGATGCTCGCAACCCACGACTCAAGCGCAACGTCTCGCTCGCCGGCCTCCCGGTTCTTCAGCGGAGTATCCGACTCGGGCCGGTGCCGGAGCGTCAAGCACGGCTCGCTCGCGTCGTAATCGTCCACGTCGAGGCCGTGGAGCGCGCCCATCCGCATCCCCGTCCGCCACAGGAGTAGGGTGATAACATGGTCCCGGCTCGCGTAGCGGAACGTTTCGAGGCCATCGAGCACGGTGTCGGCGCGCTCCGTCCGGAGCACGTCGTCGCTCGTCTCGTCGTCGGGAGTGAGGGTCGGCATCGGGACCGACTCACGAATCCCCTTCTCGACGCCCTCCACGTCCGCCCAGAAATCCAGGGCGACGCGGAGCGTGGCGAGGTGGTTCTTCAGCGTCACGTCCTTCACCTCGCCCTTTCGCTCGTTGAAGAACCCGAACAGGTCGCGGCCCGTCAGGTCGTTCAGGTTCTCGATCTCCTCGCGCTCGCAGTAGTCGAGGAACGGCGTCAGCCGGTAGCGGTGGTTCTCCAGCGTGTGTTCGCTCACGTCGCCGTCACGCTTCGAGAGGTACATCTCGACGCCCTCCTCGGGCGTCAACGGTTGGAGGTCGCTCATGACTCGGCCTCCGTGAGGGTGGACTGGTCCTCTCCGAGCGCCCGCGAATCGCCCGTCGGCTGAATCTCACGTAGGTCGTCAGCCCACGTTTCGAGGCGCTCTTTCACGGCCTCGACGCGGCGCTCAAGTTGCTCGATGTCGCGGGCCTCCACTTTCGCCCGTAGCTTGTCGCGGTCGTCGGTGTCCGTCCCGCGCGTCACTTCGACGGTGAGGGTGATCCCGTCGGCGTCGTCGTCGCTCATGCTTCACCCCGCTCCGACGGTTCGACAGTCTCCAAGACGGCCTTGCGAACCACCGACTCCAGCGCCGCGTTCCGCCGTTGAAGCTCCTCGATCTCCGAATGAAGGCGCTCGATCTCCTCGCGGTACTCCCGAATGACGAGGCGGTCCATCGGGTCGCTCACGCCGACCACCCCGCTCGCGCGTCTTCACTTTGACCGTGACCGATACTCCTAACCAAATCGCTGTAGTATGCTCTCATGCGTCGGATTCGTTTGGTCGAACCCTCTCAGGTTCGCGAGTTTCACCGGCGCAACAGGGAGCGGGCCGTGGTGCCCCAGCAAGGAACACGCCCGCAATCGCCCTGTTTCTAACCGGGAACCAATCCCCAGAAGGACCTCATGGCTGACAGACACATAAGAGCGAGCCGACACCGCGCCGGAAGTGAAACTGGTCGCTGACCGCGCGAACCAGATGCCGGGGTTATGGTGAAATCGCGTGTCGTCAGTCATGTGTTCCTTGCTGGGGCACACCCGGCGCCTCCCACCCGCGCCGGAGGACTCCTTTTCCTCGACGCGGCGGACGACGGATGTGATACTCAGACGGTAGCACGGATACGTGATAAAACTTGGCACGTATCGTCAACTCAAAAATCCCGAATGCGACCAGTTAACACCCGTATGAACGAAGACACCAACGTAAGACGGATGGTAGAGCGTGTCCCGTGGATGTCCCCCATTCACTACGAGATACTGAAGCACTTCGAAGAGCACGACATCTGGGAGTCCCCGCGGGATTTGGCGAAGAATATCGACTACAGCAGGCGCTATACTGCAGGGGAACTGCAGAAACTCCATCAGATAGGGCTGTTCGAAAAAGAGGGGCAGACGTACCGGCTCACCGATCGGGGCCGCGCGTTCCTCGCGGGCGACCTCGACGCCGACGAACTCCCCGAACCGGAGGACTGACGCTAATCCATCGAGCGGATGGCGCTATCGCGACGGTCGAAGGCGGCGAGCTTCTCCAGCGCACCTTTGGAGAGATAGACGTTGTTCTCACCCGGCCGGGTCACCTTCTCGCCAGTCACCTGAGAGAGAAACGCGGCCAGTTCATCGAGATACGCCTCGGGTCGGTTCTCGCGAATCCGAATACCACCACGCTCACCCTCTGCGTCAGGGAACCGTTCTTCGGCCCGATTCGCGACGTACACGACGGCGAACTGCTGGCGGAGCCAGCCCGGAACCTCGTCGAGCCAGTCGGGCACCGCAAGATCGGCGTGGCGCTTCTCACCAGCAGGAACGCCGAGAGCCTCGAAGACACGGCCGAGGACCGACGACTTGAACGGTGAAATCTCGGTCGCCCGATTGGAAACATCCGCGTGGTCGTCGCGCCACTCGACGCCGAGCGTCTCAAGCGCACCAGTGATCCGGTCGCGTTCGCGCTCGGTTCCGGCGGCCCAGCGCGGCACATGGTGCCGATTGATAGACCCTCCGGCGAGGAGGGCGGCGGTCAGAGTCACCCACGCGTGTAGCACGTCGGGATCGTCATCAGTCGTAATCGGAATCCAGCCTCGCTCCTCGGCAGTCTGTACGCCGCGGGCGGCATCAGGAATCGCCGGGTCGTCGTCCTCGATCCACGGCCGGACGCGCCCGCGGGGTGCACCGACCGCGCTCGCGACGGCGTAGGACCCTGCGTCTGGGTTGGAGGCGGCGTAGTCGAGAGCCTCCTGATGCTGTTGGGTTAACTCCCACCCGTCGAGATCGTCAACAGGCGGGTCGTAGGTACGTGCAAGGTCTGCGGCGGTGACGAGTGTGATAGAGTCTCCCATAAATGCCTCCGATTCTTTAGAGGGGTTAGCACAGGAATCTATATGTGGGTGGCGGTTAGAGTGCCGGATGACACGGACGCGGAAAAGCGAAACCGGGTGGACGCGGCGGGGGTGGGGCCCTCATCCTCCCTCCAGCCGACAGTTTGACCCCGAAGGCAAGGGGTTAAACTGTTTCGCCCGCTCGCTTTTCCGACGGCCGTGCGATCCAAACCACGCAATCAAACCATGTTAGACCAACTCAAAGAGCGATTCACGACTTTCGTCGAGGACAAGACGGGCGTCTCACCTGTCATCGGTGTGATACTTATGGTTGCGATAACGGTAATTCTTGCCGCCGTTATCGGGACCTTCGTGCTAGGGCTCGGTCAGAACGTAGGGAATTCGGGACCAACGGCCAGTATTTCGGTATCCGATAACCCGACCGATTATACGGACCCCACGACCGGGACTAGCGCTGTTGCCGCCTTTGACATCTCCCATAATCAAGGAGATTCAATCGAAGTGAGCAAACTTCAGATTACGGTGCGCTCGGCAAGCGACAACAGTATTGTAGCACGTTGGACTTCCGGTAGTGGTTGGACGAATGGTGCTGGTAGCAGTGTTGACGTCTCTGCGACGGTTGACGGGACTGCAATTGGTTCCGCCAGCACCTTTTCGACCGGTTCACTCATCACGATTAGTGATGGGAATTCCACTCAGGTCTTCAGCGATAATACGGACTACATAATCCAAATGGTCCATACTGAAAGCGACAAGCAACTTCTCGACCAGACGGTGACTCTGTCGTAACGACCGACTAGATTTCCGTTTTTCATTTATCGCCCGTACGAACGGTGGTTAGTGGTTTCTATCCCTCCAATTACCCCCGTCAAGTCAGCCCCCGAATGAAACAAGCAGAGTTCTCACTTGCCGGGGTTTAGACCCCGGTCCGCGAAGCGTCCGGCCGTAGTATGGCAACTGGAACCGGAGCTTCGTGGTTGCATCGGGAAGGATCGATCGACGTAACGGACTTCGTGCTGGGGTGGGCGTATCCCATCGCAGTCGTGGTCCTCGTCGGCATCGGGCAGTTCTCGCTGTTCGGCTACAGCATGAGCGACGTGCTGTGGTCCGCGACGGGCGCTGAGGTAACGATCGCGTGGGTCGTGGCGCTGGTGTGCCTCGTTGGTGCGTGGGCGACGAACCGGGCGAACCAGTCGCTCGACGACATGGACGAGATCGAGCAGGCCGCGGCCGGCGGTGCGGCTCTGCTGATGATCGGCATCCCGTTCGTGCCCGCGCTGAACAACCTCGTCATGTCTTCCCAGACGGTCGGCGCTGTGGCTGGCATGATCCTGACCGGGGCGTACGCCCTGCTCGCGTACTACTGAGGTATCGAGGATGAACAGCAAACAGACGATGGCGCTCCGGCCGTGGCAGGCCGCGGCTCTCGGGCTGGCGCTCGTCGCGGTGCTCCTCACCGCGTACGGCGCGCTCCCGTGGGCGGCGATCGTCACGGTCGTCCCTGTCGCGCTCTCGGCGGATCGAGGGCACCGGCGGCAGTCTGTACGCAAACAGGTGGCGGCACTTCCCGGAGGTGACCCGCGGTGAGCAGTCGCGCACGACTTCGCTCGGCGTTCCTCGTCGTGCTGGTCGTCGGCGCGGCGCTGACCGGCGCGGTCGGCCCGGTATCCGCCAGTAGTTGCGATGGCGGCACCGCCATCCATCTCACCGCGGCCCTCACCTTCAACGTGGGTTCATGTGACTCAGGTGAGGACGCCTACACGAGTAGCGAAATCCAGACGTGGAAACAGCAGGATCGCATCGAGGACCAGCAGACGATTACTGATCTGAAGGCGTTGGCGGCGTCGCAGTTAGAGAAACAGAACCTCCACCTCACCGTCCGGCAAAACTACTTGAACGACACGGAAACCGTGGCGTGGAGCAAGGCCGAGGCGGCGATGGTCGCGAAGATGCAGAATGATAGCAACGCGACCGCGGCCGAAGTCCGACAGGTCGGTATCGAGGCCATCGAGGACTACTACGCCCGGCATCAGATGGTGATGGCTGAGGCGTGGAATGGCTCGCTGACGAGTGCTGAGTATATCGAGCGGGTCGCGAAAACCGAAGATGGGTTAGATGAGAGTATCGTCAGGTCTGACGGCGGCAACTATCAGGGTGGAAACTATACCGCGACCGTCACACTCACGAACGGGACGAGCATCCCCGTGAGAGGGTGGGAGTCGGTCGCCGGTAAGCAGGGCACCGTCTCTACCGGCGCAGTGATTGCATCGGCGACCTCCGCGTTCAGCGACTTCGAAAACGGTTCTGCGCCGTTGTGGGATTTAAATTCCGGTGCTAGTGTGGTATCCTCTCCCGAAATTAGGGGAAACTACACGATGAAGGTGGATACCAGCGGAGGTGATCCTCGCGCTGGTCTGCCTGCGACGAATCCGTCGAGTTTCTCCACGATGGTCCGGCCGACCGGCTCGGGGACTGAAGGGTCCCTGACGTTCCGCATGGCGCTACGGTCGGGGACCACGAACCGGCTCGTCGTCACCTTGCGAGACATCGACGGGAGCGCGGCGGCGAACCTCCAGTGGGAGAACGGCGACGGAATAACGAAAGTCGACACCGGCATCGACCTCCAATACAACCAGAACTACAAAATCCATGTGACGGGGATGGACTGGGCGAACGCCTCGACGGTGACCCCGACGCTGACCGTCTTCGGCGACAACGGGACGAAAATCGGAAGCGACCAACTCGGCAACTGGTCGCAGAACTCGGGGACTGTAGACGAGATCGCATGGACGTATGCGGAGTTAGATGCGCCTGTCTACGTCGATAACGTGAGTGTCGAGGGGTCGCTTATGGAATACTCGAAACTCTACGTCGCTGATACGGAAGGATCAGAGAATCAGACTATCATGAGTTTCGAGGAATACGGTCAGATTTGGTCGTCAATCAACCAGACGACGGACCGCCTCGAAACCAACTTCGCCACTTACGCGAATCGGACTCACGACGCGTGGCAGAACGGAACGTACGACCCGAGCGACTTCATCTCGCGCTCGACGCTCGCCCAAGAGTACGCGACGGACTACAACGAGACGGGCGCACTCACCCACGCGGCCGCGTCGTTGGCGACGCTGGGACTCTCGACGCCGAACCTCTCCAGCACGTCGCACATGGTCGTGGACTACACAGCCCGCTCCGGGTCGAATCAGTCGGGGACGTACACGGGGCTGGTGATGAGCCAGCAGGCCCCGTCGTACAACAGCACGAACCTCACCGACGGGCGTTGGTACGTCAACCGGACGTACGACACGGCCAACATCTCGGGGAGTCAGATGCTCCTCACCGCTGACGGTCAGCGGTTCAGCATGAACGGGACGTTCGTGATCTCGGAGATGAAGAACCGGAACGGCACGTCGATCTCCTCGACGGGCACGCAGGACACGGACTATCAGTCCTACTCGTCCGACGACTATCAGTCTCGGATGACGGAACTCGCGGACCTCCGCGCGCAACTGGAGAAGCTGGAGCCGACCTATCCCGCCGGAACCGGTAGCACTGGTGGCGGCGGAGGGTTCGGCGGCGCTGGTGGCTCCATGATGATCGGCGCGGTGTTCGTGTTGGCCGCGGCGTTCATCGTCCTCCGTGGGGACCAACCCGGTGGTGGAGGTGGACGATAAGATTCAGGCCGTCGCGCTGATCGCGGGCCTCGGCGCGGCCCTGTACCTCGCGGGGTACGACCCCGTGGGGATGCTGCTGGGCTGGATCGAGTTTGTGGTCTCGTACGTCTCGAATTGGATCGCTCAACAGGTGCAGTCCGCTGTGGGCGGCATCTGGGGCAGTCTCGGGGACGCGTTCTCGTTCTAAGGGCGCTCCCCTCCTACTCATGAAACGCGCACTATTCGCGCTGACGCTTCTCCTCGCTGTAGTGGCGGGTGCAGGCGTCGGCACCGTAGCGGCACAGGAGAACAGCACGACCTCGACGCCGACTCCCTCGGATGGGACCGGCGAGACGGGGCCGAACCAGACGGTGATCCGGGTCGGGCCGCACCTCTCGGTGACGGACTACTGGTACGACGGCGACGAGATGCACGTCAAACTGTACGCGGACCTCCCGACGCTCGTCTCGGTCGCGGACGTGCTGGGCGCGGTGGACGAGTCGGGCGCTCGTCGAGTCGAGGCGAAGCGGGTCATGGTCAGAGGAGAGACGACGGTGACGATGGACGTGGGTGAGTACCGCGGGGCGGCCGCGGTGAGCATCGGCACGTCCGACGGTGGCGTCTACCTCTCGACTGGCATCAAGCCGATCAACCCGCTGGCGGGCGGGAGCGCGACGGTCGGCTGGCTCGGCGGCTCGGCGCTGGCGATTGGCTGTTTCATCCTCGCGGCGCTCTGGGTGATGCGACAGGAGGGCGGCGCTCCGGAGGTGGCTGGCTCCGATGCCTGAGATTCGCCCGACGTTCCGATCGTGGGCTGACCGCTTCACCTACGTCGTCGCGGAAGCCCAGCTTCTCACGGCCGGGATACTGGTGTTCCTCGGCCTGATCATCGGCGTGGCGCGGCCCGATCTCCCGCACGTTCCGCGCTGGGTGATGGACTTCGCCGCGGCGGCGCTGATCCTCGGGCCGCCGCTGTTCCTCGCAGGGCTCCGCTTCGCCCGGTGGCTCCGCGTTCGGAACGCCGTCGAGGTGTTCCACGTCAACGCCGTCACCGACGACGTGGAGAAGTACCTCGTCCCGCCCGAGATATGGGCCGAGAAGACGGTCGAGGGGCCGGACCCGTGGGCGGTGAACGGCTCGTCAGCGTGGGCGGTTCGGGAGTTCGACTGGCACGGTGAGACGGAGGACCTCATCGTCCGCGGTGTGTGGCTCTCGGAGCTTGAGGACCAGAAGGTGCTCACGTCGAAGGACCACATGGAGTCGATGTACTCCAAACTCACCGAGGCGTACATCTCGCTGGGTATCATGCGGGACAGCATCTCGGAACTCGGGTCGGACCTTCAGCATCGGCTCATCAACCGACTGGCACAGGCCCGCGAGCGGGGCGAGATGCTGGATAAGACGGCAGTGAAAGAGGTATTCGAGGACTACGAGGAGCGCGCGGAGAGCGTGACGGAGACGGACCTCCCGACGCTTGACGAGGAGGACCTGCCGGACTTCGACCAACTGGCGGACCCGTCGCCTGAGTCGGACGCGCCGAAGCGAGGGAACGGCCTTGCTGAGGAGCAGGAAGCCGTCGCGACCGACGGAGGTGAGTCGTGACCATGACCGACGACGGCGGTGAGGACCTCTACACTCCCGCGCAGTTTCGCGAGCACGCGGAAGGCTACGGCCAGCGGGACCCCGAAGTGCGCGAGCACACGGGCCGGGTTCAGGACCCGCAACTGTCGCGCTACCTCTCTATCCTCTCCCAAGAGTACGATCCGTCCGAACTCCCCACGGAGGTTCGGGCGGCGATGCCGGCCCGCGTCGAGAGCACCGAGATGTACCGGCGGACGCTCCGGAACGAATCGACGGCTGTCGCGCGCGAGGCGATGGACCACGGCGACACGCAGACGCTCAAACTCATGACGGGTGACGCGAACCAACGCGCCGATATATCGGGGATGCAGGCGCTCATGGACGTGGAGGACCTTCTCGACCGGGAAGCGATCCTGTGGTACATCTTCGCGCCGCCGGGGTCGGGGAAGACGGACTTTGCCTGTCTCGCGGGGCAACTTTGGAAGCGGACCCATCCCGGCGGTGAGGTGGCGAGCAACATTCGCACACTTCGCGAGAGCGACGAGTGGATCGCGAACTACCCTGACGTGATGGACTGGTTCAAGCAGGATCAGGACGCCGTGATGAACGGCGAGGGGACGCACAAGCTGTTCATCTTCGACGAGGCGAGCAGTCACGCGAGCGGTCGGGGAAAGTCCGGCGCCGAGGCAGGTGCGAAACTGGCGCCGCTCGTCTACAAGGTCCGGAAGTACGGCGGCTCGATCATCATCGTCGGGCACGACGGCGGCGACGTACACCCCGCGATCCGGGTGATGGCTGAAGCCGTCCACAAGGAGGGCAAGAAGTCGGCGACGATCTACGAGACGGTGAAGAACCGGAAAGGGCGCGGGCAAATCCTCTCGATCGACGGCATCCCGCCGACAGACTGGCGCTACAACGACAAGGAGGCGACCGCGTGGGAGTGGGAGCGTCCGACCGGTGACGATGGAACTCCCGACCCAGAAACGGCCGCGTGGAACGTCGCGGTGTGGACAGTCGTGCGGTGCAAGCGGGACGGGCTATCCGACCGTGACACGGCCGCATACGTCCCGTTTGGCAAGTCGTGGGTAAACAGTCGGTGGGAAGAATGGCAGGACGGAGAGCATCGTGAAGCCGTGGACAGCGTGGAGGAACTAACTGGATGACGGCGACGCCCTCCGCGACTGTCCGCGTCCACACACCCCCCGTACACGCGTATGGTCATAGGGGAATCGTCGGTCGCTGTCGCTCCCTCCG
>JBDGTS010000027.1:0-4986 GCA_042216675.1 Halobacteriaceae archaeon | reverse complement strand
CCCCCGTACACGCGTATGGTCATAGGGGAATCGTCGGTCGCTGTCGCTCCCTCCGGCCGGCCATGACCGACGCGACGGCGCCCGGTGTAGGTATATAGATATGACGCGTACGAGGCGACAGAATGCCATCGCACAAGGCTAATCGCACGGGGACGCTGGCAGAGCGGGCCGCCGCCGAGGAGTACCGGCTTCGGCGCGCGGGTGAGCACACGAGTTGGTGCGACGCGGTGGACCGGCAGGGCCGCCCGGTCGAAATCAAGAGCACGGACCTGTCGCGGGACTACCCGCGCTTCCGCATCTTCGAGGAGTACCACGACCGCCTCGCCGCCGCGGGCGGCTCCTACGTGTTCGTGGCGTTCCGGAAGCGGGGGAGCGGGATTCAGGTAGTGAACAGTCGGCGGCTCCCGGCGTCGAGGCTCCCCGGTTCGACGTGGTACGGGGCGGGCGGCCATCGGGACAGTCAGCAGCGGAAGGTGCCCGTTTCAGACGTGTTCTGAGTTTATGGAACCGTCGCGATTCCACAGACTCACCGGCCCGGAGCGTACGTCCCTTTATGTCGCGCGTGGCTTCTCTCGGAATCCTGATACTGTTTCGTCGCCGTTTTCTCTCTAACTTCCGAGAGGAACGCCGGTCAACCGGCGGGTGCTTCGCCTCGATCACGGCGGGGGCCGTGGCGGTCGCGGCGGGGAGGGGGGCGTTTTCGCGTCCGCTGTCGCGGACGCGGTGCGGGGTGTTTTGATGTTGTCCCCTTAGGGACACGCCTAACGGGGAACGTAACGGCCCCCGTTCGGCGGCGCGCTCGCCGTCGAGCACGGCGCCGGCCCGATCGCGCCGACCGCCCTGAGTAAAACAACTTCAGTTTCCTTACTTGGTCGTTTGTAGAAACCATAGTTTCGTAACTCGGGGTGTAGAACAGAGCCACGGCTATCCGCCGACCGGGGCGCTCCCGGCCGGCGGCAGTCCGCGGTTAGCTCACGTTACTGTCTGCGAGGTAGCGCCACACCTTCGCAGAGCCACCTTCACCCGCGAACTCGACGCGGGCCATGCGGTAGTCCTCCGCCGGGAGGCCCGCGTCGGTCCAGACGCGGAGTCCCGCCCGAAGCGCGCGGACCAACTCTTTGTTACTGGGCTTCTCGCCGTACCGAAGCGTCATTCGCGCATCTTTCGCGCCGTCCACGTCAACGCCGTGGCGAGCGGCCCATGCAACGAACGCGCTCATCGTCTCGTCGAGTCCGCGCTCGGCGGCTTCGACGGCCTTCGCGGTCGTCTCCGCGGCGCGTTCGTAGCTCTCGCGCGCTTCCTTCACGGCGTCGTGAACCATCTCTGCGACGTACTCACTCGCGAGCGAGACGCGGGCGCGCTCCCGTTCCACCAGATCGCTCATCTCGCGAAGCGCACGGCGGACGCTCCCGACGTGACGGTCGTTCTCCTCGGCTATGTCGGCCGGCGCGACCTCGCCGCCGTCCGATACCAGCGTGTCGAGACTCTCCCACTGCACGGGGCTGAGGCCATCTGACAGGTGCCGGACGACGACACTCTCCTGCTCCTGCCGGATGTGGGTGAGATCGAGACTGATCGGTTCGTCCCAGCCGTCGCTCACCTCGGCTCGGAAGTACGCATCGACGACGTAGGGGCCGACACGATCCCCCTGTTCGCGCTCCTCGGGCGGTTCTCCGCCGGAGGGGGCGAGGTCGAGGCCGGCGTCGGCGAGCACGGACCGGAGCGTCGTTTCGAGTTCGTCGCGCATCTCGGTCATGGTCACGGCTTCACCGTCGGCGCGCTCGACGCCGCCCTCGGTGAGCCGGACGCTCCCGTCCCACTGGCTCACCTGATAACTGGCACCGACCTTCGGGTGGGCGAGCGGGTCGCTCTCGTCGCGTTCACGGGCTTCCTTCGCGTAGTAGTGCTTCACCTCCTTCGGCGTCGCGTGTGACGGAAACGCCTCGCGGACTCGTCGAGAACCGAGCGTCACCGTGTGATAGAACCCGGGGAGGTTCTGGCCGTGGTTGTCGTCGTCGTTCTGAACGACCTTCCGGTAGCCCTGCCGGTCGTTCTCCAAGAGGTGGCCCATCTCTGCGATGGCACCGTCGCGAGCGTGTACGGGGCCGCTCACGTCCTTCGAGAGACGCACGTACACCTCGGCGTCGGTGACCGTCGAAAGGGGGAGCGGGTCGCGGAAGTACCGCGCGCCGACGCCGACCGCGTCGAAGCCCCGGCGGAGCAGTTCGCCGTACCGCTCAAAGTCGATGTTACTCCCGTTGATCCGAACGCTGATCGCCTCGTCACCGGGGAGCGGGGGAAGGTCGAGTTCGAAGGTGTCGCCGTGGTCATTCTCGACCTCCATCCCCTTCCACCGGGGCCGGAGGTGAGCGTTGAAGGACTGCTCGCCGGTCGGGTCCTCGTCGCTGGCGCGCTCGACGGCGAGACGGAACTCACGTACCTCGTCGAGCCGCCACTCGGTGCCGGTCGGCAGTTCGTCGCCGCTTGGGGTGACGATGCCGGAGTCCTGATAGTAGAGCTTGACCTGCCACGTCTCGCCGTCAACCTCGAAGGTTCCTGTCTGGGAACCCTCGCCTTCTTTTACTCGCCGGTCGCAGGCGAAGAACGCCGCGAGATCAGCGAACAGGTGTTCGGCCTGATATTCGTGGCAGGCGGGGACGATGGACCTCACACCGCATCCCCCCGTTTCTGAGCGTAGCGCGCTCGGAGATACCACCCGTAGCCAGCGCCGAGCACCCACACCATGACCGTGAACGCGACGAGTCCCCACGCGGTGCTCACAGCCGACGCACCTCCGGGGTCGCGGCGATGGCGTAGTCGGCGCGCATCTCGACGTGGGCGAGCGTGTGGACGCCTTCGCGGGCGTCGTAGAGCGCTGACGCCCGGACGAACTCGGGGCCGCTCATGGCTTTCGCCACCCCCCGATCACTCGGCGCGCGCACCGGTCGTGGAGGTAGTAGGTGTCCACGTCGTTCCGGTCGCGCATCTTGACGGCCTCGGCCTCGACCTTCACGTGGTCGGAGTCGGGAGCGACGCCCCGGCCGCAGACCGCACAGGTGGGACGGGGGTTCATCGGCTCACCTCCGCACCGCAGTTCTCGCAGACCTCGATCTCCCGACCGTAGTAGTCCGCCGAGTCGGTGGGCCCCTCATGGCCGCAGTGGTCGCACCTGATGGACTCGGAAGAGGAGTTCATCGCTCACCACCGTCCGGAAGCGTCGTCTGGTGGTTCCGGTCCACGACGCCGAACACGTCGGGAAGGCACGGGCCGCGCTGGAAGATGTGAAGCTCCTCGCGACGCCAGCCGGGGAACGCCGACGCCCCGTGGCTGTTCCATCCGAACTCGACGAGACGGCCGCCGGGCCGAGTCAGGTTCGCGAGCGCTTGCCGGGCCGCGTTGATGTCGCGGGCGTGGAAGCCGCCGTACCGTTCGTCGGCCTGCCCCTCGTCGAAAGGCGGGTCGAGGATGCAGACGTCGAAGCTGTTGTCCTCGAAGTGTTCGTCGATGACGCAGACGTCGAGGTGGTGGTCGGCGTCGATGTCCTCGTTGATGTCGTTCCGGACGATTTCTCCCCCGCCGTGGCGAAGCTTCGTCTTCCCGGCCGTCGCGTTCAGCACGTCGCCGGTCAGCACGTCCTCGACGACGCGTCGAACCTTCCGGGCTGAGAACGTCCAGCGGTCGAGAACCGTGGGCGTTCCGTCCGGTTCTCGACCGCCCATCCGGTGGACTTCGACGGGGTAGGACTCCTGAGACTCCGGCGTACGGAGTCCGGTGGGCGAGTCAGTCATCGGTCGGTAGCACCCCCATCCGCGCGGGCCTGTCCGCCCAGATCGTCCAGCGTGCCCTGCGTCGTCTCGATCTCCACGTCCCGCTCGAAGCGGTCCGGGTCGCCGAACCGAGCATCCCACTTCTCTGCGATGAGCTGGAGAACGTCGCTCTCCTCGGCCTCACCGCGAGCAAAGGATCGGAACTCGGCGTCCTTCGGCGTCTTAACCTCCCAGCCGGTCGCCGTCTCTCGGTACCGGACGACGGCCGTCTCCGGGTCTATGTCGTCAGTCCGGACGACGGTACACCGCTCGATGCTCCGGCTCATCGCTCCACCTCGTAGAGGATTACGCGACACTCGTAGGTCTCACAGAGCGCCTTCCCGTCCGGCGGTACAAACTCCGGCTCGGAATCACAACCGGGGCAGGTGATCGACTCGGCCTCGGAGTCGTTCACTCCGACCACCTCGAAGACGTAGCCGGGTCTGGTGAGTCGGCGGGATCGGTCGGGTCGGTGAGGTTGGCGAGTTCGGTGCCGTCTGAGTAACCGTCGTCGTCGCTGTCGGGGTCGGTCGGACTGGTGTTAAGACGGTGGTACTCGTAGCCGTCCATCAGGCCGTCGCCGTCAGAGTCCGGGTCCGAGGGACTGAGGCCGCCCCCATCGTTGGATGCCGTCTGTATCGCCTCCGTGGTTTGCGTGTCCGTCGGTGCCGGCTCCTCGTCGGTACTGGAGCAACCGGCGAGCGACGCGATCAGTCCACCAACCCCGGCGATAACACCACGCCGGGTGGTCGAGTCGCGTTCACTCACTGGCCTCACCTCCGTCGGTCGCGACGACAGGGTTCGGCTCGATCAGGGGGCCGTCGGCGTCGCTCCGATCTCCCAGCGACGACAGGCCGAAGTCCTCCGGGTCATGGTCACGCAGGAAGTGGAGGTGCCGGAACTCGCAGGGGTCGAAGTTGTACCCGCAGGGACACGCCTCCATCACCACGTCGTGGCGGCCGCGGCCACGCTCGGCGTATCTAAGCGCCACGGCGACCCCCTCCGTTCACTACGTCCGGATTGGCAGGCGGCGTCTGGGTGCGTTCGTTGAACGACTGGACTCTGATTCGCGTAGGGGACGCTACCTTACTTGAAGGGGCGTAGAAAGGGACGCGAGACGCGCCAGTGACGGCTACTAACTTCCTGAGACGGCGCGAAGAATCGGGATGGACTCGCGGGG